>NZ_JAQMSD010000001.1 GCF_028330525.1 Spirulina sp. CS-785/01
AAAACCCGTTAAAACGGGTTAAGAGATTAAAAGGAAAAGACCACATCAAACCCCTGATAAAAAGGAGTCGGCTTTCCGCAGACTTGAGCTATTAGCCACGGGTTTTAACCCTTGGCTTTGGGGGGTTAACCCTGATTTACCTCCGCCCCAAAATCATTCACTAAAATGTCTTGCAAAACTTGGGGTAAATCTTCACAAGGGACAGCTTTTTGAACACGAGTGCCTAACTTCGCATCTTTGCCGACTTTACCCCCCATATAAATATCCACCGCTTCCACCGTTTGGCCATCTTTTCGGGTTTTTGTTCCCATTAACCCAATGTCCGCAACCTGGGGTTGGCCACAAGAGTTAGGACACCCCGTCCAATGAATGCGGACTGGTTGGGAAAGATTTAATTTTTGGTCTAATTCCTCGGCAATTTTCAGGGCCCGTTGTTTGGTTTCCACTAAAGCAAAATTACAGTATTTTGCCCCTGTACAAGACACTAAAGAACGCACTAAAGAACTCGGCGCAATGGTAAACTCTTGTAAGAGGGGTTCACTCAACAATGCCTCAAGATTCTCATTAGCAATGTAGGGGAGAATCATATTTTGTTCCACTGTACAGCGAATTTCCCCATTTCCGTACACTTCTGCAAGTCGGGCCAACTCAAACATCGTTTCTCCCGACAACCGGCCCACAGGGACATTTAACCCAACATAACTATAACCGTCCTGTTGTTGGGGATGCACGCCAATATGGTCCCGTTTCTCCCAGTCGATGACATCTTCTGAGGCCGCAGTGAGTAATGGGTGGCCATAGACGGCCTCGACTTCTCCCCGGAATTTCTCTATCCCCCAGTCTTCAATTAACCACATTAACCGCGCTTTTTGTCGGTTGGCACGGAGGCCATGATCTCGATAAACTGTTAAAATAGCGCGGCATAACTCGACGACTTGCTGGTTAGGTTCAACCCACGCATTTAAGGGGATAGCAGCTTCACACCGTTTTGCTGAGAAAAATCCCCCCACTAATACATTAAAGCCTAAGATGCCTTCTCGATAGGCCGGGACAAAGGCAATATCGTTAATTTCTGCGTGGACTGCGTTATCTCGTCCCCCTTCAATGGCAATATTAAATTTACGGGGTAGGTTGGTGAAGGCATAATTTCCGTCTCCCCCGTTGGTGATCATATTTTGAACGTTTTGCACTAATTCTCTAGTGTCGATGAGTTCATTACTATCTAGGCCGGCAACGGGGGATCCGGTAATATTTCGCACATTATCCATTCCGGATTGAACGGAGGTTAAATTTACCTGTTTTAATTGTTGAAAAATGTCGGGGATATCTTCAAAGCGAATGCCTCGCAGTTGGATGTTTTGTCGGGTGGTGATATCGGCACTGCCGTCTTCTCCGTACTGTTGAATGATTTTGGCTAATACGCGCATTTGCCGACTGTTGAGAATGCCGTTGGGGACACGCAAACGCAGCATGAATTTACCTGGAGTGACGGGACGGTGGAAAATGCCTAACCATTTTAACCGTTGTTCTAGGTCGGTTTTGTCGATAGATTCCCAACCCTGTTGGACTAATTCTTGTAATTCTTCTTTGATGGCTAATCCATCTTTTTCGGCTTTAAATTTTTCAAATTTATTGAGCTTTTTTTCGGCTACTACGGTGCTAGTCATTGCGTTTTCTTGGTTAGGGTTTGCTTATCTTTAGTCAGTATTTATAGTTCGCGGTTTGGGCGAGTTCTAAAAGTGGGCTTGGGGTGGGGTTTCTGGGGAAGAATTGAGCCGATTATTTTTGAGGCTTGGCTACAGGTTAAGGAAGTTTTTTGGGGGATTTTGTATCACTTGTAACAAATATTTATAATTAGTGAAGTATTTACATGGTCTTGATGCGTTTTTTACATCTTGCTTGCAGAGTTTCTCTCTAATGTTGTTTATGCTGGGAGAGGCGGGAGTTTTTTAACGTTACTTATGAAGTTAGAGCAAGGGTTGGAAATGCAGGTGCAGCAAGCAATGGAGACGCGAGATTGGACAACTTTATTACGATCGCTGCATTCTTCTCTCCTCCAGTCCCCATCTGAGGTAAACTGGGATGTGGCTATGGAGGGGGCGTTGGCGATTCTGCAAGGGGGGGATTTTCAACAACGGTGGGATTGTGTGAAGTTGTTTCCGTTGTTGGGGGAAGGCGCGATCGCGCCCTTAATGGAAATCCTGCATAATGAAAACATCCCCATCGAGCAACGTTGGTTTGCAGGCCGCATTTTAGGGAAGTTTCAACACCCCCAAGCAATCACTGCATTGGCCACCTGTTTACAAACTACTGAGGATGAGGAGTTAGGAGACATTGCTGCAACGGGATTATCTAATTTCGGCCCAGGGGCCATTAGCGAATTGGTGCAACTGTTAGATGCTCCAGAGACTCGTTTCGCGGCCACTCGCGCCTTGTGTCAAATTCATCGGCCTGAAATTGTCACTCCCCTGTTATCCTTGGTGGGGGATGATAACCCAGAAATTCGTCAACTGGCGATCGCCACATTAAGCAACTTTCGAGACTCCCGCATTCTCCCCGCTTTCCTCACTGCATTATCCGATCATCACGCCGCCGTCCGCAAGGAAGCCGTAGCCGGAATAGGAGGAAGAATCACCTTTAACAAAACCCTCAATCCTCTCCCCCACCTCCATCTCCTCCCCCATCTCAAACCCCTACTCTACGACTTTAACCTAGAAGTCTGCCAACAGGCCGCCCTAGCCATCAGTCGCATCAAAACCCCAGACGCAGCAAACCTCCTCTTTCACGTCTTACAATCCCCCACCACTCCCCAACCCCTACAACTCCAACTCATTCGCGCTTTAGCGTGGATGGAAACCCCCACCAGTTGGTCCCATCTCCAACACAGTTTAACCCTTCTCCCTCCCCCTTGCCTCGATGAAATATTGCGCTTGAGTAGTCAAATTACCAACCCCAATTTATACCAACAAGTCGCCCAAATGCTCTGGCATTTTTATCGCACTCAACCCCAATATTTCGCCCCTCTCCCCCCCAAACAACTCCTCATCCAAGCCTGGAGTCATTTAGAGGATAATTGCGCTCTAGAAGCCTTACAGGGGTTTACAGAGGATGACGATCCTCGGATTCGCTTACAGGCGATCGCAGCTTTAAAAATAATCGGTAATCGGTAATCGGTAATGGATAACCAACAACAAACAACCAACTAATTATTAAGCGTCCTAGGATCAAGGGCATCCCGTAACCCATCACCCAACAAATTAAACGCTAAAACCGTTAAAATAATCAAAAGAGCAGGAGGCCAAATTAACCAAGGTTGTAACACCAAAATTGACCCATTCGTTGCCACAGAAAGTAAATTCCCCCAAGAGGGATCAGGTTGCTGGATGCCCAGGCCAATCAAACTTAACACCGACTCCGCAACAATAAAACTAGGAATCGCCAACGTCGCCGAAATAATCGTATAAGTCGCCGTTTGGGGTAGAATATGCCGCACAATAATCCGTCCAGAATTTGCCCCAATTGCTCGCGCTGCATCCACAAATTCCTGCTCCTTTAATGATAACACTTGACCCCGAATGACCCTCGCTAGTCCCGACCAACTCACAAAAGATGTAATAACCACAATAAGGAGAAAACGTTGAGAGCTAGTAAGTCCGGATGGGAGAACCGCAGCAAGAGCGACCAGTAAATAAATCGTCGGGATGGTCATTAACACTTCCACTAAGCGCATTAATGCCATATCAATCCAACCGCCAAAATAACCCGAAATTCCCCCCACTAACAGTCCCAAGGGGAAAGAAATTAAAATTCCCACTAAGCCAATACTCAGGCTAATTCTTCCCCCAAACAGAAGACGACTAAACTGATCTCGGCCTTGTTCATCAGTCCCTAAAAGATTAATTCTGGCCTCTCCCACTGCTCCAAACAGATGACGGTTCATGGGGATACCAGGGAAAAGATCGGTTTCTTCAAAAGAGGGAGGAAGGGGGAGACGAATTTGTAAAAAATTATAGGATTCACCCTTGACAAAAAGCCGGATTGGTGCAGGGCTAGAATAATCAACCTTTAACTCTCGTTTTCCCGTTTCAATATCCACCGGCCCCTGAGTTGTCGGATACACATGGGGGCCAATAAACTCTCCATCTTGAGTTTGCCAATAAATCGTCGTTGGCGGCAACAAAGACCCACCAACTTGGGTATCATAGGGACTATAAGGGGCAATAAAATCAGCAAAAAAGACACTAATATAAAAGATCAATAAAATAATCGCCCCAAACCGCGCCAAGGAATTCTTCTTTAGTCTCCGCCACCAGTTCATGTATTTTTTGTTCTTCGTTGTTGGTTATTTGTTCTTAGTTCTTAGTTCTTAGTTCTTACTGTTTCCTCCCTTTGTGTTCTTTGTGTCTTTGTGGTTATGCCGCCCAGATCAATTGAATTCTCAATTCTTAATTATCAATTCTACATTATCAATTCTACATTATACATGATTAAGAAGCCATCTGCTGTTGATAGGCTTCCTCATTTTTTTCGTGTTCTACCACAAAAACATTAGAGTATAAATTGGCAATAATTTGTTGACCTTGTTGAGTCAAAGACAGGTATTGTAGTGCATCCTGAATATAGGGGTAAACGGCATTCCAATAAAACTTAGAATAATTCCGCCGTAAATCACCGGGGTTTTGGAAACCCATCATTTTATTAGCCCCAGTTTCTTCAAATTCGTAGAATAACGCGCTAATTTTCTTTAAGTAACGGGGGTCACTCAATTGACCAATCAAGTCCGAAGCGCGAATTAAACCGGGATAGTCCACGGTGTTTTTGTGGTCATCTTTTTTCGGGACAGGAAAACGGGTGAGTTCAATACTACTTTTAATTAATTCTGCATCAATCAACCGATGTCCCCCAAACCGTTCTTCAATAAATAGTTTACCCCGATCAACATGATAGGGGGTGAGAGACGCATCAGAACAGCCTGCCGGGAGGTGGACTTTTTCGCCGTTTTTCCCTGTTGCATAGAGACGTTGTTGTTCGTCGTCTTGGCGACAAACGCCTTTAACATAGCCGATATCGTGGCAAAGTAGCGCGATGATCAAATGTAACCAGTCTTCACAAGAGACTCCCCCTTCGCGGATGTGTTTCCCTCGTAAAATTTCCTGGCCGACTAAAGTGACGAGGATAGAATGCTCTACATTGTGGTACAGGGCATCACTGTTGGCGATGTTTTCCATGGCCATACTGCCTGCCCAAGCGATAATATCTTCGTAGTCTTGCTTGAGTCCTCCGTAGGTGCGGCGGTATCCTTCCCGCAACCGTCCCACAAAAGCGTCTATTAGAATTTCTGTGGCATTAAAGAACATCCCTGACCCTCTTGTTCATCCTAATGGTTAGCTAATTCTGATCTTAGTCTCTCTTGGGGCAAAAGGTTTTGATATTAATCACATCTTTTAACTAATTTTTCCACGCTACCACAAAACATTCAGGATTAGGGACTAGAAAAATTGTCGGGTTCGTCTCCGGCATCTTCTTCTAGTTCTCCTAGATTATCATAATCAGGGGGAGAGGAGTCCGATGGGGGAGGGGGTTTGGGGGTGAGGGCTCTTATGCGACGGATGGGGAGGTTGGCGATGAGGGTGGTCATTCGGCGATCGCTTTCTAACATAAACTCAGAGGAGTCGGGGTCAATTTCCACATACCGATTCACCACAGCGAGAATTTCTTGACGCATAGCTTCGACGGTTTCAGGACTTAACCCTGATCGATCATGGGCAATGACCAATTTGAGGCGTTGTTTAGCCGTTGTGCCACTTTGAGGGACACCGGACCAAGGGAGGAGTTTTCCAGGTAATTTAGCGATCGCGTGCCAGAGTTGGTTAATAAACACAGTTGCTGGGTCAATAACAAGAGTAAAAAAGCGTCGTCTCTAGATGCCTAACCAACGGCGAAGCCGATTAAACCAATTATTATGTATGGCCAAGATATCGAGAAAAGGGACTTTTTCGCCATCCAGACGACTAGCAATATTTTTAATAGCCACTCCCGACAGAGGAGGGTTTTTTTCTAGCACAATGGGTTCACCCCGATTACTGGCAATAATAATCCGTTCATCGTCAGGGACAATCCCAATTAAGGGGATAGCGAGGATTTCTAAAACATCCTCAACGCTCATCATATCGCTGATCTGCACCATTTCCGGGCGAATCCGGTTGACCACCAGATGAATTCGGCGAATATCATTGGCTTCTAGGAGGCCGATCACCCGATCTGCATCCCGAACCGCAGCCACTTCCGGAGTCGTAACAATGATCGCCTCCCGGGCCGCAGCAATGGCATTGCGAAACCCTCCTTCAATCCCGGCTGGACAGTCCACAATAATATAATCAAACACTTTCCCCAAAGCCGCCACTAATTTTTTCATCTGTTCGGGGTTAATGGATTCTTTATTGCGGTTTTGGGCAGCCGGGAGTAAGACTAAGTTGGGTTGCCGTTTATCTTTAATCAGAGCTTGTTCAAGACGACATTGGCCACTAATGGCATCCATGGCCGTATAAACCACGCGATTTTCCAATCCTAAAAGGAGATCGAGGTTACGGAGGCCAAAGTCGGCATCAATGAGAACGGTTTTATGACCTCGTTTGGCGATCGCGGTCCCTAAGTTAGCGGTGATGGTCGTTTTCCCGACCCCCCCTTTCCCGGAGGTAATGACAATAATTCGTGTCATTGATTAGACTACTTCATAATTCGGTGATTCACGACAGAGGGACAGGAATGGGCCGGTTATCCCCAACCCCCTTGTCCCCTGAGTCGGCATCCTGATAGTAGTGTATAACCGTTCCCTGTCCAAGGGGGAGGATGATCGGAGGATTCCGACTGGGTGAGTCTCTCAACCCGGTTTTAACGGGTTTAAGCTCTTAGCCTTGGGTTAAAACCCAAGGTGTCTTCAAACATGATGATCTGGGGCTAAATGACAGGGATAATTGGGATCACCGTTTTCTACTTGAATGGTGGCGTGGGCAATGCCAAAATGATCGTGTAACTCCTCCTCGATTTCTCGGACACCAATTAACGCCACAATAATAATGGTTTGACCTGCGACTTCATGGGGAGTATAAAAGCGTTGGATGGATTCCCACGCGATCGCGCCCATAGCCAATAATAAAATAATCCCATTCAACAAAGCCGCTAAAATCGAAGACCGACGCAACCCATAGGTATAGCGACCACTGGGAGGAAATTGCGACAACGCACTGGCCCCCCAGGCCAGAATTAACCCCAACACATCACTCAGATTATGCCCCGCATCCGCTAACAAGGCCAACGAGTTGGTAAAAAAACCATACCCCGCTTCAATCACCACAAAAACCACATTTAAAATCGTGCCAATTAAAAAAGCGCGGTTATAGGAGGTTGGGGCATGATGATGATGGGAATGAGACATGATACGAATGACCGCTAATTCGACTCAGGCCACTTAGTCCCATTAGACCATTTCCAGAGAAAGCCCGACAGAAAATTGGTCAAAATATGGGCAACAATGGGGATCAAAAGATTCCCTGTCACTAAAGCAGTGGTCCCTAAAATTCCCCCTACTACAATTGCCCAGATCATGTAAGGCCATTGCTGGGCCCCACTCAGATGTAACACCCCAAATAATAAACTCGATAACACCACCGCAAGAGGATTTAACCCCAATGCAGGTAACATTACCCCACGAAAGAGGAGTTCTTCACTGAGGCCGGGTAAGAGTCCCAGCCAAATTAAATCTGGCCAAATTAGGGGTTTAATCACCAATTGTAGGTAAAAATCGGCACTGCGCCGATAGGCTGGCCAAAGTCGATGGACTAAGGCACTAATGGCCGCAATTCCCAAGGCCAAGCCAATCCCCAGTAAGACGGCGGGAAGGGTAAACTCAATGGGGAGTAATGGCACATTGCCTAAATATTGCCACACTTTGGCCACGACTAAGAGTAGAACTGCCGTGACTCCCATGGCAACCAAGATTTGGATGCGGGTTAATGATTCAAATTCAGGGGGTTCGGGTCGATTCACTGGATGTTCTGGCAATCGTCTAGACTCCTATGATAAGCAGTTGAGGGGGGAAATATGGGGCCGGAGTAAGTCGGGGGCTATGCCTTGGCGGTAGGCGGCGATCGCGCCTAGAGCTTCCAAGTAAGACTGCACCAACAGGGCTTTCATCCCCAACCTTTCCGGGGGAACTTGCATTTGAGTGGCATTATCTTGGACGGCAATAATGCGACTGTGACTCAGGCTTAGGGTAGCACTTCCCCCACAGGCCGACGCTGGCACAATCACCGCATCCACCTGCTCCGCCCACATTTGCTCAGGGGTTCGGGTTTGGGCTGTGCGGATAAATTGCGGGGCCCGGGAGAGGCCCACCAAGACACAGGGTAAAAAAGTGTACCCCAATTCCTCGGCGGCTGCACGGGGGGAGATATGGGCATCCACGGGCAAGGGAGACAAGGCTGGTGCGTGAGCGCAGGGGATGCCCAGTTGACGCACCACCAGATGAGAGATCACCGCTTCGGCCCCAGCAATGGGATCAACGCCAGAGCCGTGGCGATAGTTCTGTAATTCGGGACTGTCGGGGGGATCATCGGGGAAACGGGCAACGACGGCAATGGCCGTGGCTCGGGCCTGATTCCTTAATTTTTCCGCCCCCCGCAGTAAACTATCCGGGTTGCGGATTGTTCCCCAACTGGCCTCAGAGGGGGCTGTGCGCAATTCTACGCCTAGGGGTTGGTCGGTGAGGCAATAATCGGTCAAATCAAGACCAAGGGTGGCTCTGGTGGCTTCTGCGGCTTGTAGGTGACGCAGACGCAATTCCGGTTCGATGGCTGCATCGAGTAACAGGCCAATGCGGTTTTGGGAGACGGGTTGCAATCCCCAGTTTCCGGCAGCAAATTGATCGAGGCCGTAGCCTTCCACATAAGCGGTATTGGAGAGGGGCCAGTACAGTTGCGCTCCGTTGAGGACATTGGGGTGGGTAATGAGGCGATCGCAAACTCCCGACAAGGCTTTCGCTACCGGAAGTGCGTCCCCCGCATAACCGCCAATCGCTGCACCAATTCCAGTTGGCACTAACAAAACAACGGTAAAGGGAGATGAAGTCACAAGGCTAAGGGACAGTTACAACAGATTTTCTTCTTTTCTAGAATAACTTTTCTTGCCATGAATTAAACATCCGATCTGAACCCACTGATCTAGTTTTCCTAGAATTTACCCAAAAACAAGGTTTAACTCTTGAATCTTCGATTATATATTAACTTTCTCCAGAAGTATTCAGCCGATCCCCCAGTCAACCTAAAGACTTACCTTTCTCAGCCCCAGATTGATACAACTTGGTAAAAGACGGGCAACGTTTGACCAGATATTTTATCAATACAATAATTTAACAAAAGTTCCCTAAAAATGTTGCGCCACGGTAGCAATAAAATTATGGTACTGCTTACTATTTACTGATTAATCTTTACTATTATAAAAGGAGTCAATTAAGAGCAGGATAAATTAATCCTTTTGATTTACGCATCAATAAAACCCATCCCTAACACAAAGGTTCAGTCATGTTATTTAAAAATACAGTACATTTTTCGACGGTCCGGCACTTTTATCCGGAATAACTTTAAAAGAGCTTCATTTTTAGGTAAAATTACGGAACAATGAGCTAGGCGGACGGTTTCCGTCTGGGGGGGAGTGAGAAAATTGTTGAAATGCGGATTCTGCCGTCGGTTGGGTGGAGTGTAGCGAAAATGACTGCAAACGACTTTCTAATCTCTAACTATCCATCTGGGTGACTAGGGACTGAGAGAAACGCTATACTGGAATATTTGTTGGTGGACGGAATTGGCAAGAAGGGGGTTTAGGTGCGCCTGTATCAAACGGTGGCTGGTTTACGTGCGTCTTTAGGACGTTACTGGCAACGCAAGAAAATTGGTTTAGTTCCCACAATGGGAGCATTACACCCAGGCCACAAAAGCCTGATTGAAGCAGCACGACAAGAAAATGATGTGGTGGTGGTGAGTATCTATGTTAACCCATTACAATTTGCCCCAGGGGAAGATTTAGAACGGTATCCCCGCAATTTAGACCAGGATAGTCAAATTTGTGAGGAGTTAGGGGTTGATGTGGTGTTTGCTCCCACTTGGACAGAAATGACCGGAAATCCCCTTGCTGACTCCTCTCCCACCTTCGTCATTCCCCCAAACTCCATGATGAACCGTTTATGCGGAGCATTTCGGCCTGGTCATTTCCAAGGAGTCGCTACTATTGTGAGTAAGTTGTTGAATTTAGTGCAACCCGATCGCGCTTATTTTGGACAAAAGGATGCGCAACAGTTAGCCATTATTCGCCGTCTCGTCCAAGATTTGAATATTCCCGTAGAAATTCGCGCTGGTGACATTGTGCGGGAGGAGTCGGGGTTGGCCTATAGTTCCCGCAATGCCTATCTCTCCCCAGAGGAGAAACAAGACGCATTGCTGTTGTCCCAAGGATTAAACCAGGCCCAGGCCGCATTTCAAGCAGGAGAAAGGGACAGTCAAACCTTAGTGAAGTTAGTCCAGTCTGAGTTAGGCCAGGGGGAAAGCGTGACTGTTCAATATGTTGAGTTAGTTCATCCCGATACTATAGAACCATTGACCATGATTAAAGATGTAGGATTACTGGCGATCGCTGCTCATGTCGGCAAAACTCGTCTCATTGATAATGTCGTGTTACGCCATCGTCAACCCATTATCGCCATTGACGGGCCCGCCGGAGTGGGAAAATCAACCATTGCCCAAAAAATTGCTCAAACGCGAAAATTAGTCTATTTAGACACCGGGGCCATGTATCGGGCCGTAACTTGGCAGGTGTTACAAGGAGGAATTGCAGTGGAGGATGAAGCAGCTATTGCAGAACTCACCAGTCAATCCCAAATCCAGTTTACGCACACCGGAGACCAACAGCGTGTTTTAATAGATGGCGAAGATGTCACCCAAGTCATTCGCTCCCCAGAAGTAACGGCCAATGTCTCTGCGGTGTCCAAACATCAGGGAGTCCGTCGCTTACTGGTGCAACAACAACAAAAATGGGGTAAACAGGGAGGGTTAGTCGCAGAAGGGCGAGATATTGGGACCTATGTCTTCCCCCATGCAGAGGTGAAGGTCTTTTTAACGGCTTCGGTGCAAGAACGGGCCCGTCGTCGCCTGTTAGATTTAAAACAGCAGGGCTATGGGTTAGTATTCCAAGAGAAATTAGAACAGCAAATCCAAGAGCGCGATCGCTTGGACAGTACCCGCAATGTCTCCCCCCTACGCAAGGCCAGCGATGCAGTAGAAATTCAAACTGATGGATTAAGTATTGAAGAAGTCACCAAGCGTATTTTAACCTTGTTGCCCGAATCATAAGTGATAGGGGGGAGCAAAGCATTCCCCCTTGAACCAAGAACCAACCCAAAAAAAATCCCTCCCGACTTAGGGTAGGGGATGAACAGTGGAACAAAAAGATGCTCAGTTCTAGATGGTAATGCTAAATTATAAGTTCTAGATCATCCCTGGTCCTTTCCCACGTTCATCATCGCCCATTTCTAACTTGCCTTCTTCGTTAGTTTGGTTAATTTCTTGGAGTTCTTGTTTCCGTTCTGCGGTTTCTTCGATGTCTTGATAATTGAGATCGCCGGGTTCGTTGATATACATTTCTGGTTCGATGGGAAAGTTATTGGCTAACCCTTCGCGGTCAACGGTATAGCCGCTTGAGGTGTCCATATCCCCTTGGTTATCCGGGCGATCTTTATAAAATTCTTGTTCTCGTTCTTGACGAGCCGCCGTTTCAGCCGCGACCAATTTTCTATCGTAATTAGCACTTTGTTGTTTATTAGCCATAAGAGATTAAACCTCGCTTTAGATTGACAGTTATTGGGTAAGATTGACAAAAAATGTCTTAACGCTATGTTTTAACGCCTAGAATGCGTAATCTTTATTTTTCAATGTCCGGAACAATATCAGGACGTTCTTTGTTTTCCCATCCAGTGGGTCGTTTCGAGTTGTACCAAGCGATTGAACCTAATGTAACCGCAAGCACAAAACCCAGACCATATAAAATGGTGCTAGTCCAAGGAAAATGGACGGCTTCGCTAGATGCTTGTAATAAATAGTGCATAGATTGCAGTTTATTGATTCTTTCGGTTTGTCTTCATTTATAACGGTAACGAGGGCCTATACTCATTTACATCTGTCGATACATAGGTTTGTATTTTGGTTGTCTCTAACGATCGAATGACTGGGGTTTCATCTTTGGGGATAGTGTTAAGGCGACTTCCCATGGAGGTGGGGGATCAGTAAACCTGCCTAGAATGCCCGATATGGTAGGATAATTGGGCTTAGTGACGATCCATTATCTTTTGTTCTTCGTGAGTGACAGTTTAACTCTGAATGTTTTGTTGTTTGGTTTGGGGACAATTGCGATCGCGTGGATTGGGACCCAGTTCACCCGGCCTCGTTGGTGTTATTTGCAGGATATTGGTTTGGCCTACGTCTGAGTTCTAATGTACGCACAACTCCCATGTGGCGGCCTCAGCCAACCCAAGAAACGGTGGAGGAGGATGCAGAAATAGTGAATCTGACTCGCCGCAAATTAAAAAACCTGTGGGTTAAGTTTGCGTTGTATGCCTTGGCTATTGCGGGAATCGGGTATATGTTAGCGAAAACGGGAGACGCGATCGCGTCCCAAACCCAACTCTCAGAAACCGTCTTCGGTGGCTTATTTACCGCCATCTCCACCTCTCTCCCCGAACTGGTGACAGCAGTGGCCGCCGTTCGTCGAAATGCCCTTACCCTCGCCATGAGTGGCATTATCGGCGGCAATAGTTTTGATGTGTTACTCATCGCCCTCTCCGATATAGCCTACCGTCAGGGGTCCATTTATCACGCCCTACAACCCCGACAAATCTTCGTTATCGCCCTCACGATTTTAATGACAGGTATTCTCTTATTAGGACTCTTGCGACGGGAAAAATACGGTCTAGTCAATATTGGCTTTGAGGGAGTTTTAGTTCTCGTCTTGTATTTTGGGGGCTTTTCGCTACTATTCTGGCTACCGTAAACAGTAAGCAGGAGGCAGTAAGCAGTAAGCAGGAGGCAGATGGCAGATGTTGGAGAAAGGGTAAAGTTAGCCTAAAAAGTAAGGTCAGACGCTACATGGCCTCCTCCTCCATCCCCCCAAAAATTAAAAATTATTGCTTCTTGGGACAATTCTGCCAATTGTCCGTATCTGTTGATACAGAATAGAGGTAGAAACGCCCTTGTTTTTGGGTGAGGTTTCAAGCGGTTTTCCTAAAAACAGCGTTTCCCCATTGACGAATGAACCGAACTAACCCCCCACCCTTGTGAGAATGCGCCCTCTGAGGATCAGCAAGATGAATTTAATACTAAGTCACCCCAACAACCTTAAATTAAGTCCCCATGCGAGTCTCCTCTACTATTGGATTCAGGCACATAATCGCGTCCATTGGGATTTATCGAGAGACTGGACCACCTTTCAAATGTGGACGGAGGAGTTTTTACACCCGGCCATGAGTCGAAAGGATATTTACACGGCCTTGGGGCAGTTAGTAGAGTTAGATTTAATTACCCTAGAGGAGTCTAGAGTCACCATTAAACGTGAGGTTGATCTAGGTCAGTTACAGTTTCCCAACTCTCTACGACGTTTTTCTTGGCGGAGTATGGTGTATAATCCCTTCTTTTGGAGTGGTTTTATGGTGACTGGGGTGCTTTTACTGTGGGTGAATGCTCTCTTGTTTTCTCCCTCTCTCGCTGAACCTAATATGACTTCTAATCATCCCTATACGGTGTTAAGGGAAAAAAGTTCTCAATAATGAATAATTTGTTGTTTGTTCTTTGTTGTTTGTTCTTTGCCTGTTCCCAACTCTGTTGCACCTATTCATTGACATACAGCGTTAATCCTTGAGAAATACATTGCACCTCGGCGGGGGTTGTGCCGATGACTTCTCCGTCTATCATTACTTTTTGGGGGGGAACAGTGTTGACGCTGATTTGTTTAGCCCGAAAACAAGTAATATCATCCCGTTGGGCATTTTGTTGGCGGAGGGCGGACTGAAGCAAGTCGTGGGAGATGGCTAAACCTTGGGTAAATTTGCTCAAGGGGTCTGTCCAATGTTGAGGGGCGATGATGGTGACATCAAAGAGGCCGTCGTCAGCGATGAGTTGATCGGGCCCTTGGGCTAAGAGGGAGGTGAGGGGGGCTGTATTGGCGATGGTGATGGCAGTGGCCTCTAGGTCGAGGGAATGGCCGTCGGCGGTGAGTTGGACTTGAAAGGTGTCGAATTCTTGGAAGTTTTGCAGGGCGGCGAAAAAGTAGGCCATGATCCCCCAACGATCTTTGGCTTCTCGGTCTGCGTGGTGACTCATTTCTGCCCCAAAGCCAATGCTGGTAAATAAGATCATGGCTTGATCGTTACATTGCCCTGCGTCCACTTGACGGGTGTTTTGGCGGCGGATGACTTGGCACGCGGAGAGGAGATCACTGGGAATTCCGAGGGCGTTGGCAAAGGCGTTGGCAGTCCCGGTGGGGATAATGCCGAGGGGAATGTCTGTTCCGAGTAAGGCATGGGCTACCCCAGACACAGTTCCGTCTCCTCCGGCGGCAAAAATGCAGTCAAAGCCTTTCTGAATGGCGGCTTGGGCTAATTCTTCTGCGTCTCGTTCTGGGGTGGTTTCATATACGGTGAGGGAAAAATCCGGACTCAGGTGTTCTTGAATCTTTTGTAAACAGGATTCCCTTTCGGTGGGGCCTGCCGCAGGATTGAAGATCAGGCAACTGGAGAAGGACATGGCAGACGGGATATAGCAGTAATCAGTAAACAGTAACCAGTAACCAGTAAACAGTAAGCAGAGTAATCAGTAATCAGTAATCAGTGAGATAAGCCTTGAATCGTGAGGTTTTCTAGTATTGGTTAGGCTCAAACATATCCCTGTAACGGGGTTTTCTCAATTTAGACAAAATTCCCTAATCTCTTGTCTGTTCCCTGTTCCCTGTTCCGGAGTTCCCGACTATCACATACCAATTTAAATGCACAACAGCTTAAACTAATTCAGAAACCCATTAAGAGGTGGGTGGGGTGTGGGAGGAGTGATTGGAGGATGACCGTTTTGGGGCTTTGGGGATGGCTTGGGGGTTACGCACGTCGGGGGCGGTTTCTAAAACGGCAATGATGCCCGTTCGACTGGTTTCTAAGGTGGCATCACACAATACATCTAAAACTGACACTCCCACATGGTCTTCGATGATTTGTTGCAGTTGAGGCCGAGTGACATTGTTCAATTCTAGGCGGACTTGTTTGGCGAAGTTTTCTTTGCCATCCTGGGCTAATACTTGTTCTGTGGCTGTAATGGAATTTTCAACCACAACAGCTACCTGATTGGCAAATAGCTGACAGGTGACTTTACTGGGTTGTTGTCCGAGGTTTTCTCGATAGAAGGCTTGAATTGACTGAGAGAGCGATCGCTCAAGTTGTCCACAAGTCGGCTTAACGTTTGCCATATTTGGGTTGTGCCAGTTTATAAATCAAGACAAATCGGATGGGAGGTCAAATTGATGTCCCTACCCTATCCTAATTTTAAGTGTTTACTTCTTAGAAGCCTCGTCTTTGTAGAGCAAGGAGAAGTCAACTATAATTATTAGCTGTTTCGGTAACATCTTTCGGAACTTCTAAGCCTTTGTAATAGGTTATGTTAGTGGGATAAGCAAATTCAATCCCCCGTTGGGCAAATTCTTCAAAGAGGGCCAGATTAATTTTTTGCTGGATATCCATGGACAAGGTATAGTCACTACTTTCCACGTAATATACGGTTTCGTAATTAAGGCTAAAATCGCCGTATTCTTTGAAGTGAGACCGATCAAAGGTGGCTTGGTCGATAGACTCAATGGTGGTTTTGATGATCTGGGGAATGGCCTCTAGGTTTTCTTTGGAGGTTTCGTAGATCACGCCAATATTAAAGACGATGCGGCGTTTTTGCATCCGTTTATAATTCCGCAGACGAGAGGCGGTTAATTCAGCATTGGACATGATTAATTCTTCCCCACTGAGACTTTGAAAGCGGGTGGTTTTGATGCCGATCTGCTCGACTGTTCCCATGAAGTCGCCGATAATGATAAAGTCGCCAATTTCAAAGGGACGATCTAAGAGGATGGAGAAGTAACTTAATAAGTCCTGGAGAACCCCTTGGGCGGCAAGCGCGATCGCAATTCCCCCAATTCCCAAGCTGGCCACCATTGCAGAGACGTTCAAGCCTAAGTTATCTAAGAGGAAAATTAAACCAATTACCCAATAGATAATACGAATGGCGGGCATAAACCCTTGAAAACTTTGTTGTAGGGTGGGATTATCTTTCCGTAATGCGTACTGACGCAGTAGATATTGCGTCACATTAGAACAGAGACGAATGGCAATGACGGTGGCAATTAAAACCGCAACGGAGCGCACGGTTTGTTTTAAGATGGGGTGCAAATTAAGATTAAAAATGGCCAGATAGACCACCCCTAAGTAAAAGATCGGTAATATTGCCCCGGTAAAAATCCGAATGAGGGCGTTATCTAGTTGGGTGCTGGTGCGTTTTGCCCATTTCTTGATACTCCCTACTACGATACTGCGAACGATATTGAGAACAATAAACCCAATTAAAATAATGCCGAGGGCAATTAAATAATCGGTTAGGGTGTTCCCTAAGAATTCGGTTTGTAAGATTTCAACGCCTTGCATGGTGTTTGATTTGAATAGTGTTATTTTTGCACGTCTGATCGCAGTCTATATTATCGCTTCCTTGTGGATTTTTTAAATGATTTTTGTTTTATTTATGATTCTCCATCAGTACATAAGAGGGATCAATCTTGCGGTAATCAGTAAACAGTAATCAGTAATCAGTGAGATAACCCTTGAATCGTGACTGTGCATTGCCCACCCTACAATAATTAATTCTTCACTAGAATAGTGTATATCTGGGCTATATTCCATTGATAAAAACAGAATTCAGTGTTTTAAGACTCGCGGCTGACAACTGATAGCTGAATGCTTACTCAACGAAAAAAGAGATGCACCTTGGTACATCTCTCAACCCTCCGATTGCAAACTTAAATAATCAAAAAATATTCATACGAAATTAACAAAAATTCTACAATAATTATGATGCCTAGTTAGTGATTTATTCTAATTCTAATCGCTGCTGATCTCGTTCCTGAATCTTGTCATGAATCGTCACAGGTTCATTATCATCTAATTCAACCCCTGTAGAAGCAGCAACGTGATCGACTGCATCTTGTTCGGGAGTTGGAGTTGTTCCCCCAACTGACTCCTCTCCTACTACTTTAGCTTGATAATTATCGGTTTCAATATCACCACCAGTAGTCGGGGTGATTTCGTCTTCTGGATTCGGTGTTGCCCGTTGTAGATCGTTTTGATCTAAAGCCAAATTATCCTCCCATAGAATATAAATTCTTAATTAATCCTCAGTTACTGAAGTTCGCCGAATAATGCAAACAGTAACTATTATTAATCCTAAAAAATACTCAATCCTGCTCCGTCTCTCAATAGAAAGAAATGCACTTATCAAGTTATAGAAAATCAACAAGGATGATGCAAAATACATCATCCTTGAGTAAGAGTTATTAATCTATCTTTTGATAGATGCAAACAAAAACTATTAATGCTAACGCATGGTGACAAATTCCTCAGCCGAACTGGGGTGAATGCCGACGGTTGCATCAAAAATTTCTTTTGTTGCTCCTGCTTTCAAGGCGACAGCCATGCCTTGAATAATCTCTGCGGCGTGTTCCCCTACCATGTGCGCACCGACGACTTTATCGGTGTTGGTGTCCACGATTAATTTCATCATGGTTTTTTCGTCTTTATCGGGGAGGGTGTAATACATTCCCCGGAATTTGGTGCGATAGACTTTCATTGCGTCGCCATATTTTTCTTGGGCTTCGGCCTCGGTTAAGCCGACTGTGGCCGCTTCTGGGGTGGTGAAGACGGCAGAGGGGACGTTTTCGTAACTCATGACCTTGGATTTGCCGCCAAATTGGCTATCGGCCAGGGCCCGGCCTTCACTAATGGCAACGGGGGTTAAATTAATGTTGTCGGTACAGTCGCCCACTGCATAAATATGGGGTTCGCTGGTTTGACTGTATTTATCTACGGCAACTGCACCGTTATGAGTTTCCACTTTGGTGTTTTCGAGGCCCAAATTTTCTAAATTGGGAATCCGCCCGGTTGCGGCTAATCCCACTACATCGGTGAGAATGGTTTTATCCCCATCTTCATGTTGTACGACGACTTCTAACCCCTGATCGGTCTTTTTAATTTCTTTGGGGACGGTATTGGTCATTAAATTAATGCCATGTTTGACCATTCCCTCTTGAATGGTGGTGCGGATGTCGTCATCAAATCCCCGCAGAATGGTATCCCGACGGAGAATTTGGGTGACTTCTGTTCCCATGCCATGTAAGACACAGGCAAATTCGCAGCCAATATATCCGGCCCCGATAATTAACATTTGTTTCGGTTGTTCGGGGAGATGGAAGATTTGGTCTGAGGTAATGGCGTGTTCTATGCCGGGGATATCGGGTTTTACGGGTTTTCCGCCTACGGCAATGAGGATTTTTTCGGCTGTCACCTTGCGATCGCCGACTTCTAGGGTATGAGAATCTACAAATTTGGCATAGTGGGGGAGAATCTCTACTTGGGATTTATCCAGCATACGCTGATAAATGCCGTTGAGTCGCTTCACTTCGTTATTCACGGCAGGCATAAAGGTTTTCCAGTCGAAGTGACTCTCAACGGGACTCCATCCGTAGGCTTGAGATTCTTCAAACAGATCGGGAAATCGGGAGGAATAGACCATTAATTTTTTCGGGACACAACCGCGATTGACGCAAGTTCCCCCCAGTTGGCCAACTTCGGCGACGGCCACTTTGGCCCCGTATTCCGCAGCGCGTCTGGCGGTGGCAATTCCACCTGATCCACCTCCAATCACAAATAGGTCATAATCATAACTCATACTGTTTACCTCCTTAACTATCTATTGACGCTCCACGCCCTAAAGGAGCGTGGATTCTTGGTTCAACGAATCTCCGTTAGCTAGCAGGATTTCTCCAACCAACCAAGAGGGAGTTTCTCCCCAAGCGTTAATTTTCGTGCGCCCCACGATATATAAAGCCCTTT
>NZ_JAQMSD010000026.1 GCF_028330525.1 Spirulina sp. CS-785/01
CCCCAACCCCCTCTCCCAACCTTGGGAGAGGGGGAGAAAATGTCTCTCACAAGTGTCTGAAACAACGGTGTCTCGTTCTACAATTTCTCACCTTGACAGGGCTGCCTATATCTCCCCCATCTCTCCCATCCTCCCCATCTTCCCCCATCCCCCCATCCCCCATTACCAATTACTAATTACCAATTACCGATTACCAATTCCCTATTCCCAGAACGATCCCCCCTTCTGATAGACTGACAGGTAGAAGCGGCAAGACTAGAAGCCCAAAACATTGAGTTAAGCAATAGAGAGGAAAATTCTGTGGAAAGTACGCTGGGATTAGAAATTATAGAAGTTGTTGAGAAGGCTGCGATCGCATCGGCCAAGTGGATGGGAAAAGGTGAAAAAAATACCGCCGACCATGTGGCCGTGGAGGCCATGCGCGAACGGATGAACCAAATCCATATGCGCGGTAAAATTGTGATCGGAGAAGGGGAACGAGATGAAGCCCCTATGCTCTATATTGGCGAAGAAGTGGGCATCTGTACCCGCGAGGATGCTCACAGCTATTGTAATCCTGATGAATTAGTTGAAATTGACATTGCGGTTGATCCCTGTGAAGGGACGAACTTGGTGGCCTATGGACAACCGGGTTCGATGGCTGTATTGGCGATTTCGGAAAAAGGCGGTTTATTTGCTGCACCGGACTTTTACATGAAAAAGATTGCTGCTCCTCCGGCGGCGAAAAATCATGTTGATATTAACAAGTCGGCTACCGAAAATTTAAAAATTCTGTCTGAATGTTTAGATCGCTCCATTGAGGAGTTAGTGGTGGTGGTGATGGACCGCTCCCGACACCAAGATTTAATTAAAGAAATTCGCGGTGCAGGGGCCCGGGTTCGTCTGATCAGTGATGGGGACGTTTCTGCGGCTCTCTCCTGTGCGTTTGCGGGGACGAATATTCACGCGCTGATGGGGATTGGTGCTGCTCCTGAAGGGGTGATTTCTGCGGCAGCGATGCGCTGTTTGGGCGGTCACTTCCAAGGGAAGTTGGTTTATGATCCTGAAGAAGTGAAAACGGGTTTAATTGGTGAAAGTAAAGAAGGGAATATTGCTCGTTTACAAGAAATGGGCATTGATAACCCGGATAAGGTCTATGGTGCCGAAGAATTAGCTGGAGGGGAAACTGTCCTCTTTGCCGCTTGTGGGATTACTCCTGGGACGTTGATGAATGGGGTGCGCTTTTTCCACGGTGGGGCGCGGACTCAAAGTTTAGTGATCTCCAGTCAGTCGATGACGGCCCGCTTTGTGGATACGGTGCATATGTTTGAACAACCGAAATATATTCAATTGAGTTAGGGATTTTTGGGGAATAACCCATTGGTGACAAGGGAAGCTCACAGTCCCTAGTTAAGGGAAATGGGGGAGATAGGAAAGATGGAGTTTTCTAACTGTTCTACTGTCAATTCTGTCGATGCTCCCTCAACAGAGGAGAGAGAAGGGAGAATAGTGTGCGGACTGCTCACTTCTCACTTCTCTCTCCTCTCTTTTTCTTATCTATGCTTCCGATGCTCCCAACAACGTCACAGAGATTAACTATTGTTGCATCTTCGCGGGTTCTAGGGGTCGCTACACTGAGTAAATTGTAAAATCGAGGGTGTCTCTCAATTTACCCTTTTTATGTCTAAGACGGTTATTCATACGCCTAATGCTCCTGCTCCGGTGGGGCCCTATAATCAAGCCATTGTCGCTTCTGGCCAGATGATTTTTGTGTCGGGCCAAATTCCCCTTGATCCCCAAACGGGGGAGTTTGTGGGGAGTGGAGATATTTCCCAACAAACTCAACAGGTGATGCAAAATGTTCAAGGGATTCTCGAAGCGTCGGGGGTGACTTGGGAAAATGTGGTCAAAATGACCATCTATCTGACTGATCTCAGCAATTTTGGGACAGTTAATCAGATTTATGGTCAATATTTCCAGGAAGATTCTGCTCCGGCTCGGGCTTGTGTTGAGGTGGCAGGACTTCCAAAAGGGGCGTTGGTGGAAATGGAATGTATTGCGATCGCGTAATCCTGATCCTCTAATGAGGGCAGAAGGGTACTTTTGAAAGGAGCTTAAACCAAAACCTCAACGTTAAGAGTCGCTTTTTGTAATGTTCGTTTACAAAGCTGTAACTCCCACCAGACAAGGCATATAACCCAAAATTCCTACCCAAACACCCCTTAAATGTAAACAAATATTACAAAAATGCCGTCATACTGGCTTAACAGCTTGACGCTTTAAGAGGGAGTCGCTAATATAACAAGACATACCCGGGTACAAAAACATTCATTTAGAGATGCAAGACAAGCAGAAAGTTACACTCTATCTTCCACCAGACCTCCATCGAAGGCTCAAAATTAAAGCCGCAGTGGACATTAACTCAATGTCTGCGATGGTCGAAAAAGCGGTTGTTTTCTACTTACAACATCCTGAAGCTATCGATGAACTGGAAGCTGGAC
The DNA here is from genome assembly GCF_028330525.1 of Spirulina sp. CS-785/01. GTDB lineage: Bacteria > Cyanobacteriota > Cyanobacteriia > Cyanobacteriales > Spirulinaceae > JAQMSD01. Next base: position 2,481 of record NZ_JAQMSD010000026.1, read on the forward strand.
TGGCAACCCTAGAAGGTCACGGGAATCAAGGCCAAACCCATCGGGTTTATAGCTGTCCCGAATGCCATAGTTCACTGGTTCAAAGAGATGGAGAGTTAGTTTCCTTAAAAGATCAACCGAGTGTTCTCTCCGAAGATATCTCCGAAGATGTCCCAGTAGAACAGGTAAGAGACCCCCAAGACCAACAAGAGTCTTCATCAGACTCCCAGGGCGAAGAAAGTGAAGAAACTTTAGTTCCCTGCTAAGGGTAAAACGACACTAAAGTATTCTGATACAGCTTGACCTGATCAAGTTCGTCCCTCTTCCACCCATAACCCTCTGATCACACTCTCTCAGTTGTCACTCTTGACCGAGTTGGGATCACCAAAATCTGATCACTAAAGTTTGATCACCAAAGTCTGATCACCAAAGTTTAAGGATCAAAATCCAAAGATCACTGACTACTCACAAGATTGCTCACCCAAGGGATCACCAACGCAAGGGGTTGTTGATTGAGCCTGCACTTAGTTAAGGTCAATAGCTATGAAAGAAGAACTCAGTATCCTCGTAAAAGCTCAATATCCCCTAATCTACCTCGTCACTCCTGAAGAGGAACGTGCCGAACAAGAGATCGCCAAAATTGCCCAGAGTAGCACCCAACATCAGCGTGTTTTCATGTGGACAATGACCCAAGGGATGGTTGAGTATGGTCAATCTCATGGTCAATCTCGTCAGCAACCCCAACACAATACTATTTCCCCTGAAGCTGCGATCCAGTGGACGATCCAACAAAGAGAGCCGGGCATCTTCATCTTTAAAGATTTACATGATTTTATCACGGGAGCAGGGGTAAAACGGGCATTAAGAGATGCGATCGCCTCCTTCAAAGGGACCGAAAAAATTATTCTACTCATGTCGCCACTCCAAGAAGTCCCCCTCGAACTAGAAAAAGAAGTAGTCGTCATGGACTTCCCCCTCCCCGACATGGCAGAACTGAACCAAGTTCTCTCCAAGCAATTAAACCAAACCAAAACTCGGCGCACCTCCACCGAAGTCCGAGAAAAACTCCTCAAAGCGGCCTTAGGGTTAACACGAGACGAAGCAGAGAAAGTTTATCGCAAAGCCCATGTAAAAGCGGGTCGTCTCACCCAAGAAGAAGTAGATATTATTCTCTCTGAGAAAAAACAACTCATCCGTCGCAATGGCATCTTAGAATACATAGAAGAAGACGAAACCATTGATTCTATCGGCGGTTTAGAAGAACTGAAAAAATGGTTGAAGCAACGGTCTGGCGCGTTTACAGAACGGGCGAGAGAGTACGGACTCCCCCAACCCAAAGGAATGCTGATTCTGGGAGTTCCTGGGTGCGGAAAATCCCTCATTGCGAAAACCACCTCTCGTCTCTGGGGGTTGCCCATCCTGCGCTTAGACATGGGACGCATTTACGACGGGTCAATGGTGGGACGGTCCGAAGCCAACCTCCGCAACGCCTTAAAAACCGCCGAATCCATTTCTCCTGCTATTCTCTTCATAGATGAGATTGACAAATCCTTTGCCGGAGGAACCGGATCATCAGACTCCGATGGCGGGACTTCTAGCCGGATTTTCGGGTCATTCCTGACCTGGATGCAAGAGAAAACCTCCCCCGTCTTCGTCATGGCCACCGCCAACCGCATCGAACGGCTACCGGGTGAGTTTTTACGGAAAGGTCGTTTTGATGAAATCTTCTTCGTGGACCTCCCCACCCCCGAAGAACGACAAGATATTTTCAGAATTCACTTGAGCAAGCGGCGTGAGGATATTTCTCGCTTCGACCTCGACCAGCTTGCCAAGATGTCAGAAGGGTTTTCCGGAGCAGAGATTGAGCAAGCCCTCATTGCCGCCATGTACGAGGCATTTGCTCAAGACCGGGAGTTCACGCAGTTGGATATCATCGCTGCGCTGAAAGCCACTCTCCCCCTGTCCCGGACAATGACAGAGCAGGTCACGGCTCTCCGCGACTGGGCGCGACAACGCGCACGACCTGCCGCGTCCTCCACTGCTGAGTATCAGCGACTGGAGTTTTAACAGGCTTTCTCTTACCTTCTGGGTAAGGGCAAAGGCTAGTAACTGGTTTACTAGCAGCAACAACAAAAAAAATGCCGCCTTGCGGCAGCACTTAACCAAACAAACCACTGTCGTTTTAAGTCAAGAGGAAATCCAAATGTCTCATTTCAGCACCTTACGCACCAAGATCAGCGATTCCGAAATTTTGCAAACTTCTCTCCGTGATTTGGGGATCACCGTGAAGTCCGATGCTGATGTTCGCGGCTACAACGGTCAGCGCGTCCGTGCCGACTTGGTTGCTGTCCTCGATGGTGAGTACGATCTCGGTTGGTCTCGCAATAGCGATGGCACTTATGACCTGATCGCTGACCTCTGGGGTGTTGCTAAGAAGCACAATCAAACCGAACTCATCAACTCTATTAACCAAAAATACGCTGTTAACAAAACTTTATCTGAAGTTAAGCAGCGCGGTCTGGAGAACGCCAACGTGAAGTTAGTCGTCCAAAAGTAATCTCTGACTTGCGTTCCAAAGCAATTGGGTTAACTGTTTCTAGGTTAACCCTTTTTTTCTAAGCTGGGGGTACGGGATGCCGTACCCCATTTTCGGGATAGGGGCATAGATATTTTATTCAACTTCGGGGAAAGAGCGTAGGGATTCTTCCAAGTGGCCTTGATCGGCCATTCGCAGCAGGAGGGGGCCGGGGCTGCGGAATTGGACGGCGGTAATGCAGCAGACGGGCATGAAAATGCGATCGCGGAATCGCCCCACATCAATCCCCAGTAAACTACAAACCAGAACCCGAATCATCGTTTTGTGGGAGACAATCAACACATTCCCTTCAGTATATTGTTCTTGCAAATCGCGCACCACCGTCATCCCCCGACGAGCCAGATCAACCCCTCGTTCTCCCCCCGTCGGAGCATTCCAACCGGGGTCTGTCAGCCAGCGCACATAATCATCATGGTATTCTTGGTTAACGGTCTCTTTGGTTTTCCCTTCCCATTTCCCGTAGTCAAGTTCCTTAATCTCCTCCTCTAACTGCATATCTAACCCCACGGCCTCACAAATGGGTTTAGCGGTGGCCTGAGTCCGCTTCAAGGGACTAGAAATAATCCGTTGCCAAGGTAGAGATTGATACACCTCAGCAAATTGTGCCGCCATACGGTGTCCTTCCGGCAATAATTCCGCATCCAGATGGCCACAAAAGCTATTATCTAAACTATATTTAGTTTGGCCATGTCGTAGGAAATATAAAGTTAAACCCATTTCATTCTCCAAAGTCCCTCATTATTATCTTAATGAAGGTTTCGGGTAAGCACTCAGGGTTTATGTTTAAACAACAACCGCTAGGGAGTTTTAATCCCTAAAAGTGTACACCTGATGACTAATGACTGATTACTGTTTACTGCTCTATGACTCAAGCGATTTTTAACCAACTCGCCCCCTATCTTCAAGACTATATCTATCGTCAGGAATGGACAGAATTTCGTCCCGTCCAACTAGCAGCTTGTGAAGTATTATTTGAAAAATCAGGTCATTTACTACTCGCATCGGCAACAGCATCCGGGAAAACCGAGGCCGCTTTTCTCCCCATCCTTTCCTTACTTCATAATACCCCCTCAAGCACTATTTCTGTTCTCTATATTAGTCCCCTAAAAGCCTTAATTAATGACCAATATACCCGTCTCAATGACCTCCTTAAAGAAAGTAAAACCCAAGTCTTTGCCTGGCATGGGGATATCTCCTCTCATCGCAAACGGCAATTATTAGATCATCCCCAAGGAATATTACAAATTACCCCAGAATCCCTCGAAAGTCTATTAATTAATCACACCAAAAACTTATCCCGTTTATTCGGAGATTTACGCTTTATTATTATTGATGAAATTCACACCTTTTTAGAATCCCAACGGGGGTTACAAGTCCTCTGTCAATTAGTCCGTTTATCCCGTCATACCGGGATAACTCCCCGTCGCATTGGCCTATCAGCAACATTAGGGGATTATGAAGTGGCCAAAGCGTGGTTAACGGGAGGAACAACCTTAGAAACCCACGCACCTACCATTCCCGATACAGGCCGTCAAGTCCGTTTAGCGGTAGAACAATTTACAATTGATCCAGACATTCCCCCTACAGAGAATCCCTACTATCGCCATATTTTTGAACTGACAATCAATAGTAAATCTTTAATCTTTGCCAATAGTAGAACAGACACCGAAGCAGTCATTAACTCCCTGCGACAAATTGCTAAAAATGAAGGATTACCAGACATTTATTACACTCATCATGGCAGTATTTCCGGAGACTTTCGCCAAGATGCAGAATTAGCCATGCGAAATGATCCAGTTGCGGTGACAGCAGCAACGTTAACCCTAGAATTGGGCATTGATATTGGAGAATTAGAGCGAGTTATTCAACTCAATGCACCTTTTTCGGTATCTAGTTTTTTACAACGTTTGGGACGCACTGGCCGCCGGGGAATGCCAGCAGATATGCGGTTCATTTGTCAAGAAAAAGAAACAGAAAGTAATACTTTTGCCGAGCAATTTCCTTGGCAGTTATTACAATGTATTGCCATTATTCAATTATACCTAGAAGACCGTTGGTTAGAACCATTAGAGCCACCTAAATATCCCTACAGTTTATTATATCAGCAAACGCTAAGTGTCTTAGCCACCCATCAAGAATTATCCCCCGCAGCATTAGCAGAGGAGGTGTTAAGTTTACCTGTTTTTGCGGCAATTTCCCTAGAAGACTATCGCCACCTTTTAAGGTATTGGCTACAGTTAGACCACTTACAGGAAACTGAACAAGGCAATTTAATTTTAGGAATACAGGGAGAAAAGCAGGTTAATAATTATCAATTCTATGCCGTTTTTGAAAGTCCTGTGGAGTATTTAGTGCATGGAGAAGCAGGGAAAATTGGTAGTATTTTTAATCCCCCCTCCTTGGGGGCTAAACTATCTTTAGCAGGACAAACTTGGCAAGTTTTAGATATTGACAAAACACGAAAAATGGTGTTAGTCAAACCTGTGGAGGGAGTGGGGAGTATGGCTTGGCGAGGCCGGGGAAAATTGAGTATTCATCAGCGTATCTTAGAGAAAATACGGGATATTTTAGCCAGTGATAGTCATTATCCCTATTTGTTAGAGAATGCAGCGAGACGGTTACAGGAAAGTCGGTTATTATTTCGACGGTTTCAGTTAGCGGAAAATCCAGTAATTTTTGAGGAGGGGGTGTATTATTTATTCCCGTGGTTAGGGAGTAAGCGGTTTAATACTTTGGAGAAGTTAATTTATATTTTTCTGGCGAATAAATTGGACATCAAAGTAAGGCGTTCCGTGCGTCCTTATTATTTTGTTTTACAATCGCCTAATTTTTTGACTTGGGAGAGTATTCAACAGGAAATTGCTGATCTATTGGCGACTGGGTTAAGTAGTGAGGATATTGCCTCATTTTTAGAGATTCCCCAACGGGATAAATATGATGAGTATATTCCGAATTATTTGTTACGGAAAGCCTATGCGGGGGATGAGTTGGAGTTACCTTTATTTACCTTGGGTTAAAACCCAAGGCTAATAGCTGAAACCCGTTAAAACGGGTTAATAGACCAATCAGGTGTAGAGACTGTATTGGATGTCAAAGATTTAAGGAAGGGTTTATGCAATAAACCCCTACATTTATCATTGTAGAGTAGGGGTGCAATGCTTGCACCCAAAGGGGTTGTAGTTAACACGAGTCCAACTTTCTTTCCTGCGTAACGCACCAAACCCCTGTCCGGTTATCCTTGGGGGGGAGAAACCGGGTTTCTTTCTAGAACTAGGGTGAAAAAAGCTCAGTTATCGCAGAAACCCCGTTTCTAGGTGTTCGGTGAACCTGCGAGACAATTCATCAACCCCAAACTAGAAGGATCATAATAAACTAAGACTATACCCTGAAATCAAGCCTATTTCCCCGTCCAGCCATGCGTCAATGTTTTAATCCCGACTGTCTCTCCCCTAGTCCGAAATCGTTTAACTTTTGTCCCAAATGTGGCAGTAAACTCTTATTGGTGGAGCGATACTGGGCGAGGGAGGTACTGGGAGAAGGGGGGTTTGGACGTACATTTTTAGCCGTTGATGAGTTTAAACCCTCCAAACCGCCTTGTGTGGTGAAACAGTTTCTCCCGCAAGCACAGGGGACGAATAATATTGCCAAAGCCTCAGAATTATTTGCCCAAGAAGCAGAACGGTTAGAACATTTGGGCAAACATCCGCAAATTCCGGAGTTATACGCCTATTTTACCACCGATAACCGTCAATATTTAGTCCAAGAATGGATTGAGGGACTCACCTTACAGCAGGAGTTAGAACAACAAGGGGTATTCAGTGAAGCGCAAATTCGGGAGGTTTTAGCGGATTTATTGTCGATTTTACAATTCGTTCACCGCAACCACGTCATTCATCGGGATATTAAACCCGAAAATATTATTCGGCGGCAAGCTGATGGCAAGCTGGTTTTAGTCGATTTTGGGGCAGCTAAAGCAGTTCAACCTCTCCAGCAGAGTGTAACAGGAACGGTGATCGGTTCAGCCGAGTATTGCGCCCCGGAACAAAGGATGGGGAAACCTAAGTTTATCAGTGATTTGTATAGTTTGGGGGTGACTTGTCTGCATTTGTTAACCCAAGTCAGTCCTTTTGAGTTGTATGACGTAATGGAGGCGGAATGGGCATGGGGAAAGCATTTGCAGGGAAATTCAGTGAGTGCGGGGTTAGGGAGAATTTTAGATCGGTTGGTTGAACCGAAACCCAGGCAACGGTATCAGTCGGTTACAGAAGTATTAGGGGACTTAGGTGGGGGTGTTGTTGCTTCTCCTCCGACGGGGACTCCTCTTGCTTCTAGGGGAGTCGGGAGTTTTGCGGGGTTACAGCAGAAGTTAGCGGCGACGGATATTGATACGCTGGTAGGGGAGTTGAGAGGGTTGCAGCATAAAAGCCCTTTTTTGAGTCGGTTGCAGCGTACTCTAGATTTGAGTTCTCATGTTTTGAGGGAGGATAAACACCAGTTAGCGAGTCAGTTATGGGGACGACTGCTTGTTCCTGAGACGACGCAGCAGTCTCCAGAGGTGGAACAGTTGTTACAACAGGTCGCAGCACGACAACAGGGGCTGTGGTTGCGTCCCTTAGCCCCTTGTTTCGACTCTCCCGACGGAGCTTTAGTCCGCACCCTCACTGGGCATAGTAACAGGGTAACAGCAGTAGCAGTCACCCCAGAAGGGCAGGTCATTTCTGGGTCTTCTGATAATACCCTGAAAGTGTGGGATATGCAGACGGGGAAAGAACTCCGCACCCTCACTGGGCATAGTGGCTATGTAACAGCAGTAGCAGTCACCCCAGAAGGGCAGGTCATTTCTGGGTCAGAGGATAATACCCTGAAAGTGTGGGATATGCAGACGGGGAAAGAACTCCGCACCCTCACTGGGCATAGTCACTGGATAACAGCAGTAGCAGTCACCCCAGAAG
>NZ_JAQMSD010000027.1 GCF_028330525.1 Spirulina sp. CS-785/01
ATGGGGGAGATGGGGGAGATGAGGGAGATGGGGGAGATGGGGGAGATGGGGAAAACACAAATATATTATTCCCGATTCCCGATTCCCGATTCCCGATTCCCGATTCCCTGTTCCCTGTTTACTGTTCCCTTGTTTACCAACAACCAACAACAAAATCAAAATTTTGCTATACCCTAGAAAAAATGGGCAGATCGAGTCCAACTGCAACGAGAACGGGCAAAAACCTGCTATCGTAGTTGAGGCAAGATACTTATAAACCAACACAGGTCGCAAAAACCGATGGCATACCAGAGGGTTTTACTAAAACTGAGTGGTGAAGCCTTAATGGGAGATTTAGGGTACGGGATCGATCCCAAGGTAGTTGCAAATATCGCTCAGGAAATATCAGAAGTTGTCAAAATAGGCGTACAACTGGCCATTGTCGTCGGTGGCGGAAATATCTTCAGAGGAGTCAAAGCATCGGCAGCAGGGATGGATCGGGCCACAGCAGATTATGTGGGGATGATTGCTACGGTAATGAATGCGATTACCTTACAGGATGCACTCGAACAGATGGAAATTCCCACGCGAGTGCAAACCGCGATCGCCATGCAAGATATTGCTGAACCCTATATCCGACGGCGGGCCATTCGTCATCTCGAAAAAGGTCGCGTGGTGATCTTTGGAGCAGGATCAGGAAATCCGTTCTTTACCACCGATACCACGGCGGCACTGCGGGCCGCAGAAATTGATGCCGATGTCATCTTTAAAGCAACCAAGGTGGATGGGGTGTATGATTCTGATCCTAAAACCAATCCCGATGCCCGACGTTACACCAGTTTAACCTTTGCTCATGTGTTAACCCATGATCTAAGAGTAATGGACGGAACAGCCATTGCATTGTGTAAAGAAAATAATATCCCGATTGTTGTCTTTGATCTCTCTGTCCACGGCAATATTGTCCGTTCGATCAAAGGAGAACAGATTGGAACTATAGTAGGAGGTTTCTGTGAAGTTAGCTGAAGCTGAAGACTTAATGGAAAAAGCCGTTGAGGCGACTCAGCGCAATTTTAATACCATTCGGACAGGTCGGGCCAATGCCAGCCTGTTAGACCGGATTATGGTGGACTATTACGGGAGTGAGACTCCCTTGAAGTCTATTGCGGGGATTAGTACCCCCGATGCGACAACGCTGTTGATTCAACCTTTTGATCCCAACAGTATGGGGATGATTGAAAAGGCGATTACCATGTCCGATATTGGTTTAACGCCAAATAACGACGGCCAGGTGATTCGCTTAAATATTCCCCCTCTTACCAGCGATCGCCGTCAAGAGTTAGTGAAACAAGCGGGGAAACTGGCCGAGGAAGGCAAAGTCTCAATTCGGAATGTCCGTCGAGATGCCATTGATACGGTTCGCAAACAGGAAAAAAATCACGATATTTCCGAGGATGAATCCCGCGATCTCCAAGATCAGATTCAAAAACTCACAGACCAATACACAGAACAAATCGAAGAACTACTTGAGGCCAAAGAGAAGGACATTACTACCTTGTAAACTGAATTAGTCACAACCACGGGGGGAGTCATCCTATCCTCCCTTGGATAAAGAACAAACAACCAACCACAAAGAACAAAGAATAAACCACAAAGAACAAACAACCAACCACAAAGAACAAAGAATAAACCAACAATGACTGACTGTATTATTATTGGGGCGGGTCCGGGTGGAAGTGCCGCCGCTTATCATTTAGCCAAACAAGGACATTCTGTACAGGTGTTAGAAAGGGCGAGTTTACCGCGTTCTAAGGCTTGTGGGGGTGGGGTTTCTCCTGCTATTGCTGCTTGGTTTGACTTTGATTTTTCCCCAGTAATTGCAGCCCGAGTAGATAAAGTTCGCTTTACTTGGCAGGGGGGTGATCCGGTGTCGGCGAAACTGAAAACTGAGCCGATGTGGATGGTAAAGCGCGATCGCTTCGATCAATTCCTCCTCGATAAAGCCCAATCAGCCGGGGCAACCCTCCAAGATAATACAGAAGTCACTAACCTCTCCTTTGACGGCTCTACGTGGCAAATAAGCACCAATCAAGGCACATTAAACGCTCCCTATATCATCGTTGCGGATGGAGCTAATGGAAATTGTGCCAAATGGCTGGGATTTAAAGAGCGCAAAGTTATTCCCAGTGGTATCCTCAACCTAGAAAAGCCACCTGAAAATCCCGATACAGCGGCCTTTGACTTTGGTTCGCTGAAAAATGGCTTTATCTGGTGTTTCCCCACAGGAGACGGTTTTTCCCTCAATGGGGCCTTGATGACAGGGAAAGGGAAACCCCAAGACTTACAAAAACAACTCCTCAATTATGCCCAAAATCAGGGTTTAGAGGTCGATCCGAGTCAATATCAACCCTCGCAAATTGTCCTTTGGTCTGACCAACCCTTACATGGTCAAAATGCTGTATTAGTGGGGGATAGTGCGGGATTAGCTGATCCGTTAATAGCCGAAGGGATACGGCCAGCAATTTTAAGCGGAGTCAAGGCCGCAGAAGCAATTGGACAAGCCTTAGCGGGACAAGATAACGCCATTCCCCAATATACCCAAATGATCAAAGAAGCATGGGGGAATGATATGGGACTGGCGCAAAAATTAGCCGGGTTGTTTTATAAATTCCCCAAAATTGGCTATAAGGTAGGGGTGAAACGTCCGACGGCGGCTAATATTATGAGCCAAATTTTAGTAGGCCAACTCAGTTATAGTGATGTGACTGAGGAAGCGATACAAGTCCTGAAAAAGAGCTTTTTACCTGGACGAGGTTAAGGTTTCCCCAGAGGGTAGAGGGCAGAAGGTAGGGGGATTGATACTGTAGAAGGTTATTTTTTTTAACGACTAAGAGACAGGGGATTTCTCTCCCTGATGATGTGGATTGAGTATTAATACTTAAAAAAAAATACTATGGGGATTTTCTTGGGTGTCCTTCTTGACAGTCCACGCCTTTAAAGGATGTGGATTCTCGCTTCTTTCAGATTGCCTCTTAGCTAGACTGATGATCAGTGACAGTTACTGGTAACAATTACTGGTAACAGATTCAGCGATCGCCACAAGCGTAAAATTGACTAATTTTCCCGCTTGATTCGCCTGTACTGGGGAAAATGGGGCGTTTTCTCCCTTCGTCTTCACAAGTTTTTCCCATTTTCTTAACCAAATATTGGGACTTCCTTCACAAGTTTTTCTTATTTTCTTCACAAAGGGGTTTAGCTGAAATTAGGAAAGTAATCTCTTACGGTTTTGGCAGTCAAAAAGTCTGGAAATTTCAGGTAAGTTATCACAAAATCCTCACATTTTCTTTTTACACTGAAACCGATTTCCATTAAGGCGATTCGTTATGGCTTGTGTGACTACTGGTTCTGTTGACAGAGTTTTACCTGCTGCTGTTCCCCAAACTGAGATCACCTTATTGACCCAAGAGCTTCGTCTTATGCCACTTTTAACCATGGTGTCATCCTCTTGTACTTATCAATCTTGTGTTAGTTTGGCGGTTGATGTTTTTCTTTCTCAAGACCCGGCATTATTACGCTCACTCAAAGATTTTTTGCTGGTTTTACCCAATCCCCAAGCTATTGAAACTGTTTTAACCCAAGCCCTTTATCAAGTTGCAGCAACCCATCCACAAGTGTGTTGCTGGTTACTGCGTCACCCGAATTATCTATTACCTGAATTAGATTTACTTAGCCTGGCCGTACTATTAGTTGGAAAAACTCTGGAAAGGGAAGGATTTGTCCTCAGTGACAATTTTTATACCGAGGCCAACAGTACCCGTTTTCTAGGGGAGTTGGCCACAACCGGACTCTTGCAGCAAGCCGCAAAACACGATCGTCTCTTACATCTCTTTTTAAACGAATATACAGAGCAACCGGGAGTTTCATAATGAATCAGCGTGCTACCTGTTTATGCTGTGGTTATCCACTGTTACGCCATATCCGTGCTGCGGGAGTTTATTGGTACTGTAGTCATTGCCATCAGGAAATGCCAGCCCACCGAATCTCCCCGTTTACTCCCTCTCGTCCCCCCATTGCCCCGTCTGTGGAAATTGCCAAATCGAGTTATTGGGAATGGTCTGGACGTTTTCATTTAGATCCCGTGACGACTCCACCGGAATCGGTGCGAGTCAGGAGGAGAGAGAGTGTTTCTTGATGAGTTTGTTGATTAGCATTGCGCGATCGCGGTTAATATCCGTTGATGAATTGCCCCATTACTGGCGATAATGCCGTTATTCCGGATAAGTTTGGCCCCTACGGAGAAGTCGAGGGATTTCCCGTCTAAGTCGGTGACACATCCCCCGGCTTCTTCCACCACAATGGCTCCGGCGGCATGATCCCAGATATTTTCCCGTCGTAGGGACGACCCTGGCAAGGGAATACGTACATAATAATCGGCCTCTCCTCGGGCTACGGCCCCATATTTGGCTTGAGAGTCGAGTTGGAGGGGAGGGTGAGTGATCCCTAATGTTTGAGCGAGTTGGAGTTGGGCTTGGCGGTCACTGTGGGCGGATTCAACGCTTTCAATGGAGCAGAGGTCACGACGGGTAAAATTAACGCTAATCCTGTGGGAGGGGTTGCCCTGTAAGGGGGACATTCGACAACCTTGGCCTCGCTTGGCGATGAATAATACGCCTTTTTTCCCGTGGGGTTGGTCTGGGGTTTGGGGTAGGGCCGGACAGGCTAAGATGCCTAATTGGACGCGGCCTTCTTCAATGAGCGCGAGAGCGATCGCATATTGATCTCCCCGAATATAGCCTTTTGTGCCGTCAATGGGGTCTAGGGTCCAATATCGGGGTGCGATCGCGCTACTCCCACGATCAATCCAATCAATCACCGTCTGGGGGGTGGCCTCTGGGAAAATTTGCTGGACTTGTTGGGTTACGGCTAAAGCGCGATCGTGATTTTGCGGTTGCCGCAACATCGCCGCATCCTCCTCCGCAATAATCGCATCTGTAGGAAAGCGATCCGACAACGCTCGACAGATAATGGCCTGAGACCCAAAATCCGCCACCGTCACCGGAGACGCATCGGATTTTTCATAAGCGGGGGACTGCTGTTGCTGACGGACTGCCTCACACAACTGCGCCGCCTGTTGCACTGCCGTCACGGCCACCTTAGTGTCTGGGTCGTACATTCGTCTTTAATAATTGCAAAACTCCTTGTGAACTACCCTAACTAACCGCAAGCAGTATAGTTAGGGCTTCTAATTTCATTGGGCATTGCGTCTGACAAAACCTAAGTTTTACCAGTCCGTCTTACATCCCCTCGATTAGCAGTAACGCGCTTTCCCTAACGCCAATATATATATTATTCCCAATTCCCGATTCCCAATTCCCGATTCCCGATTCCCAATTCCCAATTCCCAATTCCCGATTCCCAATTCCCAATTCCCAATTCCCGATTCCCTGTTCCCTTGTTCACAAAGAACAAAAAATTTGACAAATTCCCCAAAATATGATAACCGTGTTTAGACTCGGTGCAGCCTCAAAAAAAACACCAGCGAACCGAAACTGCCCAGCTTGGGTCGAGACTCGCTAGGATTGCAAAAGGTTGGCAGGTTCTCACAAATAGCGGTATGATTATCCAACCTTTTAGTTATCTTTTGAGGAAATGAGCGAAACCCTGCTTAAATTAGATATATTGTGAGCGGAGTTTAGCCCTTTCTTCACTGGGTTCTTCGTGATTGATTCTTCGTGTGTTCGTACTGAGAAACTGAAAAAAACAGCATGACGGCTGCCCCGATCCCCCATCCTAACTCCTCTCATAATGCCAACGGAGTTGGCCCCAACTCAGCCACCGAGGAAACACCTGTGTCTGCATTAAAAGAATTAGTTGCTAAATTACATCGAGAGCAAAACCGAATTCAAAATTTGCTCAGTTCGCTAGGCTTTGCCCTCCGCAGTTTTAATAATCTCAATCAATTTTTAGAAATTGTGCCGCTTATGGTGGCGAGAGTAACGGATGCAGATGGGGGGGCATTAGTATTGTTAAAACCCAATGGAGAAATTCATCTAGAACAGTTACACTGCCAAGAAGGCCACGCCTGTCAAGATATCCGCCAAGCCTTAGAAAACGTTATTAAACAGGCAGAAGTCAATCCCCCCCAGTCTTCCCCGGTGGAACTCAATACTGTGGACTCTGTTTCCCCGACGCTGAATTGGGAAACCATTGCCTCTCTTGATGAACAATTACAGGCTTATTTAGGGAATGAGGTGCAATTATTTGGGACTCCCATTTTAGTGAAAAATGAGGAACGGGGGAGACTCTATGTTTTTAGTCGTGATCTTGATTATGGTTGGACGGCCACCCGGAAAAAATTAGTGCAATTGGTGGCGGATCAAACGGCGGTAGCCATTGCTAATAATGAATTAGCCAGCGAACTCCGGCAAAAGGAAAGATTAGACCGAGAATTAGAAATTGCCTCAGAAATCCAAGATCATCTCCTCCCTGGGGAATGTCCGCAAATTGAAGGGGTGGAATTAGCCGCCAGTTGCAAAACCGCCAATCGGGTGGGAGGTGACTATTATGACTTCATCCCCACCACCTATGATCAATTTCACCCTGAAAACACCCAAGCGGTTTCCTCTCCTTGGAGTATTGTTATCGGGGATGTGATGGGAAAAGGGGTTCCCGCAGGACTGATCATGACGATGACGAGGGGAATGTTACGGGCCGAAGTGTTAAACCGTCACTCTCCGGCCAAAATCCTGCGACACCTGAACCGGGTAATGTACGCGGATTTAGAAAACGCCCATCGTTTTCTGACGATGTTTTATTCTGAATATGACCCAAAAACTCATCTTCTGTCGTTCACCAATGCGGCCCATAATCCCCCGTTATTCTGGCAAGCGAAAAGTCAGTCTATTTCTAAGCTGGATACTTGGGGAATGTTAATTGGGTTAGAAATTGATTCTCAATACGAAGATGGGTCTGTACAACTAGACAAGGGCGATACCGTAATCTTCTATACAGATGGTTTAACGGAAGCGATGAATGCTGAAGGTCAGCAGTTTAATGAGACGGGATTGACGAAAGCCTTTGAATGGGCTTGTCAAGAGGGTTTTAATGCTCAACAAATTCATGATCACTTGTTTCAGGCAGTCCAGCAGTTTGTGGGTAAGGGCCACCGTCGTCATGATGATATGACGTTGGTGGTGATGCAGGTGACGGAGTAATCAGCGTCAGAGGGCAGAGGGCAGAGGGCAGAGGGCAGAGGGCAGAGG
>NZ_JAQMSD010000028.1 GCF_028330525.1 Spirulina sp. CS-785/01
ACAGGTTTGAGTTAGTAAATCGGGTTGTAAATCGTGAAATTCGTCAGGCAAACCGGGTTCAGCAGGATTCTCACTGGGTAAATCATACATCGTTGGCAGTGAGGAGGTGTGAGGAAGATTTTGGGGAGTTTTTACCATGACCAATGGGAGAATGCTCTACAGCACCATTTTATCCTAGCTCTTGGGAGGCTTTAATCAACTCAAGGGAGAGAATCCTATTTTCCCAAGAATTGCACTCAACGCAGAGATTAAAATGCACAGTTTTCCGGTAATGGGTTTTCATCTGCGAGGGAGGCCGCAAAATTTTCAGGTAACTGTACCGAGGTGAACCCCTCTTGGACAGTCCCTTGCATTGCTTGCGGACTATATCCAGTGTTGTTCATGTGGACTCTGACGGTTACGGGTTGGTTGGGTTGTATCGCAACGGGGGAACTGCTGCGGGTAAAGGGTTGTTCTTCGACGTGGGAATGAAGCAAGACGCGACGGTGAATTAATTTTCCGTTTTCACTCACCACTTCTCACCAGTCTGCATATTGTTCGCATCCGGTATCAGGACTCTGGACTGTCACCTGAAAGGTATAGTTTTCGGGGTTTCCGGTGGTTTCAATTTGGGTAATTTTGGCGGTAGGTTGGTTTTGACGGGTTGGGGAGGGGGAGTCGGGAGATTGGGAAATGGGGGAGGGAGAGGAACAACTGATCAGTAAACTGCTTGTGGTTAAGAGGAGTCCTTGGGAAATTTTCCACAACATAGGCTGTTAGTATTAATGTCTCTTGTATTGTAGTCGGACTGTCAGTGTTCAGGTGATTTCCCTTTTATTAGCCTTGTTAAACCCAAGGCTAATAGTTTAAAACCGTTAAAAACGGGTTGAGTGGCCAATGAGACCATTAAACATTTCCGGGTTGAAATAAGTCATCAAGGACTGACTACGGATGAATAAACCCTCTCTGAATGCTCACTGTTTACTGTTTGCGGTGAATTATTTGAGCACATAGGTGGCTAAGACTTTCTGCACATCATAGATATTCACCTTTTTTTTGAATTCTTTTTCTAGAGGTTCTGGATCACTGCCAATCCAGATTTTTAATTCTGCGTCAGAATCGAAATGTCCGGCGGTTTCGATGCTGAATTTGGTAATTTTGCTATAGGGAATTGATAAATATTCGACTTTTTTTCCGGTTAATCCTTGTACATCTACTAACATCAGTCTATAGTTGGTAAAAACAAAGATATCTCGAAAGACATGAAAGCCAATTTCTATTACTTCTTCTTCTGCTAAAAGCTGACCGTAATCGGTTTCTAATTTTTCTGGGGAAACCACGCCAGCATTGCCTTTTAAATTAGATAGTAATCCCATAATGTGTTTTGCTTTGGTTATTTTTACAGTTGTTGATCACTTCTCCTAGAAGGAAAGTAATTAATCGTCGTGAGTAAATATCATGGGCTTTTTTCCCTCACGTTTGTTCGCTTGTAGTCTAATACCTTTTGACTAATTTCGACAAATTCCAGTTTCGGGAGAAGGTAATTTCCTCTGTTGTAACGTTAATTTGGTAAAATGTCTAGGGGGTGGGGCAATTTTGTGATTCATCCACTACTGACGGGAGTTATCCACCACTGACGGGAGGGATTAAAACGACTTCATCCCCGTCTTGTAATGGGGTGTCGGGGGGGACAAATTGTAAGTTCACGCCAAAGCGGGTAAGATCGCGCCAGGAGAGGAGGTGGGGGTTTTCTGCGATCGCACGCTCTAAAACCGCTTTTACTGGGGTATTCTCCGGAAACTCCCAGTGTAACTCGGGTTGCTGATAAACCTCTTGATACACGGCAAATAGTTTAACTTTAACCTGAATCATGGGGATTGTACGGAAAGGGGTTGATTTTCGATCAGTTGCTCAATCTCCGCCATGGCGAGGGGGCGACTGATACAATAACCTTGTACAATATCACAATGGAGGGAGCGTAAAAACTCCAACTGGTTTCTAGTCTCCACCCCTTCAGCCACTACAGTTAATCCTAATCCATGGCCAAGAGCAATAATAGATTTCACAATGGCCACGTCATGGTCATCTAAGGTTAAATCATTAATAAAGCATTTATCAATCTTGAGGGTATCGAGAGGAAACAATTTTAAGGCCGATAAAGAAGAATATCCAGTCCCAAAGTCATCCATGGCAATTTTCAGGCCAATTTTTTGTAACTGTTTCAACACCCGAATAGTATAACTCACATCTTGAATGGCAATACTTTCCGTAATTTCTAATTCGAGTTGATGGGGATTAATCCCTGTTTGTTCAATTAACTGCTGAATGCGGAGGGCTAATTTTTTATCTTGAAACTGTCGCGCTGAGAGATTCACAGAAATAGTTAAGGGGGGAAACTCTTTCACGTGCCATTGTTGTAGTTGCTCACTAGCGGTTTGTAATACCCAATCCCCTATTGGCATAATTAACCCCGTTTCTTCGGCCAAAGGGATAAACTCCTTGGGAGACACCCACCCTTCCTCTGGAGACTGCCAACGTAATAACCCCTCAACCCCAATAATTTGATTGTGAGTAAGAGAATATTGGGGTTGATAATAGAGAAGAAACTCCGATCGCTCTAAGGCTTTATAAAGACTATGTTCTAAAGCTAACCGTTGTTGGGCATAGGTGCTGAGATCAGGGGTATAAACTTGATAGGTGTTGCGGCCTTGTTGTTTCGCCTCAAAAAGAGCAATATCGGCGTGTTTTAACAGGGTATCCGTATCTTCCCCATGGTAGGGCGCGATCGCAATTCCAATACTCCCTTTCAAATATAAATCCTTCCCCTCACAATGAAACGGCACATTTAACGCTGCAATAATTTGTCTAGCCACCGTCTGTGCCTTTTGCGTATTCACCAGAGGACAGAGTAAAATCGTAAACTCATCCCCTCCCCACCGGGCCACCACCTCCGCATTATCCAAACAACTCACCAGGCGTTTTCCCACTTGCTGTAACAAGCGATCGCCCACATAATGCCCTAACGTATCATTAATCCGCTTAAACCCGTCTAAATCGAGAAATAACACCGCCACCAACTCCCCACGAGTCAGATGACTATTCGCCAACGCCAAAGATAAATTCTCACTAAATAACGTCCGATTCGACAACCCCGTTAAATAGTCATGATAGGCTTGATGGCGCAGCATTTCCTTAATCCGCCGTTCCATCACCGACATATACACATGAATACCAATCGACTGGGCCAGCTTCATTTCTTGGTGCGTCCATTGGCGAGGAATCCCCTTTGTTACCTCTCGCCATAACTTAAAAGACTGACGGGGTAAGCGGTTACGCTCATCTTGGTTCACTTGGCCGGCCCAAAGGGTTTCCGTCGTAACTTCCTGACGAAACAGCGTTAAACAGCCAATGCACCGTTGATGATACTGTAACGGAATAATCAACAGCGAGCGAATTTTCCCGAAACTGGCACTCAAACTCGACAGTTGCGGATGATCTAACACATTGGCCACATGGTAAGTCTGGAGATGGTAGGCATCTTGGGGGGTAGGTAAATCAGTTTCGTATTGCTGACAGGATTCACATTCGGGGTGAGTGATCCCCAGAATTTTTTTCCAAAACGGGGTTTCTTCAATAATCGGAATGGCGGGTTGCACCCCCAAAGTGTAGAGAGGAAAATAATTAGAGGAATGCTCCAAGGCAACATAAAGGCGAATCCCATCGCTCTTGGTAGCTTGGAGAATTTCTGCTATGGCTTCTTTTTCTCGTTGTTGACTGGGGCATTGGGAATGAAGAATTGTGCTAATTTTATTCAAGGCCGCCTCATGTTCTGCTTGCTGTTGCGCCCTTTCCACCAGTTGAGACTGGGCCACAGCAATTGAAAGTTGATCGACCATCAATTGAATAATTTGTAATTCCCGTTCATTAAAATTCCGGGGTTGACTGTGATGAGCCACAAATAACCCCCAAAGAGAATTGCGGGCTAAAATGGGGATAACCAACGAAGACGACACCCCCATGGCTTTTAAATACTCCTGATGACAGGGATCAACCGGGGTATGACGGATATCTTCCATTTCACTGTGATCCTGATCTGGATGCCAGGGGAGTAGATCGGAAGTTTTTTGCCCAGAGTCCACATCCACAATCACCCGTTGGCGGGTTTGTATAAAGAGACGACGTGCTTCGGGGGGAATATCAGTGGCCGGGAAGCGCAACCCTAATAGAGAGGGTAAAGTATGAGGATGTAAGGCTTCGGCAATGACTTCCCCACTCCCATCGCTCATGAAGTGATAAACTTTAACGCGATCAACCCCTAAAAAAGCACGACTTTCCCAAGCGATGGTTTGTAAAATCTCGGATAGGTTTCGAGAGGAGCGAATTTGCTGGGTAATGCGCGTTAATAGGGTTTCTCGGTCTGGGAATAAGGGACAAGACGGGCCTTGCTCTGGAGACAACCGAGGAGAAGTCTCTGGGGCAGTTGCGTCTTGAGCATCTGGGGAAGATACTTTGTGATCTTGGGGTTCGACCATGCTATTTGACTCTCGTTAGCAGATGGGCAATAGTGGATCAATTGAATTGTTCAAACAATTTAAGCTCAATTGAGTTCTTTACACTACATTTAGGCTACTATAATCTAGGATAACGGTTGATTTGATGCAGCTAAAGCGGTAACGGCGCAAGTTTGATTTTTCACCTTAAACTCCCTCCTACGTGGTATGGCCGTGGTATGGTTTTGCTGTCTCATTTTTGATAACAGAGAATGCGTCTATGAATCTCGATTCTGAATCCCTCACTACCCTATCTGATGTAGCAATTGTAACTCCCTTTCCCGTCCCTTGGGCAGAGCAGTTACATCAAGCAGATTTAAATCCAACCCAGTTAATTTTTCCGGAGACGGTGGAGGGGTTAAGTCAAGTGTTGGCCTTGGCTCAGCAGGAGTCGCAACGGGTGAAAATTTGTGGCCAGGGGAGTAAGTTAGGGTGGGGGGGAGACACCCCGATTGATTGGGTGATTAGTACCCAACGGTTAAATCGCTTAATTGACCATGCGGTGGGGGATTTAACGGTGACGGTAGAAGCGGGGATGCCCTTGGCCGTGTTACAACAGCAGTTACAGGAGACGGGGCAATTTATTCCCCTTGATCCGGCTTATGGCGATCGCGCTACGATAGGGGGGATTATGGCCACTGCCGATGCTGGAAGTTGGCGACAACGTTACGGGGGAGTCAGGGATTTAGTGTTGGGGGTGTCTTTGGTGCGGGCGGATGGTAAAATCGCCAAGGCCGGGGGACGAGTGGTGAAGAATGTGGCGGGCTATGATTTGATGAAGTTATTAACCGGGTCCTATGGGACATTGGGTGCGATCGCAACAATTACCCTACGCACGTATCCCATCCCCCCCCACTGTACAACCATTTTATTAACCGGGGAACAAGAAGCCATTGCCCAAGCCAGCCAAACCCTCCGCCAATCCTCCCTAACGCCCACTCGCGCCGATCTATTGTCCCCTCAAATTATACAAGAATTAAACCTAGGCAATGGACTCGGTTTACTGGTACGCTTTGAAAGTATAGCCGCCTCCATCCAAAAACAACGGGATACCGTCGCCCAAATCGGCGAAAAACTCAGCCTCACCGTCACTGATCCCCCAGATGCAGACATTTGGGCCAAAATTCACCCTTTGACCAGAAACCCAGAAAATGAGACTGCCATAACCTGTAAATTCGGCTTACTCCCCACAGCCGCCCCCCAATTCTTAGACCAATTAGACACATTCCAAACCGCTAAAATAAGGGGACAAATTCACAATAATAGCGGCCTAGGAGAACTCCATTTAGAGGGAGAAAATACCATCGAAATTATTAACACATTAAGAACAATTTGTCAAGAAAATTCCGGATTTTTAACCCTATTAGACGCACCAAAAGAGAGCAAACAGCAAATCGATCCTTGGGGATATCCCGGCAACGCTTTACCCCTTATGCGAAAGATTAAACAGCAATTTGATCCTAAAAACCTCTTGAGTCCAGGGAGTTTTGTAGGAGGGATTTAGAGACTTGACAGTTGATAGTGAATTGGTTTCTGAGCTTTTTTAGTTGATTAACTGACAAAAGTTGTGAGAGAGCAGTGAAAATGAGGAGTACAGGGAATTGACAAAGGGGAGTAGGAGGGAATATTACGTGCTATAATACTACCAAAATTAATGAGGAGCTAGAAAAGTTGAAGGTGATTCTTTGTACTCATAACAGTGGTGGTGTAAGAAAAACCTCTTTAGTTAACATGATGATAAACAACAGCAAAAGTACACCAATCAATGCTCAAACCAACGATCAGAATTTTTCTCGTCCTCAGAAGTTAAGCGAAAGAAGCAAGAAGGAAAATTATAAAACTAAAACAGCAATTGAACAAGGAGAAAAGCAACTTCAAGAGCATTCGGAAGAAGGAACGCTGGAGTTAATGCTAACTGATACAGCATTTAAGCATCAAAAAGAGGTTGCAAAAGCTTTTGGATATTCACAACAAAATGTAGCATCAATGGCAATTAATTACGTTAACTTTTATATTCAAAAAAGCAGTATCAGTGTTACTGAACTGCTCCAAAGTGAAGACTTCCTGAAAAAAGAAGAGCAGCGTAGCAAAACTCAAAAAATTGAGCTTACTTGGGAAATAGAAGATACTTTGAAAAGAGTGGGACTCCAAGATCAACCTAGTGAATGTGTTATGCTAGGAGTTGACCTACTCTACAAAAATAATTGCCAATTTGATGACCCAACTCTAACCCCAAGCAATAACGAAAGTTCAAACGATAAAAAATGAGTAGATATCGAGTAACTAACGCTCTAATTCAAGGCATTATAAGTGCGGATACATCAACTAAACAAGAACTAGGTCGTCGTTTTGCTTATAGTTTAGGATTAACTCCAGGCCCTCTAGGTGCAGATGGTGGCATAGATGGAAAGGGATTTGTAGATAATGCCAAAGTTTACTTTCAATCGAAGCTAGAAAACAAAAATTTAGGTGCAACGGAAGCTGATAAGTTTTATGCAATGATGAATCGTGATAATAAGGCAGACATTGGCATTATGCTTGCTGGAGTGGGTTATACTTCACCCACTAAATCTCATCCCACTGCTGGCTTTAGAAACCGACTGCTTGGTTATCCAGATATTGACCGCTTTGTAATTCATCTTCTAACGTTACGAGATATTTTTGAAGAAACTGCTGAGTTTGAAGCTGCTACGCAAAATTTACCAACTTTACGAGCATTGAGTCGAGAAGCATGGAAGTTTTTGTAGTTATGCTTGTTCTATAACAGTATATTCTTGTTGACTTCACAGAATTAATCTGCACTTAATGGCCGTACAGAATTAATCTACCTCTCAAGACAAACCCCATCCCCCGCTTCCTTCCATTCAAAATCTCAGAACTAGGATAGAGGCTTCTTTTCCCCAAATGCGGTTTACTGAGTATAGTAGACCCTCCCTCAAGAAGATGCAAACCTCAGAAACTCCCTTTCAATCCTCCCAGAATACAGCAGACTCCCTGCAAAACACTGCCTTCGACTATAATAACGAACTCAAAAACAACGAAGTCAAACAAGGATTTGACCCCAAAGACCCCCCCAAACAAGACTTAATTGATGCTTGCGTCCACTGTGGGTTTTGTCTCGCCACCTGTCCCAGTTATCGCGTCATCGGGAAAGAAACCGACTCCCCTAGAGGCCGAATTTACTTAATGGATGCAATTAATAAAGGAGAGGCCAGTCTAGACGAAACCACCAGTCAACATTTTGACACCTGTTTAGGCTGTCTTGCCTGTGTGTCCACCTGTCCCTCTGGAGTCGAGTATGATAAACTCATTGCGGCAACTCGACCCCAAGTGGAACGAAACCAACCGAGGACTTTAGGAGACCGAGTGTTTCGCAGTCTCATTTTTAATCTCTTTCCCTATCCGGCCCGTCTCCGTATTATTTTAATCGTCCTCTGGCTGTATCAAGTCTTAGGAGTCCAAAAATTAGTCCGCGCTACGGGACTCTTAAACCGCTTTCTCCCTCGGTTAGGGGCAATGGAGTCCATTTTACCCCAACTCTCGCTCAAACAGGTATTAAGCAACGATTATCCTGATATTATTCCCGCCCAAGGGGAAAAACGCTATCGGGTGGGGGTTATCTTAGGATGTGTGCAACGATTCTTTTTCTCCCCCGTCAATGCGGCAACTGTCCGGGTTTTAACGGCCAATGGGTGTGAGGTGGTTGTGCCGAAAAGCCAAGGGTGTTGTGCTGCATTACCCGCCCACCAAGGCCAAGAGGCCCAAGCGCAGGAGTTAGCCCGGCAAATGATTGATAGTTTTGCCGATAGTGAGCTGGATTATATTATTATTAACGCTGCCGGATGTGGTCATACCCTGAAAGAATATGCTCACATTTTGAAAGATGACCCGGTTTACAAGGAAAAAGCCGAAGCATTTGTCAATAAAGTGCGGGATGTGCAGGAATTTTTAGTGGAAGTGGGACTTACGGCGGAGTTATCCCCGGTGACTGAGGAGAATTTAACGTTGGTGTATCAGGATGCGTGTCATTTGTTACATGGGCAAAAAATCAGTGTCCAACCCCGTCAACTGTTAAAACAAATTCCCAATGTAACGTTAAAAGAGCCTCTCGATGCGGCGTTATGTTGTGGGAGTGCGGGGGTTTATAATATGCTTCAGCCGGAGGTGGCCGATGAGTTAGGCGAGCAAAAGGTTGAGAATTTGGTGAATACGGGGGCAAGTTTAATTGCGTCGGCGAATCCCGGTTGTTCTTTACAGATTATCAAACATTTACGGTTACAAGGACACGAGATGGGGTTAATGCACCCGATGGAATTATTAGATGCGTCGATTCGGGGGGTCAAAATCGGTTCGTAGTGGGGCTTTTAAGCCCCTAACGGGGGGTAGGGCTAAAGCCCTTACTACGAACTTAGTTTCTTCGAGTGAGCAAAAAATACTCTAATTCCTTTCCCTGTTCCCTTCTATCACAAATTGAAATGCACAACAGCTTACGAACTTAATAGAAACTGGGTTAACTTAATTGAACGACAGGCCGATCTTCTAATAAGATTCGATCTGTTAATAAATCTTCTACTGTAATTCGTAATGAACATTTTTCATCAACTCGAAACTGGATTTTAACTCGATCTTTGCCTGGGTTTCCGGGTGGAGATAAGGTGGCAATGGTTTTTGCTGAGTCGGAATCATTTAATGGTTTTACCGCAGTTTCTCCACTATCTAATGTCCTCGTCACTAACCTATCCCCATCAAAATACACTTCTGTACTACTGGTTGCTGTCCCCAATTCTCCAATAATTAATTCAAGACTGGGTTGATTGTCCACTGATGGACCCAAGGTTAATTCTACTGGGGTTTCCATGGGATAGGCTTGACCTGCTTTAATGATAGGATGCCAACTATGTCCATTATTACGTCTGTTCCAGTAGCGTATGCCGTAACTGTGATAGAGAAAGTCTTTGAGTTGGAATCCTTGGGCTAATTGTAATGCTCCGGTGGCAATGGCGGTAAAGGGTCGATCTGCTTTAATTTGTTCTTCGGTAAAATATTGTTTAACCCATTCTTGTACTGCTGGAATTTGTGTTGTTCCGCCAACTAATAAAACTCCATCAATGTCGGTGGTTTCAATTCCTTGTAACCGTCCCCGTTGTAAAACTTGGGTCATTAAGTTGTCTAATTGGTTAAAGAAGTTTTGTTGTTGTAAGATGTCCCGAAACTGTTCCCGATTTAATCCTAATTCGTAACTTTCTAATGTTTCATCATTAAAATAAACTTCTTTTGCGTCTGGGTGGGTGGAGAGTTGAATTTTGATCCGTTCTGCTAATCGACTAATTAACGAGGTTTTTGGGACTTTTTGGGTCTCGGCAAAATAGTCCACTAACCAGCTATCAATATCTGAGCCGCCTAAATTTTGCCCAATTTTTGCTAGGACTCGCGCTGTTTTAATTTTTTGACTGGAACTTTCTCCTAGTAGTTTCTCTCCCCATTTGAGGATAAACCCCATGGGTTTTGCTTGTCCTGCTTCTCCTAAATTTAATTGAACGAGGGATAAGTCAATGGTCCCTCCTCCAAAGTCCACTACTAAGAGGACATCTTGTTCGGTTGTTCCATATCCTAATGCTGCTGCGGTGGGTTCATCGAGGATGCGAACTTGGTCAATATTTAAGGATTGACAAACTCCGGTTAACCAGTTTCGATAGGACTCGAAGCTATCGACTGGAACGGTTAAGACGAGGGAGTCTGGGGGGTTGTCTTGATTGGTGATTTGTTGATTTATTTGGTCTAAGAGGGTTTTGAGATACCATTCTCCGACTTGTTCAAAGGTGACGGTTTTTCCGTCTAATTCGGGTAAAAAGCCTTGAATTTCTGCACCGATACCGCGTTTAAAGCTGCGGAAAAAGCGGGGATCGGTTTGTAAATCTAGGCCGCGATCGCGCACTTGCTGCCCTATTAACACTTTACCTGCTTCGGCCTCGGTCACATAGAGCAAACTGGGAATCAGGGGTGGATTTTCTGCAATTTGCTGAGATAACCCCGGAAGACTCACGGTTTCGGCCTGTTGGGTTGCAGCATTCCACCGGGTGATGACTGTGTTACTTGTACCAAAATCAATTGCGATCGCCATGCGTCAATTCAAACTAATAACCCGCTTATTCTCTACTGTAGCCTATTGTCCGGCGTTCGGCCATACTCCGCCATCGATCTACAGTGACGAGTTCCCCTCTGTTCCCCTAAAATACCCCTACAAACCAGCGAAACACAACACTATGACCCCTGATCTCATTAGCTTACTCATTCTCGCTCTGTGGAGTATTCCCTTAAATCATATCCCTGCTGTAGGCCGCACCCTCAGTGGGGGAGTAGAATGGGCGATGACCAACCGGGATAAACTGCCGGAAACGGACCCTTGGGTGGGACGGGGAGACCGGGCCCAACGCAATCACCATGATAATCTGGCCATGATTGCCATTGTCATTCTTACCGCCCAAATTACGGGACGCACCGATAAGATTACCGCCATTGCCTCGATTGTGGTGGTTAGTTTCCGGATTTTGCACGGTATTGCCTATTTAATCGGGATTCCGATTTTGCGATCGCTCTCCTATTTTATCTCTCTCTTAGCCCTTTTCGTCATCGTCTGGCGCATCATTGCCCCTCAACTCCCCTTCTAAGGCCCCAAGACTGCCCTGAGCCTTGCTACACTAAAGCAGAATAACTGTTTAACCTCTAACCTCTGCCCCTGTCAAACCATGAACTGGCAAGAAATTTCCGGCAACTGGGTTGTCATCCCCCGTAACCCCTCTGGAGTGATTCATTTTTTGGGCGGGGCTTTTGTTGCTACCGTCCCCCATGTAAGTTATCGTTGCTTATTAGAAGACCTCGCCCAACAGGGGTATGCGGTGATTGCAACCCCGTTTTTCAATACCTTTGATCATTTTGCGATCGCGCGAAATGTCCTTAATGGGTTTGAAAATACCCTCACCCGTCTCCGTCAAAAACGTCTCCTCCCCTCCGGATATCTCCCCATCTATGGCCTCGGCCACAGCATGGGGTGTAAACTCCACCTCTTAATCGGCAGTCTCTTTGATGTCAAACGAGACGGCAATATTCTCATTTCCTTTAATAATTATCCCCTCGAACAATCCATCCCCTTTGCTGATCAACTACAACTCACCCCCACCTTTAAACTAGAATTCACCCCCTCCCCCCAAGAAATGCTAGAAATTGTCGGCCAAGACTATCAAATTCGCCGTAATTTATTAATTCAATTCCACAAAGACGACCTCGACCAAACCGCCGACTTAGATTTCACCTTAAAACAACGCTTCCCCAACCTCATCGCCTATCAAAAAATAGCCGGAACTCACCTAACCCCCGTCAGTCAAGAACTCAACTGGAAAGCAGGGGATATTTTTACCCCCTTAGATGCCGTTGGTCAATGGGTCAAACAACAATGGAATCCCCAAGGCAACAACGACTTTAAACACCTCCAAAGCGAGATATTACGCTGGCTCAATCCTTTAATGGTATAGTGTTTTAAGGCAGAGGGCAGAAGGCTTTAAAAGGCAGAGTTGAAACATACTATAGCGTTTTCATCAAAGTTTTAAACTGACTGGTTTGGCAAAGGGAACAGAAAATCAGGGATACAGGGTTTTTTAGGGTTCGAGTAAAACCCCATGGGGTTTTACCCCTCATTTGAAAATGCTATATATAATATCAAGAGTTTGAGATTTTCTATTCCCTGTTCCTAATCCTCCATGACGACTACTGTTCCCACCATCAAAATTTTACAACAGGCAACCCAACCGAAATGGGTTGAACAAGCGATCGCCAATTTAGACACCGTTCTCTTAGATCATTCCCATTGTGAACGGAAAGCGGCCTCCTTTGCCCTGAACTTAATGTTTCGCTATCCCTCCTATGAGAAATTGGTGAGACAACTTACCGCGATCGCCCAAGAAGAATTACAACATTTTGAACAAGTCAACCAGTGGTTAAAAAAGCGTAATATTCCCTTAGCCCCCCTCAACTCTCCCCCCTACGGGGCCGCCCTAAAAGCCCTCATTCGTCACAATGAACCCCAACGCTTTTTAGACTTTCTCCTCATTGCCAGTCTCATTGAAGCAAGGTCTCACGAACGCTTAGGACTCTTGGCCCAACATTGTCCCGACCCGGAATTAGCCAAATTTTATAAAGGGTTAATGGCCTCGGAAGCGAGACATTATGGAATTTATTGGGTGTTAGCTAATGAATATTTTGATCCAGAAATTGTTGAACCCCGTCTCACAGAACTCTCTCAATCGGAAAGTGAAATTCTCGCCACTCTCCACCCCGAACCCAGAATACATAGTTAACGGCCTATGATCAAGTAAAAAAAGGCAGCATAAAGACACCAAGAAATTGGTAATTGGTAATTGGTAATTGTTAAGGGATGTTGGGTTACGCTACGCTTCACCCAACCTACCCTCCACTACTAGCGAGATAAGCATTTTAAAGGGATAGCTGACAACTGATAGCTGAAGGCTTATTTTCATCTTACGTCTATTAACCCGTTTTAACGGATTTCAGCTATTAGCCTTGGGTTAAAATCCAAGGCATATAAAAGTAACTTAACTGGCTTTTAAAACGCCTTTTTCGCTTTGTTTGGGCAAGACATCCAAAATATCGGTTTTGGCACAATATTCTAAATCTTCGTGTAATGCTAACCGTTCTAACCGTTTCCCGTGGCTGGCTTGGGTGAATAACTCCACCAAACGGTCTTGCCATTGACTATAGAGGGAAATAGCCCCTAAACATTCATCATTGCCCACAATATCGCTATTGTCCTGATAAAACGGTTGTAGCACTGCCCCGGCACAAACGGTATCTTCGAGAGAATAAGAGCCTTCCCAACCTGAGCCTACTAACCACACGGTTTCCGGTTTTTGGGTTTTCAGGTATTCCACCACAGTATGACGGTTCACTTGGGCCGCCGTGACGACGAGAGGGGCATTTTCTACGGCCTGTAAAGCGCGTGTGCCGTTGGTGGTACTGAGAAAGAGGCGTTTACCTTGGACGGTTTCTGGGGTACAGAGTAGGGGGGAATTGCCCATATCGCAGCCTTCAACCTGTTTTCCCCCCCGTTCTCCGGCCCGAATGCGTTGGTTCGCGTCCCATTGCTCACTAACGTTCATTAATAAGTTAATATCACTAAAGGCTTGGACGGCTTCTGCGCCGGAGTTTAAGGCAGTGGCAATGGTGGTGGTTGCCCGTAGCACATCGATCACAACTGCGCAGTCTGGTGTTGTGTCGGTTGGTGTTAACTCTGGTGTGTGATAGACAAAAAATTTCAAGTTATTTTCCCCCGCAAGTTTGGCCAGACTATATCTTATCCGCTTCTGTCTCCCTTCACCAGGGTTTTTAAAGGCAGAGGGCAGAGGGCAGGAGGCAGAGGGCAGAGGGCAGAGGGCAGAGGGCAGGAG
>NZ_JAQMSD010000002.1 GCF_028330525.1 Spirulina sp. CS-785/01
AGACACCCCAGAACCCGTCTCAGAAGACTCAGAACCGTCCCCAGAAGTCACCCCAGAACCCGTCGCAGAAGACTCAGAACCGTCCCCAGAAGACTCAGAACCCGTCGCAGAGGAAACCCCCGAAGACGACCCAGATACCACCGAAATCCAACCTTCTCGTCAACCGCAACCCAAAGACGGGCAAACCGTCACCATCTCCAGCCCCACCCCCACCTCCTCTACCTCTCCCCAAGGAGAACCCTACCGTATTCACACCATCCGCGTAGAAACCCGTTATCTGGATGACCTAATCACCCAATCGGGAGAACTCACCGTCACCAAAATTCGCATTGCCCATGTCGCCAACGAAATTAATACCTTGTATGACCTGTGGGAAGAAGCCAAAAACCATCAAAACGGCCATCAAAACGGCAATGGGCAAATAACCCACAATCTCAACGAACAAATCGAAGACCTCCTCGACCAACTAAAACTGTCAGCCCAAGAAAACACCTCCCGTCTAGACCTCATTGCCGGGAATCTGGAAAACCGCATTCGGACCCTCCGTTTATTGCCCCTGTCCAATATTTTCCAACTCTTTCCCCGCATGGTGAGAGACTTATCCCGACAAGAGGGCAAAACCGTAGAACTGATCATCGAGGGGGCAGACACCACAGCAGATAAACGCATTTTAGAGGAAATGAAAGACCCTCTCATGCACCTCATTCGCAACGCCATTGATCACGGCATCGAACCCCCCGAACAGCGACAAAAAGCGGGCAAAGACCCCACCGCCACCATTTGGTTACGGGGATATCAGACTACCAGTAACATTATTATTGAAGTGGCCGATAATGGGCGGGGATTGAACGAGAATCAAATTAAAAAAACCGCCATTAAACGGGGGTTATACCGTCCCGAAGAACTCGAAAGTTTCACCCCCAATCAAATTTATAATTTAATCTTCCTGCCTAGTTTCTCCACCCAAGGTTTTATCACAGAAGTCTCCGGTCGTGGGGTGGGATTAGATGTGGTGTATCACAATGTAGAACAACTCAAAGGGTCGATTCAAGTGGAATCGACCCCCGGCCAGGGGTCAACCTTCCGCATTCAACTGGGGACTACTCTGGCAACGGCCAACGTCCTCCTCGTCAGTGTTCAAGGGATCACCCAAGCGATACCCATTGAATATGTAGAAACCAGTTTTTTAATTAACCCTGATGATGTCTTCACCATCGAAGGTCGAGAAACGGTTGCTGTGGAGGGAAAAGCCATTTCTGTGGCCCATTTAGGGAACTTATTAGAATTGGGGTCTCCTCATGGAGAAACCCCGAACCATGAGGACGGCCAAGGGTTGCCCTGTGTGTTACTGAATGTGGGAGAAGACCGTTTTGGGGTATTTGTGGATGAGTTATTAGATACTCAGGATGTGGTTCTCAAACCCCAAAGTGAACTATTAAAACGAGTTCGCAATGTGGCGGGGGCGACTATTTTAGGGACTGGGGAAGTGTGTATGATTCTCAACCCGGTGGACTTACTCAAGTCGGTTCAAAAAGGAACAATGGGGGGAGTGGCAACCACCAAAACGGTGACGAAAAAAGCCCAGAAACCGTCGATTTTATTGGCTGAGGATTCTATCACCATTCGGACTCAAGAAAAACGGATTTTGGAGGGGGCTGGCTATGAGGTAGTGACGGCAGTGGATGGGTTGGACGGGTGGACCAAGTTGAGGAGTCGGTCTTTTGATGCGGTGGTGACGGATATTCAAATGCCCAATTTAGATGGTTTAGCGTTAACGGAACGCATTCGACAACAGGCAGAATATAACGAATTACCGATTATTCTTGTCACTTCCCTTAGTTCTGACGAAGATCGAAGAAGAGGGGTAGAGGCCGGGGCTAATGCGTATATTACCAAGGGGGCATTTAATCAAGATATTTTATTGGAAACCTTGAGGCGGTTGGTTTAGTAAACAATTAACAATTAACAATTAACAATTAACCATGAGTAATGAGTAATGAGCAATTAACAATTAACCATGAGCAATAAATAATAAGCAGTCAACAATAAACAATAAACAATAAACAATTAACAGTAACAACAACCCATGAAACCGACTAAAGTTTTGATTGTGGAAGATTCGCCCATTGCGCGAACCATTTTAAAACGGATTTTGCAGGAGAGTCCTTATACAGAAGTAGTAGGGACGGCTGCAACAGGGTTGGAGGGGTTGGCGTTACTCAAAGAAGTGAATCCGGATGTGGTTTGTACGGATTTACATATGCCAAAAATGAATGGGTTGGAGTTTACGTCGGAGGTGATGGCGACGCATCCTTTGCCGATTTTGGTGATTAGTACCTCGGTTCAGGAGGAAGACACTAAAAATGTCTTTGAATTGTTGGATGCGGGGGCGGTGGATATTTTCCCTAAACCGAGGGGCGGGGAGGAGGATTACAATACGATTAAAAAGTCATTGATTGAGAAAATCCGTATTTTGTCGGGGGTGAAGGTGTTTACCCGACGGAAAAAAACGGGGGGTTTGCCGTCGTCGTCTTCTCCGGTGGCAAAATCTTCATCGTCTCATCGGGAGGCGAAGGTGTCTCATCCAGTGGCCTCGGAGGAGAAGAAGCAACCCCCTGTCAAAACTCATATCCAACCCATTCCACCGAAATTACAGTTTCAGTCTCCGGTGTATTCGAGTCTCAAGACAAAAATTGTGGCCATTGGGGCATCAACTGGGGGGCCTCAAGCGTTGAGGACGTTGTTATCGCCTTTACCCGTTAAATTTCCCATTCCTATTATTTGTGTTCAGCATATTAGCGACGGTTTTTTACAGGGGTTGTTGGACTGGTTGACCCTGTGTTGTTCTCTCCCTATTAAAATTGCGGAGGAGGGGGAGTATCCTCAAGGGGGAGTGATTTATTTTCCCAAGGAACGATATCACCTCGAAATTGATCGGTTTGGACGGTTTCACTATTCTACTACCAGTCCGGTGGGAGGTCATCGCCCGTCTATTACGGTGACATTTCAGTCTATTGCTAAATATTATCGGTCTGCGGCCTTGGGGGTATTATTAACCGGAATGGGGCGAGATGGGGCGGTTGGGATGCAGTCTATTGCCCAGATGGGCGGGAAAACCATTGCCCAAAACGAGGCCACTTCGGTGGTGTTTGGAATGCCGAAAGAAGCGATCGCATTAGGAGCGGCCCAACAAGTGTTATCCTTAGATGCGATCGCGCCTGCTATTTTAAAGGTGATGACGGATTAGGTTTGTTGTTTGTTGTTTGTTGTTTGTTGTTGGTTGTTGGTTAATCCGTTCGTAGTAAGCCCTTTAGGGCTTCTTTCTTCTGACCGTAAACAGGCTAGATTTTAAGTCCTTTTTGCTTTCTCAACCCGTTAAACACGGGTTTCAGCTATTAGCCTTGGGGTTTAACCCAAGGCGTATTAAGAGAACCTCTCTAGAATCTAGATTCAACTCCAGAATTATCCATTATCCATTAAATTAAGAGGCTAAAACGGGAGAATCTGCCGCCTCAATGCGTTCTCCAGATTGGGCATCAAACCAGTGCATTTGGCGATGAGACCAGCCTAATTTAATATTTTCATTATCCCATTCATCATCAGGGGGAATTAACGCCCGTAGGGTCTGATCAGACCCTTTCACCTTCACACTGAGAAGGACTTCCCGACCGAAGTTTTCTTCTAAGAATACATGGCCTTCGACCGTTAACTCATCCTCTGGGGTGGCAATATGAATATCTTCCGGTCGGAGTCCCATATCAATCATTTTGGCCGACTGGCCTTTTTGGGGTAAGGGGAAACCATAATCACCGAGAATGGCTTTATTTTGATTACAATTGAGGGTCAATAAATTCATTTGTGGACTCCCGACAAACCCCGCCACAAATTTATTGGCCGGGTGGGTATAAATGCGACGGGGGGGATCAAGTTGTTGGATAATTCCATCGAGGAGGACAGCCACTTTACTAGAAAGGGTCATGGCCTCGGTTTGGTCGTGGGTGACGTACACGACAGGTTTGTTTTGAGACTTAAAGAGTTCCTTGAGTTCCTGACGGACTTGTTCCCGGAGTAAGGCATCTAAGTTACTCAGGGGTTCGTCTAAGAGGAACACTTCCGGGTCCCGAACGAGGGCCCGGGCCAGGGCTACCCGTTGTCTTTGTCCCCCAGAGAGGGCGGAGGGTTTCCGGTTGAGGAGGTGGCCGAGTCCCAGTTTTTCTGAGACATTGGCGATACGACGTTTAATTTCTTCTTGGGGAACATTTTTCAGTCGTAGGGAGGTGGAGATATTCTCCGAGACATTCATGTGGGGGTAGAGGGCGTAACTTTGAAACACCATAGCCATATTGCGATCGCCGGGTGCAATATCATTTAATACATTCCCCCCAATTTTCACCGCCCCTGCCGTTGGTTGTTCCAACCCTGCAATGAGACGCAGCAGGGTAGATTTCCCGCAACCAGAGGGGCCAAGAAGGGTCAAAAACTCCCCATCTTCAACCGATAAGCTAATATCTTTGACTGGAATCACATCCGGGGCAAATTGTTTACGGAGATTTTCGAGTTGTAAGGTAGTCATATTTTTTTTGGTGATTGGTTGTTGGTTGTTGGTTCTTTGTCCTGAGTAACCGAGAACTGGGAACTGGTCAAACTGATTACTGATTACTGATTACTGATTACTGAAATCACCCTTTAACTGCCCCTGCGGTAATCCCTTGGACGATTCGGCGTTGGAAGAATAGGACTAGGAGAATTAGGGGAATGGTGCCTAATACTGTCGCTGCGGCAATGGGGCCGTAGGGAATTTCATAGACCGATGCCCCGCCAATTTGGGCGACTTTGACAGGAATAGTCAGCATTTCATCTTTAGTGATGAACGTCAGGGCGAAAATAAACTCATTCCAGGCAAAAATAAAAGCCAACATTCCCGTTGTCACCAAAGCGGGTAACGTGAGAGGGAGGACAATTTGCAGCAACATGGGGACAGTCCGATAACCGTCAATTTTCGCCGAGTCCTCTAAATCTTTCGGTAATTGTAGGAAAAAACTGCGTAAAACCAAAATAGTCAACGGCAAATTAATGGCCGTGTAGGGGATAATCAGAGAAATGTAATTATTCCCTAAGCCAAAATACTTCACCAACTCCAATAAGCCCAAGAATAGTAGGACATAGGGAAATAAACTGACCACAAGGACACAACTGAGAATAATTTGTTTGCCTGGAATATTGAGACGGGCTAACGTATAGGCTGCCGGGGCCCCGACTCCCAAACAGATCACCGTTGAAATGACCGAAACCAAAGCACTATTAAAGACATAGCGGAGAAAGTTCCAGCCCAGCGTAATATAGTGATTAAAGGTTAATTCCGAGAGATTGGGGAAATAGATGGTGGGAATGGTTGCGATCGCATCATTCGTTTTAAAGGAAGTTAACAACTGCCATAGGGCCGGGGCTAAACAAAAGACCAATAACGAGATCACCCCAAGCCAGAGAATAATCCGTTTTGTGGGGATTTTACTTTGGGTTTGTTGTTCTTGCGGTTGTTGTGCAACTGCCATTTATCGTTCTCCTGTAACATTAATGCGGGTTTTGGATAATAAAAATGCGGTAATAGCCACAGCAGCAATGAGAATTAAAAACGTCACTACCACCAACGCGGCCCCATAACCGAAGTCAAGGTAACGGCGGACGGTTGCATAGATATAGTTAGAAATCATCTCGGTTCGTCCAGCCGGCCCCCCTCCGGTCATCACTTGAATTAAGTCAAAAATCCCGAAGGCTTGGGCAAAGCGGAATAGTAGGGCGATCAACATCTGCGGGGTCAGTAAAGGTAGAGTAATCGACCAAAAACTCTGGACTGGGTTGGCCCCGTCGATTTTATGGGCTTCGTATAAATCTTGGGGGATCGATTGTAGTCCCGCTAAGAGTAAAATGGCGATAAAGGGGGTCGTTTTCCAAACATCGGCAAAAATCAAAGCGATCATCGCACGAACCGGGTCTCCTAGCCAGGTGATGGGGTCTTCAATAAAGCCCACCCTAGATAAAAGGTCATTGACTACCCCGTATTGGTCGTTAAAAATCCAGGCCCAAGCGAGTCCCATAACGGCAGTCGGTAAGGCCCAGGGAATGAGGGAAGCGGTTCGGGCCAGTCCCCGTCCGCGAAAGGTTTCATTGAGGACTAGGGCGAAAACCATGCCGATGACTAACTCTAGCAAGATACTAGAGATAGTAAAAATAGCGGTTTGGCCAAAAGTTTGCCAAAAGCGACCATCCCCAAAGAGACGGACATAGTTAGTAAACCCAGAAAAGACGGGTTCAAGTTCCGTCCCTAGG
This sequence comes from Spirulina sp. CS-785/01, assembly GCF_028330525.1. Classification (GTDB taxonomy): domain Bacteria; phylum Cyanobacteriota; class Cyanobacteriia; order Cyanobacteriales; family Spirulinaceae; genus JAQMSD01. Next base: position 6,328 of record NZ_JAQMSD010000002.1, read on the forward strand.
TTTTGGGTAAACAGGCTGAGAACAAACGCCCGCACAATCGGATAGGCGAAAACTAAGGCCAAGACCAAAAGTGCTGGGGTTATGAGTATCCAGCCCGTTCGCTGTTCTCGTTGTCGAATTGCGTCTTTTTGCATTTTTGGTTGTTGGTTTGTTGGTTGTTGGTTTTTGTTTGCTGGTTGTTGTTTGTTGGTTGTTGTTTGTTCTCCCCCATCTTCCCCATCTCCCCCATCTTCCATTACCCATTACCCATTACCTAACTGGCAAATAAATTACGGGTTTCTTGGGCGGCGGTGTTCATGGCTTCTTCGGGGGTCATTGTTCCGGTTAACGCGGCACTGAGATAGCGTTGTAAAATGTCTGAGGCTTGGGCGTATTGGGCAATGGGGGGACGTAACGCTGCATTTTCGACCACTTCTAACAGTTGGGGATAGTGACTGTATTTCTCGACCACTTCGGGGTCATTAAAGAGGGATTTGCGACTGGGAACATAACCCGTTTTGAGGATGTATTGTTTCTGAGTTTCTCGACTACTGATAAATTTAGCGACGCGCCAGGCTTCGTCCGGGTGTTGGGAACTTTTCGAGATCCCTAAACCCCATCCCCCTTGACAGGCCCCACTGGGTTCTCCTGGTTCGTGAACCATGGGTTTAATGGCGAATTGACCGCTAATTTCTGACTCTTGCGCTAGGGCGAAGACATAGGGCCAATTGCGGAGGAAGACCACATCATCATTTTGGAAAATACGACGGGTTTCTTCTTCAGCGTAGGTGGTGACACCGGGGGGAGAAATCCCTTCATTGATGGTGCTTTTCAAGAATTTAACGGCATCAATAGCTTCGGGGGAGTCTAATCCCACTTCCAGGGTGTCAGGGTTCACCCAAAAGGCCCCGTGGCCTTTGAGAATTTCCACAAACATGGCGGCCAGTCCTTCGTACTGTTTCCCCTGCCAAACATAGCCCCAGTCGGCGATGTCCTGTTCTTTTAACTCTTGGGAGATTTGCATCAGTTCGCTGAAAGTTTCGGGGGGATCATATCCACCTGCTTCTAAAAGGTCGGTGCGGTAGTAGAGCATTCCGCCATCAGATCGGAAGGGCATACGATAGAGGCCACCTTCGTACATACTGCCGTTTACGTCCCCTTCGAGAAACTTGTCTAATTCTGCTGGGGAAACGCGATCGCTTAAATCTTCCAACCAGCCCGCAGCCGCAAATTTCGGGACCCACACAATGTCCATATACACCAAGTCGTAGGGGGAATCCCCCAATAAAAAGGCAGAGGTGTACAAATCTTCGACCAGGTTAGTATCGTTGGGCCCTTCAATAATTTCTAAATTAATATCCGGATTTTCTTCCTCAAACTTCTCCTCTAGAGGTTGCCATTGGTTGGCTTCGAGGGCTTGCATTAACACCCGAACGGTGACAGGTTGTTGGGTAAATGCAGGCAGAATAATAAAGTGTAGTATGGCTAGGGTAGAGAGGATCAGCGCGAGAAAACGAGGGATTTTTGGTTTGAGAAAATTTTGTATAGATTGGAAAAATTGAGATATTTTTATCATTGTTCAGGTACTGATTCTGCGGTTACACTTCGAGACAACCCAGGGGATGATTCAAGATGAGAATTGGCGGGTTCGGATTAGCGGGGGTTGCTTAGGGGTTAGTGGGGGAACAGTGAGACCAACCGTTTACTATTTCTTAATACCGCAATTTTTTCCGTTACAGACTTTTTGGGGTCATTCTGTAAGGAAAGTTAATGTTAAGCCATTTCAGACTCCCATTACTAATTACTGATTACTGCTAATGGTGTTCATTCAATCGGAATTGGCAGACATTTCAATCGTCCCTTCGGCGGAATTGACGAGGGCCCGTAACTCCTCCAATTGGTCGATGTTGGCGTTTTGCCAGAGTCCCCGTTGATGGGCTTCCAGGAGTCGTTCACCCATATCTCGCAAGGCCCAAGGATTCTTTTCTCGGATGAAATTTTGGACGGTTTCATCAAGGAGATAGGCGTTGGCTACGCCTTCGTACATGAAGTCAGAAACGCAGTTAGCGGTTGCGTCGTAGGCGAAAAGGTAGTCCACCGTGGCTGCCATTTCAAAGGCCCCTTTGTAGCCATGACGCATGACACCTTTGATCCATTTGGGGTTAATTACTCTGGAGCGATAGACGCGGCTAATTTCTTCTGTCAAATGGCGGACTTTGGGGTTACTGGGGCGGGAGTTGTCGCCGAAGTAGGTGGTGGGGTTTTGGCCGCTGATGGACCGGACGGCGGCGGTGAGGCCGCCTTGGAATTGGTAGTAGTCGTCGGAGTCGAGGAGGTCGTGTTCTCGGTTGTCTTGGTTGTGGAGGACGATTTGCAGGTGTTGGAGGCGTTTTTGGAAGGCTTCGGGGGAGGAGATGCCCCGGAGGCCGCCGTTTTCGCTGGGGGTGTAGGCGTAGCTACTCCAGTTAATGTAGGCGCGGGCCAGGTCTTCGTCACTGGTCCAGTTTTGGGCTTCGATGAGTCCTTGCAGGCCGGCCCCGTAAGCCCCTGGTTTTGAGCCGAAGATGCGCTCTAGGGCGCGGTTGTGGGCGGTTTCGGGGGGGAGTCCTTGGGCTTGCCAGTGGTGTTGGTCTTGTTGGACTTGGTGGGCGAGGGGGTTTTGGTCGGGGGGTTCGTTGAGTTGGGCAACGGCACCAATGGCGCTATGAATTAAACTTATTAAGTTGGGGAAGCTATCGCGGAAGAAGCCGGAGATGCGGAGGGTGACATCGACGCGGGGGCGACCGAGGATGGAGAGGGGAAGTATTTCAAAATCGACGACGCGACGGGAGACTCCATCCCAGACGGGTTGGACTCCGAGGAGGGCGAGGACTTGGGCGATGTCGTCGCCTCCGGTGCGCATGGTGGCCGTTCCCCAGACGGAGAGGGCGAGGGTTTTGGGATATTCGCCGTTTTCTTGGGTGTAGCGTTCGATGACGGTTTCGGCGGCTTTGCGGCCAATGTCCCAGGCGGTTTCGGTGGGGAGGGACCGGATATCGACGGAGTAGAAGTTGCGTCCGGTGGGGAGTACGTCGGGACGGCCTCGGGTGGGGGCTCCGGATGACCCACTGGGGATGTATTGACCGTCTAGGGCTTTAATGAGGTGGGTGAGTTCTTGGGGGGTTTTTTGTAGGTTGGGGAGGAGGGTTTGTTGTATCCAAGTTAGTTGGACTTCGGCTTCGCTCAGTCCAAGGGTTTTAGTGTTATTTTGTTCTGTTTTAACTGGTGACTGCGCTGCCCTGAGCGAAGTCGAAGGGTGACTGGTGACTGCGCTGCCCTGAGCGAAGTCGAAGGGCGACTGATTAACGATTTCTCCCACTAACCGTTGGGCTTCGGTTTCTAAATAATTTTTGGCATCCCCGATGTTTGTACAGTTCAACTTGGGATAAGCGAGGGGCTGACTGTACTCGGCAGTTTCATCAAATTCTATTTGTAAATCTTGGGCTAATGCTTTTATTAACCCTATTTTATTATAACCGGAATTACGGGAAATTGCAATAATTAAATCCCGCAATTGTTCCCCCTGGGGACATTCCCCAAAGATGTGTAGGCCATCTCGTATTTGTGCATCCTTTAACTCGCAAAGGTAGCCATCTGCAAGGGTAAGAAATTGGCTAATTTCTGTGACGACAGACCCATCTATCCCCAAGTCTTGGTCGAGGTTTTCTTGTTGTACCAGTTGCGTAATTTTTTCGGCAATAATAGGTAAGCGGGTGGGGTCGAGGGTTTGTGCTTCGTAATACTCATCAATGAGGGTTTCTAACTGTTGCAAACCTCCGTATAATTCGGCACGAGTTAAGGGGGGGGTGAGATGGTCTAAAATAACTGCGTGACTTCTTCGTTTTGCTTGAGACCCTTCCCCTGGGTCATTGACAATGAAGGGATAGAGGTGGGGGAGGGTGTCTAAGCTAATTTCGGGATAGCAGGTTTTACTCAGTGCTAAACTTTTACCGGGTAGCCATTCTAGGTTGCCATGTTTGCCTACATGAATGATAGCATGGGCGGCGAATTTTTCCCGTAACCAGTAATAGTAAGCGAGGTAGTTGGGGGTGGGGTCGAGGTCGGGGGAATGGTAGTTTAAGGTGGGGTCGAGGTCGTATCCTCTGGAGGGTTGGATACCGATAAATATGTTGTCGAGTTGTAGTCCAGGTATGGGGATAGGTGTTTGTCTATTGATTTTTTCGTCAAACAGCGAGTTGGGGTTTTTAAGGAGGGTTTGGATATTGTTGGGTAAGGACTGGACTAGGGTGAGTATTTCCTGTGGGGTGATAGTATATTCAACTTGTCTATTGATTTTTTCGTCAAACAGCGAGTTGGGTTTTTTAAGGAGGGTTTGAATATTGTTGGGTAGTGACTGGACTAGGGTAAGTATTTCCTGTGGGGTGATAGTATATTCAAC
>NZ_JAQMSD010000029.1 GCF_028330525.1 Spirulina sp. CS-785/01
AAATTGTAGAACGAGACACCGTTGTTTCAGACACTTGTGAGAGACATTTTCTCCCCCTCTCCCAAGGTTGGGAGAGGGGGTTGGGGGGTGAGGGCGACTCCAAACCGCCATATCTCGTTACCCACCTTGACAGGGCTGGTCGGGATAGGACGGCGCAGTGTATCTCCTGTCTCAAATTTGCCTACAAAACTGACGGCATCAATCCGCATTGGTAAAGACTGGTGACAACTAGAGCTAAGATCGCCATACGAGTTTGGGTGAGGAATAGTGCGACTACTAGAGGGAGAAGTAAGGCGAGTTTGCGGGGTAAAAATTGCGATCGCCTTGGCATTTGAGTAGGATAGTAAACTTGTGTTCTGCCTTGAACATTGTCAAGGTCAAAAACTCGTGTCTGATCCATTGCGGCAAAAGCATTAGGGGAGTAAGTGATTGTAAATCATTTGCTCTCTTGACTGATAAATCCAACAATGGAAATTGAAATAAATGAAACTATAAAAGTTGAAAAGAATTTAATTTTATTCATCTTTTTTTTACTTGAATTAACTGGAGATTCTATAATGTTAAATCGAAAAATCAATATCAATAAATGGAGTTGATATTTCTCCAATCCAAAGTTTTTTTAGTGTTTCCATTTTTTGAGTTTCTCCACTGTAGGCAGAAGTTTCTAGATGCGGATTTTGGTAATTAAAGCGAATTTGATATTGAGCAGGTTGAATAGGATCAGAAATCCAATGAAAACCATTACAAGATAATAAACTTAATCGAAATTGATTCCATCCAGATCGAAAAATGGCAAGATTTGGAGAAAAACTAATCCTTTGATTGGGCATAACTAAAGGACAATTCTCTACCATTGGATTAGTTGGTCTAAACATAGTACCGCCCCAATCAATACGATAATTATTTAATATGAAGTCTGGTGGATACAAATCATGAAAGTTAAATCTTAAAGGTTTTGACGATTTATTAATAATATAAAGACTAATAGGAACAATAATATAAGGATAAGGGTGATCCGAAAATATAGATGATATAGAATACAGGGAGTTTATAAAACCTTTAATAAAAGCTGCATGATTCCTTTTCATGGAATATAACTTAATACTATTTTTTTTGAGCGCAATTCCAAACTCAAATTTTTCAGTTTCTATTGAATTAATTTCTACATCTTTAGGTATAACTAAATTTAGATAAATTGGCTCAGTTGACAATGGTTTCTCCGTATCTATTCCCTTGTAGTTTTTCTCTCGAAGTCGGTCTAAATTATTTGATTGCTTTGGGTTATAAATATAGCTGAGTTGATATTCTCTAGGTTCTATTCCTTCAAAGACATAGAATTCTTTACGATTTTCAGAAAAATTATAATGCTCTTCTGGATTTTTAGGAATAGCAAGACAAAGCAAATCATTTTGCCAAAATATTCTTAATTTAAAAGTTATATCTCTGCTACTTTGCGGAGAAAATATTAAATATTTTAAGTCCTCTAATTCTTCAAAAAATAGATAATTTGATGGACTAAATAGTTTAAATATAATATTTGATACTTTCTCAAATAATGAGTTTGATTGTTGAAACTTCTCTTGAAAACTAATTGTTTTAATGTTAAAGGATAAATTAAGTTTTCGATCATCATTATTAATGTCAACATAAGGTAAAAATATATTATAATAATCTAAGTAAATTTTTGACTTTGTAGTATTATGAAGAATTATACTTATATAAAAGGATATTGAATTAATTTTTGAGTTTTGCTTGGGAATTGATAAGTAAATGGGACTTGCATTAGTAATTTTCATAATTATTTTGTTTTCACTTGATTGATTATTGTTGGTTTGATTAATAGTCATTTTTTAAATTCTTGAATGATATTTTAAGAACTGGAAACATTAAACGTGATCAATGGAGGTGTAAAGTATTGACACACCCTCTACTAACCTCATTCAGTAAAAATAGTCTGGATCAACTTCTGAATCATCCTCTGAGTTTCGTTTCGCATAAATAGAGTCCATGATAGCGGCAAAGTCTGCATCATCTTGAAAGACTCCGGCAAATTCAACCCCAGAAAAATCTGGTTTTTGTATAGGAACATTCCCAATAATTAAGGGACTATTTTCAAAGGACGGAAATGCTACGTTGGTCATGGAATTTTGGCTCGGACAACGTTTAGATTCTACTCTGATTATACTCAAGATCGTCTGTCCATCCCTCGGAAGGGCGGGTTTGGATGGAGAAACCGGAAAATGACAAACATCTGAGGAAAACTTTGCCAAAATTTAAGGAATAACCCTTTCTCGGCGTGTTTACAATAAATTGGGATTCATCGTACAGGTTTATGAACAGTCATCGCTCAACAAAAATTCAGCATATTATCGAACAACGTCGCCCACTCGCTGCACGGGTGCAAGGGGTGGAGGACAATTTAAGGGAATTGGCGGATCAGTTGCGTCACTTGAAAGCCTATCAGGATTCCCTGTTGGCTAAAATAGAAGACCCCGATATTGTGGCCCGACTGCAAGAATTGGACACCACGACACTATTAAGCGACATTGAAAGCGAGTTAGCGGCCTTGGGCAAATTACAGGGTCGGTTTGCCCGGAATACCCTGAATATCGGTGTTGTGGGGCGTGCGAGGCAAGGGAAAAGTCGCCTCTTGCAGAGTTTATCGGGACTGACGACGGTGGAAATTCCGACAGGCGATCGCTCCCATTGTACCGGAGTCCGTAGCACCATCCACCACAACCCCAGCGCGGATACCCACGGGGAAATCACCTTTCACTCGGAACGCTCCTTTCTCGCGGAAGTTATTGCCCCCTACTACGATAAACTACAACTGGGCATCCGTCCCCTCAGTCTCGATGAATTTGCCCGTCATCCCCTCCCCCCTCGCCCAGAAACCGCACAAACGGCGGAATTAGGGGCGATGTATGAGCATTTGAAGAATTATCACCAAAACCTCGATAAGTACCGTCATTTGCTGCGAGAACCCTCTCCCCGTCACATTTCTCGCCACGAAATCCGGGAATATGTAGCCCAAGATAATGAGAAGGGAGACAGGATTTATTTTAACTATTTGGCGGTGCGAGAGGCGAAAATTATCTGCTCTTTCCCTAACCAAGATGTGGGACAAATCGCGCTCATTGATATGCCAGGATTAGGGGATACTGGACTAGGAGACGAACAACGGTTAATTCAGATTCTCGGCCAAGATGTGGATATTGTGTTGTTTATCCGACTCCCCCAGCCTCCTGGAGAATATTGGGCTGATGTGGATGTACAACTTTATGATATTGCTAAATCTGCATTAACCAGTTTACCCCTCGAACAATGGTCTTTTCTAGTTCTCAATCGCACCACTGCCGATTCTGCGATGGGGGATAATGGGGTCTATTGTCAAGATTTAGTTAACGCGCTTCCTTCAAAACATATCGAGGTCATTGATAGTATTATTGCTAATTGTGCCGACTCTCAAGCGGCCAATGAGAAAGTATTAGACCGGGTTTTAAATTATCTTACTCAAGAAATTAACTCCCTAGACCGACAATATTCTACCACCCGTCAAGAGGCGTTAGAACAACTCCAACGTCAGGTAGAATCCCAGCTAGAAAAAGCTCGAAAAGTCTTGGGAACGGGAGCAGGAAAAGAGAACTGGTTTTCAACCTTTTTATATCTATTTAATGAGCTTTGGGAAGACTTAACCACGGGGTTAGAAGGGTTGTTGAAAGAATTACGAGAAAATCGGGATCAACAAGATGCAGATTTTAAAGATCAAGTCGAAAAAGCCTTAAAATCTTGTGAAGATGATCCTGGACTCCCCTCCTTGGCAGAAATTGATAAAAAACGCAATAGTGAAGGCGGTTATCCCAACGCTTATTACGACTATCTCAACGAAATTCGTGCCCACCTTTCCCAGAAATTCTTATCTCTCGATGATGGCTTAAAGCGTAGCTTAGATCGGGTCAAAAGTCAAGTGGCTGACGTATTAATTCAGAACGGCAAATTAGGACAACTTTCCCAACAACAGGGAGCAGCATTTTTAAGCGAAATTACCCCATTAATTCCCGAAGAATTAAGAGCAGGTGAACCCAGTGAATTAAAGCGGGGATTTGCCATTCTCGCTTCCTTTGAACTCTATTATCGAGGGTTAGTCCAACACCGCATCCGTCAACATTTAGACCAACTTACCCCTGATGATTCTTCCCTACAATTATCCGAAAAACCTTCTGCTCAAGAAGTGTTAGATTTATTAAAATCGGCACAGGCCGAAGCGGTTTATAATTGTCGTAATGCTTTGGATGACTTATTAGCAGAACCGAGTCAGGCCGCATTTGCCATTGTTGAGGAATTTTTAGACCGAGTATTACGGGCTAAATTTGTGAAAGATGAATGGTATATTTTCTTAGAGGAGTTCCGTTCTGAGGTTTGGCCAGAGGAATTTGAGCAACTGGGAGAACGCACCCGCATCCGTCGAGAATGGTTGCAGCAAGTGGAAGCTACACAACAAGCAAATCAGTTAGAAAAATTACAGTTTTTGCAATAGGAGAACAACGTAAAATGCAGGAAGTCCAAGTCACAATGTTAGGCCCTAGTGGTGTCGGGAAAACGACGTTATTAACGGCCATGTATGAACAATTTGAAAGTAATATTGGGTCAACAGATTTACAATTAACTCCCGATGAAGATAGTGCTGCGATTTTACAAGATCGGTTAGTGGAGTTAAAGAGTTTATTAGATACCTTTGAAGCAAGGGGAGGGATTGGGGGAACGGAAGCAGTTGCAGGCCCAGAGTCCCTTCGTTCTTTTGTGTTTGGGTTGGGAAAAAAGGGGGAAACTCCCTCTCTAGAAATTCATTTCCGAGACTATCCTGGAGGGTATCATGGGAGTAGAGCATCTTCGGAGGAGAAGAAGTTTGTTAAAGAGCTTTTACAGGAGTCTGTTGCGGTGTTAATTGCGATTGACTCTCCTGCTTTAATGGAGGAAAAAGGCCGTTTACATGAACAGATTAATCGACCGCAACAAATTAAGAATTTATTTACCTCGGTTTATCAAGATTTAGACTCTCCCAAGTTGGTTATTTTTGCTCCGGTTAAGTGCGAAAAATACTTAAAAAATAAAAAATCTAGCAAAGAATTACTCAAACGAGTTAAGGAAGGTTATGCGGGGTTAATGGACTTTTTTGACGCTGAAAAAATTAATCCTTGGATTGTTAGTGTTGTTACTCCGGTACAAACGGTGGGGAGTGTGGTCTTTTCGAGGATTGAATATGAGGATAGACAAAACAAAAAAAATCCCCATCTTCATTTTAGGAAAGTTCGTCATGATGCGGAATATAGTCCTCAAGATAGCGAACAACCGTTGCGGTATCTTTTGCGATTTTTGCTGAAATTACATCTAGAGAATAAAAGTTGGGGAATGTTCAATTTTTTCCGTAATTGGTTGAAAGTCGATAACCATTTAAAAACGGCAATACAACAGTTTGCTCAAGGGTGTAAAACCAGTGGACAGTTTGCCATTTTGAAGGGTGAACAATGGTTAAAATAAAGGAGGGTTAAGGTTATGGAAATTTATGTGCAAAGTCGAGGTAAATTACAGGATAATGATTACTGTTGGATTCCGGAAATTCCGTCGGTTTTAACCCAACATAATATTATCCATTTAGTGGGTCAAAGTTTTTCTTTGGTTTTAGCGAGATATAATGCTCAATTGTTTCTCTATTTAACGGGGTTAGCAAGTCGGCCAGAACGGGATGATTTTCGCGGTCGTCCGGTGCGAAATTCGGTGTTGTGGTTGTGTTCAGATACTCCAGAGAATGAGTTAAAATTGCGGGGGTTGACGATTCAGGCATTACAGGATAGGAATAGGTTAAGTGAGGATTGCGATCGCGCCATAAAATTACAAGGAGAATTAGGCTTTACCGTTGATTTCGAGCAACTGAAAAATCTAGACTATTCTCATTTATGCCAAGCGTCCAATTCGACTAGCGATCCAAGTAAAAAAATTGGGAATAACTCAGACAATTTACAACAAGAAATTGCCGTAGAATTAGCCAGCAACACATTACCCGATTATCCGGGTTTATTAGTGCTAATTACCAGCATTAAAGGGAAAGACTCCCTCAAAGCAACCGGAGTTTGGAGAGGGTTATCTGATCGCGTTCCCGACGAGGATTTAGAAGAATACGCAAAAAAAAAGAACCCGTTACAGAAGGGAATTATCACCCTTCTCACCCTCATCTTTCTCCTCCTACTGGGTATCCTGATTCTCGTCCAACTCCTGCAACCCGACCCCCAACCCGAACCCCAACAGAACCAGACCTTTTTCAACAATTCACAGAATCCGGAGAAGGTTTATTTCAATTTCTCACAACCAGTGCTAGATTGTCCCAAAAGCAAAGAGAGCAACTCCTTCATCTTGCCTTGTTTTTGGGACGACAATCGGAGTTAAAACAGAAAGCACAAACAGACCAATTAAGCAAGGAAGATAAAGCGTTCTTAAATAAAATTAAAAACACTTTACAACAGTGGCAACAGTTACGAGAAGAAATTGACTGGCAAAATTGGACTTTTTAAGACGTAAAGCGTTTTACCAAAATATTGCCTATTCATCACTCTAACTAAAATTAACTCCCTCGTATAACTCCCGAAAAGAGAGTTCAAACTCCACTGTATTTAATTGTAATTGGTTGTCTTGACCTGTGTATTCAGTTAATACCCATTGTCCGGCCTCATTTTTTACATATTGCAGGACATAAAATTGGGTGGGTTCAATTAAAATATATTCTCTTAGTTCAGGAATGGAGCGATAATATTTAAATTTCTCCCCCTGGTCATAATTTCGAGTTGATTGAGATAAAATTTCAGCGATTAAACAGGGATTCATTACTGTTGTTTCCCCTTTTCCTGCATAGACGGGTTCTCCTGAAATAACCATCAAATCAGGATAAGTATATTGGCGATAATGGGGAATCCACAGTTTTACATCACCAATATAAATGCGATAGTCTTTTTTTCGTAGTGCTAAACGGAGATAACTGTAAAAACTCCCTGCCACTTCATTATGATTCGTTGTACCACCCGTCATAGGAATAATTTGTCCATCTCGATATTCATGTTTAAATTCGGCTTTTTCTTCTAGCTCTAAATATTCTTCTGGGGTATAAAGTTTGGTTTCTGCTGGGATGACCATAGATTGATTTTTTATAATAGGTAACTATTGAGTTGTCATGCTATCCCGATTAGAAGAAGCTCTCAAGGGTTTACTATGAAGGTTAATGGCTTTTATTGTACACATTGTTTCAGAGGAGAATTACCCAGAAAAAAAGGGGTAACTCAACGTTACCCCCCATGCTGTTTCCCAACTTGTTAGAAGCGATGACCAACGCCGAAGTGGAAGCGACTATTGCCTTGGTCATTTAAACCGAAATCTGCGCGTAGGATACCGACAGGGGAATTCACCCGTAACCCTGCACCATACCCGAAACCTGTCCCTTTGTCTGTTTCGATGACTCCCCCTTCTCCTACTGTAGTTGTTCCTGAGCCTAAATCACTCCCAAAGTCGGCAAAAACAACCCCACTCACGGGAGACTCAAAGAGGGGAATGCGGTATTCAGCAGAGGCTAAGAAATAACTGCGACTGTTGCCTAATTCGGCGGTATCATAGCCTCGGACGGAGTTTGTCCCCCCTAATGTAAAGGCTTGATAAGGGGGTAAATCTCCGATCGCAGTTCCCGCTTGTACATTAAACGCTAACACCTCCGGATTCTCCGAGTCAAAGACGCGAGTGGGGGTGTAATTACTATAACTGGCGTTGAGACGATTGTTGAAAATATTCCCTTCACCAATGGGTAAAGACTGTTCACTACTAAAACTGACCACAGACCCAGAGGTGGGGTTTAAGGGGTTATTACGGTTATCTTGGGAGACTCTCGCTTGTACCGTTACTAAGTCATCAATGCCATTTTCGCTAAAAGAAAGGGGATTGCCATATTGATCCTCTGGGGTTAAATTCCCGTCAGCATCACGGATACTGACCCGATTATAATTCACACCGAGAGAAGTGTTCCAGTCCTCCACAGGTTTCTGAAAACTCACCCCACCCCCAAAGCGGCCTTCTCGCGGGCGATCGCCATTCTCCAAGCGTACATCATCATCAAAGTTTGTCGAAACCCCCCGATTGCGAAAGGCATTGAGATTATAACCCGGTGTATCGGGATTACTAGGTCGATAAGGACTACCAAAATTCCCCTCAAACTGGAGATCACTGCGAGAAACCTGCACAGAAAGCCCTAAATTTTGCCCAATTCCGCCCACATTGCGGTCATTATAACTCACAGTCCCAAACAGACCATTGGCCTCGCTGTAGCCGCCGCCAGCGTCCACTCCGCGCACAGCGGCCTCACTCAGTTGGTAAGTTACATCTAAGGCTCTAGTATCCCCATCTAGGGTAATATTAGCACTGTTAAACAGTCCCAAACGATAGAGGTTTTGTAAGTCCTCTTGAGCAGTATCCACTTGGAACACTTCACCCGGTTGCAGATTTAATTGTTCTTGGACAAAACTCTCATCGGTGCGGCCTTCAGTGGGTTGGCCTTGTTCATCGAAGTAACGAATATTAATCGACCGAATCACCCCTTCAGCCACATTAACATTTAATACGCCATCCCCAACTACCCGCACATCCGCCACTTGGGCCAAGGCATAGCCATTATCTTTGTACCATTGGTTGACCTTCTCGATACTTGCATTAATGGTACTCGGACTCACCGTTTCTCCCAGTTGCGGTTGGAATAATTCTCGTGCCACTTCTGGGGAGAGGACTTGAGCATTTTCTAATTGTAGCGATCGCACCCTCACAGGTTGCACCTGATACACCACATCCCAACCCCCAGGACTCTCCTTATAATACGCTTCCACATCATTAAATAACCCAGTCTTCAAAATAGCGCGGATATCCTGTTGTAACAGCATCTCGCTAGTCGCTTGACCCAAGCGAGTGTTAATATTATCCAGAACAATCTGAGCTAACTCCCCTTGGGCCCCGGCCACCTGAATATCCGTAGCCATCACCGCAACCCCCTCTCCCGTCGCAGGGGGAGGAGTGGGAGACGCAGCAGGGGAAGAATAGTCCGGACTCGCATCAACCGCCAGTGTATCGGCTAACGCCATCTCTGTCACCCCCGTCATGGTGGCTACGGTACAAAGAGTTAATAGGGAAACGCGCATCATAATCCTAATCCTTTCAGTTCATTAATAGAGAGTTCTTTATTGGTTTAGAGGAGCAATAAACAACGCTCAACCCTTGATTATGATTGTTGACGGGGGGAATAGGGGGAGGTTGCGCGATCTGTGTCAGCTTTTGATCTGGCACAATTTGGGTAATGGGTAATGGGGAATTGAACTTATTAGCCTTAGTTTGCACCCAAAGCTTAACTTAATTTAGGGATTTAACAACTCTTGTAGGACTGTCACAGATAATCCCGCTTTAAGTTTCTATCGTTTGAGTCGCCGTCATAAGAGAAATTCTCCTAAATTAAACCAATTCTCTTTTAAGATAGCGAATTTTTCGAGAGGGAGAACCAATTTTACTCTCTCCAAGGGCAAAAAATTAGCCTAAACTCAATCCCTTGTCCCCCCCTCTCTCCGTCCCCCACCCACCCCCATTCTTTACTTAAACCCCCTTAAAACCCACTCACCCAACAACCAGAAAACCCCTTTGTGTTCTTTGTGTCTTTGTGGTTGACAATCCCGAAAAAATCGGAGACAGTAGCATAGTGAAAGGGTGAAATCCATTCTCTCAGCCAACCCATGCTCAAACCACTCTCTGTCCTGGCTTTCAGTCTTCTCTGTTTCAGTGGAAGTCGTCTCCCCGTCCACGCACAGTCCATTCAAACCTCACCCGACGGCACAGGGACTACAATTACCATAGAAGGGGACACCTATCACATCACCGGAGGGAGTTTATCCCAAGATGGCACAAACCTCTTTCATAGTTTTACAGAATTAGGCTTAAATCCCCAAGAAATTGCCAATTTCTTGTCCAATCCCCAAATTCAGAATATTCTAGGTCGTATTACCGGGGGAAACCCCTCCGTAATTGAAGGATTAATTCGCGTCACCGGAGGAGATGCTAACCTCTACCTAATGAACCCTGCCGGGATAGTATTTGGCAGTGGTGCTAGATTAGATATTACCGGAGATTTTACGGCCACAACCAGTCATAGTATTGGGTTTGACACCGGAGAATTTAACGCAACGGGAGATAACACCTATCTCGACTTAACCGGAAACCCTACCAGCTTATCCTTTTATACCTCAAACCCTGCCCCCATTATCAACGAAGGAGACTTAGCAGTTACAGACGGACAAACCCTTGCTTTAATTGGGGGGACCGTCATTAACACCGGAACAGTCAGCGCACCCCAAGGTAATATTACCATTGCGGCAGTAGGGAATAATCGCGTGCGAATCTCTCAAACCGGGGTCCCCCTCAGTCTCGAAGTGTCCTTAGAGGGAGTGACGAATGGAATTACCCCCTTAAAACTAGCAGAATTATTAAACTTACCCCAAGTTCAAAACGCCACCACTGTTACAGTAGATGATCAAGGAACAGTCCGTCTAGCCGGGTCAGGAATCACTGTAGAAGCAGGAGAAGTTATCATTGGGGGGGAAGTCCAAGGGGAGAATATCGACTTACTGGCCACCCGTAGAGTTACCCCAGAAACCCCCGACTTACTCTCCACTCCCCCCAGAGTCACCATATTTCCCGAAAAAATAACTGATCCCTTGGCCTATGTCTTCATAGATGCCACAGTAGAAGACTATCACAGCTTCCTCTACGGTGGACAACCGGGGACCACCAGTGTCGTTATTTCCCCCCAAGAAAACGGCCTCGCAGCAATTACCGACCAACTCAACCAAGTCCAGCAACCCGTTGATGAACTCCATATTATCACCGAAGGCAACGAGGGCAATTTTTGGTTAGGGGATACCTTCATTAATGAGGACACCATAGACCAGTATAAAGCGCAATTTCAGGCATGGGGAGAGAAGTTAAGTCCCAATGCAGATATTCTGCTGTATAGTTGTCTTACTGCATTGGGAGAGACTGGACAAACCCTCATTAATACCATTGCAAGAGAAACCCATGCAGATGTGGCCGCATCGACTAATTTAACCGGAAATGCTGCATTAGGGGGGGATTGGACTCTAGAATATAGTACCGGGAAAATTGAAGCGACCTTACCCTTTACTGGGGAAACTCTGAGTCATTATCAAGATATTCTGGCCACTTATACTGTAACTGATCCCAGTGATACAGGCCCAGGGACATTACGGGAGGCCATTGGGTTGAGTAATGGGTCCGTTGGGATAGACGATACCATTCGCTTTTCGGGGGATTTTACCATCTTACTCAATTCTGAGCTTGATATTGCGGGGGATGGGGGAGATTTAGAAATTACAGGAGAGACGAATAATATTATTGTTGATGGTCAAAATAATAATCGCGTATTTGATATTGATAATACTGGCAATGCTAATGTCACCTTTGATCATCTTACCATTCGCAATGGGAGTGCTATGATGGCGGGTGGGAGTGGGGGTGGTATTCGCAATCAGGGGATGGGGACGGTTACAGTTCAGAATAGCATTGTCACCAATAATCGAACTTACGATATAGGGACTCATTCTGGGGGAGGAATTTATAGTGCGGGTGATGTCACCATTACTAATAGTCAAGTCACCAATAATACCGCAAATACTGATGGTGGAGGAATTCGCAGTTTTGGGACAGTTACACTAACCAATAGTGAAGTGTCTGGGAATGATGCAGGGGTTGGGGGTGGAATAGCGAGTAATATACTGAATGCGACTGATAGCACCATAGCCAATAATACTGCATCAGAACAAGGAGGAGGAGTTTCGGCTTTTGGGGATGTCTCCCTTAATAATACCATTGTTGAGAATAATCTTGCTCAGGGCTTAGAGGGAGGGGGACTCAATGTGCAGAATGGGACGGTTATTATTACCGATAGTATTATTCGGGATAATGCTGCGACTGCTGGGAATGGGGGAGGGATTTTTACTCAGAATGCCGATATTACTGTAGAAAATAGCACGATTAGCGGCAATAACAGTGGGTTAGATGGTGGGGGGATACGTCTCTTTTCTCCAGGGAATAGGGTGACTGTCCGCAATAGTACCATTGCTGATAATACTGCCATCAATGGAGATGGAGGGGGAATTTTTAGTAGTGGGGATGCTGTGGTTAGTAATAGCACGATTAGTGGCAATTTGGCCGCCAATGGAGGGGGAATACGGGTGACGGGGAATCTTACCCTGAGTAATAGCACCATTAGTGGCAATACGGCCTATTTTTCGGGGGGAGGAATTCTAAATCTGGGAAGTTCCTTTACTGGGGCAATTCGTAATAGTACCATTGCCTTTAATGTAGCCGATGCCGATGGGGATGGTATGGGGAGTGGTGGGGGACTGTCGGGAAGTGGTGGGATAGTTTCCCTGTTTAATACTATTGTTGCTCAGAATACCCAAGATACAACGCCCTCGGATGTCTCAGGAGGGGGATTTAATGGGAATGCTAATAATATTATTGGTACGTTGACGGGGTTGGGGAGTGGTACATTAGGGACAGGGAGCGATCGCACCAATATCAACCCCCAACTCGGCCCCCTCACCGACAACGGAGGACCCACCCAAACCCACGCACTCCTTCCCAACAGTCCTGCCATTAATACCGGAAATAATAGTATAATTCCCCCAGAACGGAATAACAGCGACCAACGGGGCTTTATTCCAGGCATCGTCGATGGTACAGTCGATGTAGGAGCGTATGAATTTGGAGCAGCAGACCCCAACCCGACACCCCCACCTCCACCCCCAACTCCCACCCCAACTCCCACCCCAACTCCCACCCCAACTCCCACCCCAGAGAGTCCAGAAAGACAACCCAGTCTCCCCAACCTTGAACGAGACCTCAACGAACAACGACTGGACACCGCAAACTTGTCCGACGTTTCCCCAACCAACCCCACCGACAGTAACCTAACCCTCCTAGAGGATAATATCTCCGATAACTTTGCAAACTATCTTGGTATTTCTTCCCCTACCCCCGTCACCGTTGCAGACACCCAAGATATTCTCCGTCGTATCGAAAACCAAACCGGGTTGCGGCCTACAATAATCTATGCTTTCTTTAAATCTTCGACCAACTTAGACCAACCCAACCAACCCCTCTGGCAGTTTAATTCTAGAGGAGGCCAAGGCCAAGTAATCACCAGTCGTCAAACCTCCCAACCCAACGACGAACTCGAATTAATCCTTGTCACCTCTCGCGGTAATCCTATCCGTTATCAAGTCCCCGACGCAACCCGTGAGAAAGTAGAGTCCATGGTTCGTTCCTTCCGTCGCAACCTCACCACTCAACGTCCAGAAAGCGAATATCTCAGTCAGAGTCAACAACTCTATCAATGGTTAATAACTCCCCTAGAGGACACCTTAGAGGAGGAGGGAATTGATAATTTAGTCTTTGTTTTAGATCAAGGGTTGCGGTTATTACCCCTTGCGGCCTTACATAATGGGGAGGGGTTTTTAATTGAACGGTATAGTGTGGGGTTAATGCCCAGTGTAGCTCTGACGAACACAGAGTACAACAGTGTGAAAGATGCGTCGGTTTTAGCGATGGGGGTGTCTGACTTTACTGATGATACTCCTCTCCCAGCAGTTCCCCTCGAATTATCGGTGATTGCTGAAGATATTTGGCCCGGACAAACGTTTCTTAATGATGGGGTGACAGTGGAGAATTTTAAAGCAGCAAGGGAGGAGGGGTCTTATCGCATTCTCCATTTAGCCACCCATAGCAGTTTTCGTCCGGGGCCTCTGAATAGTTCTTATATTCAGTTGTGGAATTCTCGCTTAACCTTAGCAGACCTCCCGGATTTACAATTAAATGACCCTCCCTTGGACTTGTTGGTGTTAAGTTCCTGTCGGACTGCGTTGGGGAGTGAGGAGGTGGAGTTGGGGTTTGCTGGGTTAGCAGTGTTGTCAGGGGTTCGGACTGCGTTGGGGAGTTTGTGGAATGTCAGTGATGGGGGGACGTTGGGGTTGATGAGTCAATTTTATCAGGTGTTGCGCCAGTCTCGGATTAAAGCGGAGGCATTACGAGAGGCCCAGTTATCTTTGTTACGGGGAGAGGTAGGGGTGGAGGATGAACAGTTGGTGACTCCCCAAGGTCGTTTTCCTCTCCCAGAGGGGTTACAACAGCAAGAGAATCAAGATTTTTCCCATCCTTACTACTGGAGTGGGTTTACTCTGATTGGGAGTCCGTGGTAATTGATAGTTGAACTACTCCAGATACAGAGGACACGGAGATGGGGGAGATGGGGGAGATGGGGAGATGGAGGAGATGGGGAGATGGGAAGTAACAACTGGTTACTGGTTTACTGGTTAAAGAACCAACAACAAAAAAAATGAATGGTTTACAGATGATTTGTTTAATTTTGACAGGATGGGGACTTTGGGGGAGTCCGGTTTTTGCACAGGTGGAGGACTTGGGAAACCGGGTGACGCAGGAACAACGGTTTTTTGTGCAACGGGTGGAGGTGGTGGGGGATACGGTGTTGGAGGATGCTGTGGTGCGGGAAATTGTTGCACCTCTTGAAGGGAGGGAGGTGACGTTACGTGGGTTACAGGAGGCGACTGATGGGATTACCCAGTTGTATCTTGACCAAGGGTATATTACCACACGGGCGGTGTTAGGCGATCAGGCGATTAGGGAGGGGGTGGTGCGTATTCAGGTGATTACTCGTGGGGTGAGTGAGATAGTGGTGACGGGGACGGAAGGACTTGCGGGGTATGTGCGCGATCGCCTTAATTCTGCTTTACAGACTCCTCTACAAATTAACACAGTCCAAGACCAATTACGCTTATTACGACGGAATCCTCTGATTCAACAGATTAATGCAACGCTACGCACAGGAGAAGACCCCCGTAGGCTGATTTTAGCGGTGGAGGTGGAGGAAGCAAAACGGTTACAAGGACAAACCTATATAGATAATTATTCTCCGGTGAGTGTGGGGTCGGAACGGTTGGGGGTGGATTTGAGTTATGGTAATTTAGCGGGATGGGGGGATCAGTTGGGGGTGTCCTATTCCCGTTCGACTACGGGGGGGTCAGAAATTTGGGATTTGAACTACAATGTCCCGTTAAATCCTCAAGAGAGTAGTTTACAATTAAGGGCGGTTTTTGACCAAAATCGGGTGACACAGGAGGAGTTTCAGTCACTGGATATTCGGGGAGAGTCGCAACTCTATGAGGTGTCTTTTCGACACCCGATTATTCGGACTGCGGAGGAGGAGTTGGGGGTGTCTTTGGGGTTGAGTTTTCGGGACGGTCAGACGTTTCTTTTTAATAATATACCCCAACCGTTTGGTATTGGGCCGGAGGAGGATGGAACGAGTCGAGTTACGGTGTTACGGTTGAGTCAAGATTATTTTAAACGGGAGGAACGGGGGGGTTGGACGCTGCGATCGCAATTTAATTTTGGCCTCGATTGGTTTAATTCTACTCTCAATCCTGAACCTATTCCCGATAGTCGTTTTTTTAGTTGGTTGGTTCAAGGGCAACGGTTACAGAGATTAAGTGAAAATCATTTATTGGTGATACAATTAGATTGGCAATTCACTCCTAATAGTTTACTCCCATCAGAACAATATGTAATCGGAGGGGGACAAAGTTTACGGGGATATCGCCAAAATTTACGGTCTGGAGATAATGGGGTTAGAGTAACCATTGAAAACCGCATTACGGTGAATCGAGATGTTAATAATTTACCCACTTTTCAATTTATCCCGTTTCTTGATTTGGGAACAGTTTGGAATCATGAGGATAATCCCAATACATTACCGGAAGAAACCTTTTTAATGAATGGGGGACTAGGAGTTTTCTGGACTCCTCCTGGAGGGTTACAAGTTCGTTTTGATTATGGTATCCCTTTAATTGAAGTGAAGGATGCGGGGGAAAATGCTCAAGATTTGGGGGTGTTTTTTCGGGTACTTTATGAGTTTTAGTTGTTATGGAAATAGGAAGTTTGAACCACGAAGACACAAAGGATACAAAGGGGAGATGGGGGAGTATCGGGAGACAAACAACCAACAACCAACAACCAACAAGCAACAACAAAATTTCTTCTTGATTTAACGGGGGTTCAGGAAGATTCGCCAATGGTATCGGATTTGCGATATCATGCAAATATCTGACTCTCCCGCAACGCTTCACAATGCAAACTGCACCCCTTCCCCTTGCTGAACAGCGTGTCCTCCTCGAAAATGTTAGTTGGCCAACTTTTGAGCAATTACTGGCAGATTTGGGGAATCAACGGGGGACTCGTTTGGCTTATGATACGGGATATTTAGAAATTATGACTCCCCTTGGGCCCCATGAAAATAATAATCGCTTTATGGAAAGTTTAATCGGGGTGGTGGCGGAAGAATTGAACCTGAATTTAAAAAAGTTTGGTTCTTTGACACTGAAACGGGGGGACTTATTCAAGGGAGCAGAACCCGATTCTTGTTATTATGTGCAGCATGAACCCCAAGTGCGACACCAGCAAAGTATCGATCTAGACTGTGATCCGCCTCCCGATCTTGTGTTAGAAATTGATATGAGTAATAGTTCTTTGGACAAACAGGCAATCTATGCAGCCTTGGGTGTTCTGGAGTTGTGGCGATATGATGGGAGTCGGTTGCAGGTGTGGGTATTGCAACCGGATACGACTTATCAGCAGGTGTCCCAAAGTCCTACGTTTCCGAGATTTCCCCTTGAACGAATTCCCCAATTCATACAACAGAGTTTACAAGAGGGGGAAATGGCAACCTTGCGAGCATTTCGGGAGTGGGTGCGATCGCAATTTCAAATTTGATCAGCGATAAAATGCTCCTGACAAAACTGGAGGGTTTGGCGGATATTTTCAGATAAACTCATCTGTTGTTGAAACCCTAATGCTTTCAGGCGATCGCACCGATAATCCAACACCCCTCGCTGTTCCCCCTTCTGTGGCTCAGGACGCTCAATGGGCAGCATTTGACCAAAATCTTCAAAATACACCTTTTGCACCAGTTCTGCGGCTTCTAGAATGCTGTAGCTTTGCTCTCCACCCAGGTTGTACACCTCCACCGACTGTAAATTAGTCCGTAACAACAACTCCACCACCCGCAACGACTCCGGTAAGGGGATAAAATTCCGCACCTGTAACCCCGCAGATTTTAACTGTAACCGTTGTTGCGTCACCGCTTGATAGCAGAGGTCATTAAACACAATTGTCCAACAATTTGCCCCAGTATAGAGGGGTGCGCCAAAAGAATTGGCAGATCGGATAATACTGGCCCCAAACCCTTGCCGACGGGCATACATTCCCGCGTATAATTCTGCCATAGCGTGGGTTGCGGCGTAGGGATGAATCGGAGCAAGGGGAGTGTCTTCCGTGACCCGGCCTTGGGCATTGCGCCCATAAACATGAAAGGTGGAATAATAGAGAAAATGCTCAATTTCTCCCTGTAACGCCTCCAACAAATTCAACGTCCCCTCCACATTCACCCGCAATGCCTCTGTAGGGTGGGTTGTACAAGTTGGAGCATCCAAGGCCGCTAAATGCACCACCCCATCAATATTATCCCCCACTCCCTGTAAGGTTTCGGGTTGCGTTAAATCCCCCTGCCATATCTCCAACCCCTCTACCCAATCCTGTAATTCGGTCGGAATCCGCCGCACTAACAACCGTAACTTATAATGGGGAAACTGCCGCAAATAAGCCGCCAATCGTCCCCCCACATACCCCAATCCCCCGGTAATTAAGATTTTTTTGGTTTTTGGTTCTGCTTGAGCAAGATCAGAAACCTCCTGGTTGATCTCTTGCCTATTTTCGGCTTTGCTATCATAATTCATTCCGTTATTCCCCTGAAACCAGCAATGACTCAGCCCTTCAACTATAGTAAGAAGCCCTAAACTGTTCGCTTTGCCCTCTCAACCCAAATTTTAACAATAAATGCTCAATTTAAATAGATAACAGCTTATGCTTAGTTAGTCTATTGACCCAATCTTTCTAGTTTAGATAGCCACCCATTAAAATGGGGACAATGACTACGAATCTCTTGTAACCCGATATATGCAGCTAAATCGGGGCCAGCAGAGGTTTTGTCTCTTTTATACTCTGGAAATTGAGCGATAATACGCTTACTGGGAGCAGTATTGGGATCATCGTTAATTAATTCCGGAGTTTCATATTGGCTGACAATAGCTTGAAGATTAGCAATTTGATTCTGACAATTCTTATAACGGTAGGTAAAACAACTGGGATCACAGAATAAATAGGCTTCATATTTTGTTTTAACATTTGCAATTATCCCTCAGTCACTCAACTAAGCTGTAATTATCTCAATTAAATTATCAATTAAAATCTGCTGTTCCATGGGGATGATTGTTTCTCCGTGTAACACTTTTTGAGTCATGATATACCCCATTAAAGTCCCCATAAAAATGCGGGCTGTGGCTTCGGGATGGGATAAATGGAGGTCCGACTGTTGAGCAAGATACTGGGTTAGGGTATTCAAGACTTTATGGGGGAGACAGTGGAGAAATTTTTGCGCTAGTTCCGGGAAACGCCCCGATTCTCCCACGATTAACCGCAAAAAAGCAATATACTCGTCATCGTGGCAAACCATCTCTAGTATCTTTTCTGCTATCTCTCGGAGGACGGTTGCGGGGGGGTTGCTGAGGGTGAGGGACCCAAAGATGATCTGAAAGCGTTTTTCGGTGACTTGTTCGATGGTGGCTTTGAATAAGCCTTCTTTGTCCTGAAAATGGCTGTAGATGGTGTTTTTCGAGACTCCTGCTTGGGCGGCCACCCGGTCCATACTTGCTCCTTCATACCCCTGTTGTAAAAAGATTTCTGTTGCTCCGTTTAAAATCTGTTCTCGCTTGGTCGGGTGGGGGTTAAGAATAGGAGACATGAGCTTAAATTGTTGTTAAGTTGGGTTTTTGAATTTTAAACTATACCGTATAGTATAGAAAACACTTTTTATAATCTTGCGAGTACACCAACCAAAGGGGTTAAGCAATGAGTCAATCCGCCACACAATACCAAAATGAAGGGGAAACGAGGACTCAACAGGGAAACCAAGGGGGGTGGAAGAAAAAACTCCGTTGGCTCATTCCGGTGGTTCTCTTGTTGGTTGGGGGGGGACTGGGAGTGCGGTATTATGTGACCCGTCCTGCTGAAGATGCGTTAACTTTTAGTGGGCGGATTGAGGGCTATGAGAGTGATGTGGGGGCGAAGGTGGGGGGACGAGTGTTGACGGTGGTGGTGCGAGAGGGCGATCGCGTTGAAAAAGGCCAAATGATTGCTAAACTGGATGATGCAGAGTTAAAAGCCCGACTGGAGGGGGCGCAGGCGCGAATTGATGCAGCCCGACAGCAAGCGCAACAAGCGAGACTCCAGTTAAATGTCATACAGAGTCAAATTCGCCAAACGGAATTGAATCGACAACAGGCCGTAGATGATACCCAGGGGAAAGTGAGTCAAGCGGTGGCTACGGTGGCTTCGGCCCAAGCGCAATTGGCTCAGGCTCAAGCGCAGGCTGAACAGGCCCGGTCTGATTTAAAATTAGCGCAGGCAGAGCGCGATCGCTATGCCCCCTTACTCACAGAAGGAGTCATCCCCCAACAACAATTCGACCAAATTCAAACCCGCTATGAAACCGCCCAAGCTACCCTAGAAGCCCGCAATGCGGCAGTTGCGGCGGCACAACGACAGGTGAATGTGGCAGAAGGCGGCCTCACCCAAGCACAAACCAGTAGTTTGAACCCCACTATTCGCCAAGTGCAAATTGAGGGACTACAAACGCAACTGTTTCAAGCCCAAGCGCAACTGGAAGCAGCCCAAGCAGATGTCAAAAATGCCATGGCCAACCGTGATGAAATTATCGCCAAATTGGATGATTTAGCCATCACCAGTCCCCTTGATGGGGTTGTCCTCACCCGGACCGTTGAACCAGGGGAAGTCATCGGAGTGGGAACAACCCTGTTAACTGTTATTGACCTTGATGAAGTGTATTTGCGGGGGTATATTCCTGAAGGAGAAGTGGGAAAGGTGCGCGTGGGGATGCCAGCCCAAGTCTTTCTAGATTCTAACCCCGATGAGCCCCTAGAGGCAACGGTGAGCCATGTTGATAGTGAAGCCTCGTTTACGCCAGAAAATATTTATTTTAAAGAAGATCGGGTGAAACAGGTGTTTGGGTTAAAAGTGCAGTTAGAGGAGGGGGAAGGGTATGCAAAACCAGGAATGCCTGCGGATGGGCAAATTTTGATCAATGATGGAGAAAATAATTAATTGCAATATCCTATGCTTACTCCTTGGCTGACTGCTGCTTTCCTGTCTGTTTCCCCATTGCCCACCTTGGCCAGTCCTCCTGCGGGGGTGGTGTCGCAGGTGGCACAAAATCCGTCTTCTCCCTCCGATACAATGGCGATATGGGAACAGGCCGCGTTGGGGTTAACGGCGACGACGTTGGCCCAGTTGGGAGAGGTAGAGGAGGGGTTGGAGATGGCGCGATCGCTCAATAACCCCAACATTCAAACCGACGTACTCTCCCAAATTAGCCGTATTTTAGTCGAACAGGGAGACCCAGAACAAGCCCTAGACCTGTTGAACACTATGCCGGACGGGGACTTGGGGAGTAGGTTGTGGAATTTAGCCTTAGAATTGGCCGACCAAGAACAATGGACTGCAATTTCACAACTGAGTGAAGCGGTGGATGATCCCCAGTTTCGTTGGGATATGGTACAAATTTTAGCCGAAACGGGGGCCACAGAACGGGCTTTAGACCTCTATAATGAGTTGCCTGAACCGTCCCCTACTGTTCGTGTGGGTCAACTGGCCATTACCTTAGCCCAACAAGACCAGTTTGAACCAGCCTTAGACCTGGCCCAAAGCCTTGACCCCTCCCTAGAAAAAGCCCTCATCCTCTCTGGAATTGCCCAAATACAGGCGGAAGCGGGGCAAGATGCTGATTTACTCTTTCAGGAAGCCATCGACCTGACAGAACGCCTAGACCCCTCCATACAGCGCACCAGTGTTTTTGGTCAAATTGCCCTCCGTCTGGCCAAAATCGGCAATTTTGACCAAGCCTTGGCTTTACGGGAGAAACTGCCCAATCAAGGGAATAATAGTGAAATGCCCTATTATTTTGCTTATTATTTGGCCGAAGCGGGACAGTTTGACCAGGCGTTAGAGTTTGCCCAAGTCTTAGAAAATAATCCCACTTTGTACAATTCTTTAATGGGAGAATTGGCGATCTTTTTCACGGAAGCGGGAGAGGTTGAACAGGCGTTGGCGTTGGTGGATACTTTGGCCAGTCCAGATTATGGGAAAGGGCGAATTGCGGTAACATTGGCTGAACAAGGGGAGATAGAGGCCGCTGTTGATCTGGCCCAAACGCTGCCTCTCCCTCCCCAACGGGAGATTCTCAGCCAAATTGCCCAACGGGTGGCGGATAATGGGGATCATGAGAGGGCGGAGAGTCTGTTTTTAGAGGCGTTGGCGACTATTCCGGCGGAGAATACGGGAGGGGAGGCAACGCTACATATTGCCCAACAGATGCTTTATGCAGGGTTTACGGAACGCGCGATCGCATTTTTAGACCAACTCCAGACACCGGAATTGCGAGCCGAATTATTACGGGAACTGGTGGCACAATTGAGTGATAATGAAGACTATACTCGCGCCCTTTCTCTCCTCGCCAACGAAGAAAACAGCGACCAAAAAACCGCCGGCCTGAGTATTCTGGCGTTCTCCCTCAGTCAACAGGATAACCCCCAACTCACCCAAGTCCTAGAAGAAGCCCAAACCCTCACTAACCCCCATCAACAGGCGGTAATTTATAGTACGGCGGCCTATCAATTAGCCTTAAATAATAAACCTCAACAAGCGCGAGAATTGATTGATTGGGTAATTGGTAATTGGTGATTAGTAATTGGTAATTGGTACAAAATCATAAAGAACTATGAATACATAGCCTAAAATTTTGACCAAGCTCAAAAGATTAGAAACATTTTCATGATTTGTCATAAATCAAAAAGTAAGAAAAAACTCTAAAACTCCTATTCCTGTTCTCTGTTCCCTCAAGAGCAAATGATAATTTTTACATAACAAATTTGGTAGAACCAAAAAATATATCCTATGCTATCTGTCCCAAAATCAACCCAAACCCCCCAAAAACAAGCCCCCATTCAAGTTGAAAACCTCTATAAACAATACGGCAACTTAACCGCAGTTCGCGGCATTCACTTCACCGTCCAACCCGGAGAAATATTTGGCTTAATTGGTCCCGACGGAGCAGGAAAAACCACCACCTTTCAGATTTTAGCGGGAGTCATGGAAGCGACATCAGGAACAGTGCAAGTATTAGGAAAACTCCCCAGAGAAGCGCGGTTAGATATTGGTTATCTGACTCAAACCTTTTCCCTCTATACTGACCTCAGTATTACCGAAAACTTGCGCTATAATGCGGGACTTCGACGAGTCCCTGAAACCGTTTATCAAACGCGGTCTCAACAATTATTACAACAAGTAGGATTAGCAAAATTTAGTGACCGTTTAGCAGGACAATTATCAGGAGGGATGAAACAAAAACTCGCCCTCTGTTGTGCGTTAATTGCTCAACCACAAATCTTACTCCTTGATGAACCCACTACAGGAGTTGATCCCGTTTCTCGTCGGGAATTTTGGGATTTAATCGCCTCCGTTGCCGCAGAAGGAGTGACGGTTATTGCGGCCACTCCCTACCTAGATGAAGCGGAACGTTGTCACCGTATCGCCTTAATTTATAATGGCGATATTCAGCAAATTGGCACATTACAGGAATTACGGGATAGTTTAGGACTGCATCGCTTAGAATTGCGGACTCCGAACGTAACACAGACAGAGGAGGTTTTACAACAGTATCGTCAGGGAAAGGAGAGTAAATTTATTAGTAATCACGAGACCCAGTTGGTGGATGTGCAATCATTTGGCGATCGCTTGGATATCCTCGTTCCCAACCTCAACCAAGGCCAAACCCAAATTAAAACTATTTTAGCCCAAGAAAACCTCCCCCAACCGGACATACAACCCGATGACCCGACCCTCGAAAACGTCTTTGTCACCCGGTTAAGACAACAGGGGTCTGATCCTCCCTTTATCCCCTTTCCTCGCTTAAACCCCCCGATTACAGACCGCAATTATCCCGCTATTGCCACTCAAAATCTAGAGAAGCGTTTTGGGGAGTTTCGTGCCGTGAAAGGGGTAGATGTTACGGTGCAGTATGGGGAAATTTATGGCCTGTTGGGGGCGAATGGGGCTGGGAAAACGACTACAATTAAAATGCTGTGTGGTCTGTTACCTGCGAGTGGGGGTACAATGCAGTTATCGGGGGAAACCAAAAACTTGCATCGGTCGGAAGTGCGATCGCGCATTGGCTACATGAGTCAAAAATTCACCCTCTACGATGACCTCACCATCCGCCAAAACCTCGAATTTTACTGTGGAGTCTATGGAGTCCCCCGCAAATATCGCCAAGAAAAGATTAACTGGGTATTAGAAACCTGTAACCTCACCCAACGCGCAACCCTCCTCACCGGAAGTTTACCCGGTGGATGGAAACAACGAGTCGCGTTTGGTGCGTCTGTTATGCACGAACCAGAAATATTATTTCTAGACGAACCCACATCAGGGGTTGATCCCCTAGCCAGACGGCAATTTTGGCGATTAATCCGAGATTTCGCCAAAAAAGGAACAGCCATTTTAGTCACCACCCACTACCTCGAAGAAGCAGAAAACTGTAACCGTATGGGGTTTATGGTTGCAGGGGAAGTTGTCGCACAGGGGTCTCCCAGCGACATTAAATCCCACCAACCCGGAAACCTCGTGGAATTAATTGTAGATGACACTCAGCAAGCATCTGACCTCCTCAAGGAACAGTTAGACCCTTGGCGAGTCTCCATTTTTGGCACACGCCTTCACCTCGTTTTGGAGGATGTTGAGCAGGAGTTTCCCCCCCTTGAACAAAGGTTACAGGAGGCTAATATCACCATTCAATCCCACCGTAAAATTCCCTTTTCCCTCGAAGATGCCTTTATTGGTATTGTCCAGCGTTCCAATTCTCTTTAATATACGAAGTGAAACCCAACTTTTTTCACTGGGGGATGTTGGGTTACGCTACGCTTCACCCAACCTACAATTAACTACAATTAACTACTGATTAATTATTATAGGTTCGTAGTAAGCCCTTTAGGGCTTATATTCATTCAATTCCAATAAATGCGTTACTATCCCTGTAATGCTCATATTTTGAAAAACTCGCTACTTCCTACACTCCTTTAAAAATCATCCAACAAATTCTTCAAATCCCCTTCCCTATCGTCCTCTGGCAGCAAATCAAACACCTTCTTTAACAACTTCGGTGACGCATTCTCCCTAAACCAATCCTCCGTCGGCTCACGGTTAATATTAAGGTAATATATCAAAGTCTCCTCAATTTTTAGCTTATCATCCTTACTCAGTTGACCAATTCTAACCAACCAATCCCCCTGACTGTCCTTAAAACAGGTCCCGTCAACCGTACAAATCTGATGCACCAACGCATAGGACGTTTTCTCTAAGCCATTCCGAGCCGTTTTAGTAATTGGATAAGCCGTTGATAAACCTGCATAAGTAGTTTTGGAAGTCAAGGGAATCGCAGTAAAAGTTTCAATGTAGTTTTCCTCATCCTGAAACTTGTTATTCTCCCAAATGATATAGGGATGATCCCCCCAAAACACCCGACTAGAGTTGATAACTAGATTACAGCCCGAATGCTGACAAGTTAACTCTCTAGGCTCTGACAAATCATAAAAATATTGATGACCACTTCGACAACGTAACGATACACGATAGGGGTTAATTTTATAAATCCATCCCTGTCTCGGACGCTGCCCTGCCATACTATACTCCTAACTCTGCTAAAACCTTCTCATGCTCTAGATACAGATTGAGGGGGGCTTTTTCCTCTGGGGTGTGTTTCGCTTTTGCCTCAACCATTGGCTCAGTTTGATATACATACTCCAACAAACCACTGAACTTATCCGCATTGAGTCCCGCCCATTCCTTTTGAATGTTTCTCAACATCAACTCCAACCCCTTTGATAATCGTAACGCCTTGATCTCAGGGCAATTTTCCCCCGGTTGAATTAAAATAGCATTCCCCTGTTCACTCAACTTGAAGATATCCCCATAGCGTAACTCAACCAAAGTCCGGTCAATATCTTCATTCCAAGGGCCATACTGGCAGTAACGCCAATCCAAGTCCGTAAGCTGCTGTTCAGTCCACTTCACCGCCGCTAAGTCTGCCAAGTACAAAAACTTCACCAACTGGGGTTTTGTAATATACCCCTTGGTTTTGCAGACAAAATAGATCATCACCTTTTCGAGCATGGACAGATTCATGGTGCATACCTTAGCTCTAGCCTCAATTTTATCCCAAACCCTCAAAGCTCACTAATTGCGATAGGGGATCACTTGCCGGAAAAATAGAGACAATAGTTGGAGAAATACAAGACTCTATCATCAATCACCACTTAATAACTAACGATGAAACGTTTAATTGTCTGCTGTGATGGGACATGGCAAAAACTCTCTAGTCCCTATCCTACCAACGTTGTCCGTATTGCCCAAGGGGTGAAACCTACGGATAGTGAGGGGGTTCACCAACTGGTCTTTTATGATGAAGGTGTGGGGACCGGTAGTGGGCCTGATCGCTTGTTAGGGGGGGCGTTTGGCTGGGGACTCGACCAGAATATTCTGGACGGGTATCGCTTTCTCAGTTTTAACTATACCCCTGGGGATGAAGTCTATTTGTTTGGCTTTAGTCGGGGGGCTTATACCGTGCGGAGTTTAGCAGGTTTGATTCATTGTAGTGGATTGGTGGAGCGATCGCACATTCGCCAAGTCCCAGAAGCCTATGAATTGTACCGCGATCGCCATCTTCACCCCACGTCCCCCCAAGCCGTAGAATTCCGCCAACAATACGGCCACCACGTCACCCCAGACTACAACATCCCCCTCAAATTTCTAGGGTGTTGGGACACCGTAGGAGCATTAGGAGTCCCCGATCAAATCCCCTATCTCCCCATTGATAAATGGATTAACGAAAAATATCGTTTTCATAACACCCAACTCAGTCATCTCATCGAAAAAGCCTGTCATGCTGTGGCCATTGACGAAATTCGTGAACCCTTCGATGTCACCGTCATGAAACCCAACCCAGACTACTCCCAACAAACCTTAAAACAAATCTGGTTTCCGGGAGATCATGGGAGTCTCGGCGGTGGGACCAAAGCCACCCGTGGCCTCGCCGATGCTGCCCTACAATGGATGATGCAAGAATGCAGTCAATTGGGGCTAGAATTCAATCCAACCGCCATCACAAGCGGCATTCAAACCAACCCCCTCACCCCCTTCGATAACAGTCCCCAAGGCATCTTTAAACTCACCCGCCGCAACCGACGGAATATCCAGAAACACTCCTCTTTTGCAGACTTACACCAAAGCGTCATTGAACGGTGGCATCACCTCCCCGCCTATCGCCCCGAAAACCTCGAACCCTTCCGAGAACAACTAGAAAAACAGAAAATCTAGGGTTAACCTCTGGGTATTTTCCCTTAATATGCCTTGGGTTGAAACCCAAGGCTAACAGCTTAAACCCGTTAAAAACGGGTTAATTGACCCAAGAGTTGTTTAAGTTGTAGGTTCATAGCTAACGAATTGTCGAGTTTTTATGGAGAAATCAAGGACTCTGCGCCCTTGATACTGAAGTTCTCTAGATTGACATCTCCCGCGCTGAAAGACGCGGGATTCTTCTCATCCCAGAATTAGTTTCAAGGAAGGAAGCGTTTTAGAGTTACGACTGCCCACCGCAACTGACTCAATAGCAATCCGTTTGATCAAAACGGCACTATTTTCA
>NZ_JAQMSD010000030.1 GCF_028330525.1 Spirulina sp. CS-785/01
CATCTCCCCCATCTCCCCTTTGTGGTTCAACCGTCAACTTGTCACCCAATGACCCCCAACCCCTCACCTGATCTGTAAAAATATAACGAGACTCAACTCAAAAAAACAGCAAAACTGATGGGAAGCGAAAGAATCACACTCCTCTCCAAACGAGAATTGGAGAAAATGCGGCAAGCGGGCCAATTAGCCGCCCAACTCCTAGATCATCTCGGAAAAATGGTCAAACCCGGTATTAGTACCCTCGAACTCGACCAAGAAGCCGAACGATGGACCCAAGAACACGGAGCAACCAGCGCACCCCTAGGGTATCACGGCTATCCCAAATCCATCTGTACCAGCGTGAATGAAGTCGTCTGTCACGGCATCCCCAACGGCAAACAAATTCTCCAAGACGGAGACATCATCAACATTGACGTAACCCCCATTCTCGACGGTTATCATGGGGACACCTCACGCACCTTCTTTGTCGGGACTCCTTCCCCCACTGCCAAGAAATTAGTCGAAGTCACCGAAGAATGTCTCCACCGAGGAATTGCTGCGGTACAACCCGGAGGACGCATTGGCGATATCGGGGCAGCCATTCAAGAATACGCGGAAGGCCATGGCTTTTCTGTGGTGCGGGATTTTGTAGGCCATGGCATTAACCGCGTCTTCCACACAGCCCCCCAAGTCCCCCATTACGGGACAAAAGGCAAGGGCAAGCGGTTACGTCCTGGGATGGTATTCACCATTGAACCGATGATTAATGAGGGAACTTGGGAAGCAGAGGTGCAAGAGGATGGTTGGACAGCACTCACCAAAGACCGCAAACTCTCTGCCCAGTTTGAACATACCCTCGCTGTCACCCAAGATGGAGTGGAAATTTTAACCCGTTTAGAGTAACTTGACGGGGTTTGTTCTTTGTTGTTGGTTGTTTGTTTTCTCCTAGTCTCTTGCCTTTTGTCCATTGGGGACAAGTTAAGATAACCTGTCTTTTGTCCAATTTTTTGTCCAATTTTAGGAAGTGTCGGAAGAATTTACCGATGAAGCTGAAATTGTTCAATCCACTCTAATAAAATCGGATTAACCACTTCTGGGGCTTCATCTTGAGGACAATGGCCGAGTCCTTCTAAGGGAATAAACCGATCTACCGTGGGAGAATGGGCGAATTGCTGGGCTAATTCTAGGGGTTCCCAAGGATCATCCGCCCCCCAGAGAATTAATAAGCGACAAGGGAGAAGGGGGATTAAATCTTCGGGGAGAGGCCCGTCGGAGTAGGTGGTAAATGCCACAAAAACATCGGCTGCCCCCACATCAGAGGCCGGTTTCATCAGCATATCGACTAATTCATTGGTCACGGCCTCAGAGCGGGTATAGGCTTGTTTTAAGGCATTGCGTACCATGGGGGGACGAGCCATCATTTTAAAGAAACTCCGCCCAAACCAGGGTTGTTTTAGCAGTTTTTGTAAGATGGGTGTCCCTACTTGTTGATGCCAAGGGAGGCTTTTCCGTTTGCGGTTATGGAGTAAGCGGAGGGAAAAATTCAGGGTGACAACCCCTAATACCCAGTCAGAGTGAGAAACCGCCGTTTGCATGGCGACAATACAACCGATGGAGTTTCCCACCAATATTGCTTGGCCGCCGACTACTTCCCGACAAAAATCGGCCACCAGTTGGGCCCAGGTTTCAAAGGTGTAGTCGATTTTTTCTCTAGGTTGTGGCTTTTCTGATGCGCCAAACCCAATTAAGTCTAGGGCATAACAGCGTGTTTTTTCCCCCAAGGCGGGTATATTTTTGCGCCAATGGCCCCAGGATGCACCAAACCCGTGAATTAATACAACGGGAACACCTGTCTCACCTTGTTGCTGGTAACAAATGCGAAACCCCCGCCACTGCCAAGTTTTCGGAGGGGTGAGGGGGAGAGACGTTATAGAAGCTGTCATGGGTCGTGTTAAAAAATATTAAGTTGATTCTCATCAACTATTATAGGGCGAGTTGGAGGGGGATTTCTGGGGGAAGCCGTAGGAGGAGTACGGTTTTTTCTCACTGATCACCGATTACCCATTACCCGTTAGCAAATTTTTAATACCGTGTCTCAAAATTCTTAAACCCTTTGACAGAGCGATATTCATGCTCCACATCTTTGACTATGGCCCCAGGGGGGCCACTGTGACACCAGTGAATCATTTTTTCAACGTCTAAGGGTTTGCCTTCCAATACCGCTTCGACACGGCCATCGCTTAAATTCCGCACCCATCCTGTAATGCCTAATGACTGGGCTTGATTCACGGTAGAAAAGCGGAAGCCTACCCCTTGCACTTTACCAGAGATGTAAACATGGGCGTGAGTCAGGCGATCGCGGGTTGAGTCAACCATATTGAATTCAAAATCACAACAGTTGGCATTATATCCATTCTTGAAAATAACCCCATATCTCCCCACTGGGAAGGTTACAATGACTCCAGTGTTGGTTTCAGTGATGTTTTATGACCCTTGAGTTAGTTTTTAATCTCGCTAATCTTTTTGTTTTGCCGTTTTGGGCCATTATGATTATTTTGCCCAATTGGGAAGTGACTCGTAAAGTGATGGGGTCTTACCTACCGTTTGTGGTGCTGGCTGGGGTGTATATTTATTTTATTACAGGGTCTTTAAATGCGGATTCTTTAGAGGCATTGTCTAACCCAAAATTGTCAGAAATTGCTGGATTTTTTGGGGAGGAAGCGGCAGCCGCAACGGGTTGGGCGCATTTTTTGACGTTTGATTTATTTGTAGGCCGTTGGATTTACTGGCAGGGGCAAAAAACGGGGATATGGACGGTTCATTCGTTAATTTTCTGTTTATTTGCTGGCCCCATCGGGTTACTCTCTCACATTATTACTCGTTGGCTGAGGGTCCGGTTTAATCCTGCTATAACTGAAGAAGAAACCGCCGCTTCTCCTTCTTAACGAAGAATTTACCCGGTAAGACTCATAATGTCAGTATTCAGCTATGAGCCGTCAGCCGCGACTCTTAAAACTAACACTCCGTTGGGGAAGTCTCTCCAACGGGGGAAATGCTATATAACAAGTGAGAGACTTGTGAATTGATTAATTCCCATTACCCAAAATGAACTTAGAAAACGCAATCAAAAACCGCCGTGCTGCCCGGTCTTTCCGTTCTGAGTCCCTTCCTGATGGGGCATTAGAAAACCTTTTTGAGCTTGCTTTGTACTCACCTTCGGGGTTTAATTTGCAACCGTGGCGGTTTATTATTCTCCAAGAGGCAGCGAGTAAAGAGAAATTGCGGGCTTGTGCCTTTGACCAAAAATACTGGGTTTCAAGCCCCGTCATGCCAACGAAGTGGAGGACGGCTTTTTATTGCCATATTGAATTTAATCTGCTCTAGTTTTGATACCAGCATACTTAGTGTTAAAGGCAAAAAGCCACAGTCCAACAATTATCACAAAGCTAGACAGCGATATGCTCGGAAGCATTTAAAAGTAAGTAGACAGCGAGAAGAGAATGCCCACAAGATTGGCACTCCGTTTAATCCAATCTAACGATTTGGTCGCCTATGAAGATTTGAATGTTAAAGGCATGGTAAAGAATCGCCGTCTAGCTAAATCGATAACGGATGCAGGATGGTCAACTTTTCGTAGGTGGTTAGAATATTTTGCAGATAAATATGGGAAACTAGCG
>NZ_JAQMSD010000031.1 GCF_028330525.1 Spirulina sp. CS-785/01
AGATAGGGGAGATAGGGGAGATAGGGGAGATGGGGGAGATGGGGAGTAACAACTGGTAACAGTTTACTGTTTACTCTCGGTGAAACTAAA
Source organism: Spirulina sp. CS-785/01 (assembly GCF_028330525.1). Classification (GTDB taxonomy): domain Bacteria; phylum Cyanobacteriota; class Cyanobacteriia; order Cyanobacteriales; family Spirulinaceae; genus JAQMSD01. The sequence goes on from NZ_JAQMSD010000031.1 coordinate 91, forward strand.
AATTGCTGAAATTTGGCTGAAAGCATTACTCTGATTAGTTTCTGTCCTTCTTCTTAGGTTAACTTCCTCCTTATTCCAACATCTGCCATCTGCCATCTGCCTTCGGATGCTGATTACTGTTCCCAGTTCCGGAGTTCCCTGTTCCCTTGCCTTACAAGCAAATAAACACTTTTTCAGCAAGGCTTAATTTCCATTATCCATTACCAAAAACCAAATTCTTTATATTTTCTTTCTTTTTTCTATAAAGATTTTTTAAGATAGGAAAGGAGTCATCTAGATTTATGTGCTATTGACTTGGGGGAATATCTCCCAGCTAGATGGCTCAACAATATACGCTTGCTTGAGACTATAAATAAAATTGTGACTATTCTTTGCTTCATCCTTGCCAGTAGTGTTGCTTGGTTTATCAGTAGTTTAGCGGGGGGAGGTAGTCCCCTCATTCTCATCCCCGTTGTCAGCCTCTTGGTTGGGACTGCTTCTATCCCTCCCATCATCACCACAGGAATGCTGTTTGGCAATGCCCAACGGGTGGGAATTTATTGGAAAAATATTGATTGGTATGTGACGAGTTGGAATTTACCAGGGGCTATTGCTGGTGGGGTATTGGGGGCGTTTGTGTTGAGTCGTACTCGTATCGAATGGCTGAGTGTGCTGTTGGCGTTTTTCCTTATTGCTTCGGTGATCAGTTTCCTGTTTCGGAAAGAGACGGGAGGCTTTTCGGTGAAAGCCTGGTATTTTCTGCCCATTGGCTTCCTCTATGCCTTCTTTTCCGGTTTAATCGGCAGTACGGGCCCAGTTTTAAATCCGTTTTATCTCAATTACGGTTTAGTGAAGGAGGAAATGATTGGCACAAAGTCTCTTAATGTGCTGGTGGTTCATATTGCGAAAATGATCGCCTATGGACTATTTGGGGTGTTAAATATGACGGATTTAGGGTATGGATTGGTGATCGGGTTGGCGGCTTTACCCGGTAATTGGTTAGGACAAATTGTTCTACAGCACATGAGTGATCAACAGTTTCGCCAAGTGGTGATGACGTTTGTGGCCTTTAGTGGGGCGTTTATGTTGTGGCAACAACGGCAGTTTTTGGTGTTTTGGTAATGGATAATGGATAATTGAATAATCAGGAGTTTAAACAATTACCCATTCCCTATTCCCCATCCCTAAACTTGTACTTCTACCCGTTCGTCTAGACTTTCTAGGGTTTTGGCGTAACGGGTGGCGAGGTTGAGGATGTCGTAGAATCGGGCAATTTTTTGAATCCAATCGACGGACATATCTTTGGCCCCATAATATAATCCCGCTAACCCTCCTGTAACTCCGGCGGTGGTGTTGGTGTCGTCTCCTAGGTTGACGGCTTTTAAGACGGCTTCTTCGTAGGAGGAACTATTATATAAACACCAAAGGGCGGCCTCTAGGGTTTCTACGGAACGGCCATTGGAGTGAATTTTACTTTCGGGTAAGTCAATAATGTTTCCTCTCAGTAGTCGGAGGAAGTTGTCGAGGTGTTCGCTGTATGAACTGTGTTCGTAGAGTTCTCCCACTCGTTGGACACTTTCGAGATAGGCGTTTCTGGGGGATTGGCCGTTGAGGAGGGCAATGGCAGTGGCCACATAAAAACTACAGGCCATTTGCGATCGCGGATGACGGTTGATCATGGCTGCGACTTTATGCACTCGTTTAATCAGGTCTTTAAAATCGAGATAAGGCTCACAAAAGGCCAAGGGTAAGACGCGAGTTAACATCCCACTATTAGAACTGCGATCGCTGGGTTCTCCACATTGCGCTGGAGGAGTCCCTTGTTGTAATCGATCTAGAATTTCCGGAGGAATGCCTCCCACTTCAAAGGCCGTGCCGCGAGGAGTCCACAGTTGGCCGTTGTGCCATTGGATCATAGCGATCGCAATATTCCGTAACAACAGAGAGGAAGACCATTGCCCCTGGGTGAGGGCTTCAGTAATACAAAAGGGAATTGAACTACATTCCGACCAAGTACCAGGCGGTTGATCATAAAGCCCATTCCCTGTCATCGTCGAGAGTGGAGATTGTTGAAAATCGCTTCGGCAGGTGTATTTGACGGGAATCCCTAGGGCATCTCCGATAGCAATTCCTAAAATACCTGAAAGGATTTTTGACTTTAATTGTTCCATAGGTCTAATTTCTACAAGGCGGAGGTCTGTTCCACAGCGCACAGACTCCCGACGGACAAAGGGGTTACGTTTGCTGTTGGCAAAGGCCGGCTCTGCGTTACGGCGAGCAGATAGACAACAGAGACATAAGGCGCGATCGCAACAGTCGTTGGTCTTATACGCTTTTGTCTTATACGTTTTGTGAAAGCGGAAATCCGTAAATTTGTAGAGTCGCCCTGATGAAATGCGTTCCTAAAAATATTGTATCTAACTGACCTCCTCATTTGTTCTTCCCCACAAAAAAAACTGGAGGAATTTCCCCCAGTCTTTTGGCAAAATTACGGATTTAAGGCCAACTGAACCTAAAAACCTACAAAGTGTTACCGTTTACACAGCAACTTTGCTTTTGCTTTTCGGACTCAGTTCACCGCTTGCATATTTCGCAGCAAACTCATCTAAGGTTTGTTGCTTGATTTTAGTGGCGTTTCCAGCCGTTCCGAAGGCTTGGTAACGCTCTAAGCACACTTGTTTCATGTACTTGATGGAAGGCTTCATGAAGTGGCGGGGGTCAAAGTTTTGGGGGTCTTTGGCCGCAGCTTCACGAATGGCTGCGGTGATGGCTAAACGGTTATCGGTGTCGATATTCACCTTGCGTACACCACTCTTGATGCCTTTTTGAATTTCTTCGATGGGAACACCATAGGTTTCGGGGATTTGACCACCGTATTCGTTGATCATATCAATCCATTCCTGGGGAACGGAAGAAGACCCGTGCATCACTAAGTGAGTATTGGGCAGACGACTATTAATTTCTTCAATTCGGCTAATCGCAAGGATTTCACCAGTCGGCTTCCGGGTGAATTTATAAGCCCCGTGACTGGTCCCAATCGCCACTGCAAGGGCATCAACTTGAGTCCGTTCTACGAATTCTACAGCTTCGTCAGGATCAGTCAGGAGTTGTTCACGACTGAGTGTTCCTTCAAAACCGTGGCCGTCTTCTTTATCCCCTTTCATGGTTTCGAGAGAACCTAAGCAACCCAGTTCTCCTTCTACGCTAGCCCCAACGGAGTGAGCCACGTTAACCACTTCTGCGGTGACGTTCACGTTATAGTCAAAGCTAGCCGGGGTTTTGGCATCTGCTTCGAGAGAACCGTCCATCATAACGCTAGTGAAGCCGTTACGAATGGCAGAGTAGCAGGTGGCAGGGCTATTCCCGTGATCTTGGTGCATCGCAATGGGAATATGGGGATAGGTTTCAACAGCCGCCGTGATCAAGTGACGGAGGAAATTTTCTCCAGCATACTTCCGTGCGCCGCGAGAAGCCTGTAGAATAACAGGGCTGTTCGCTTCATCGGCGGCCTGCATAATGGCAATAATTTGCTCCATGTTATTGACATTATAGGCAGGAATACCGTAATCATTTTCTGCTGCGTGATCCAGCAATAGCCGCATAGGGACAAGTGCCATCTATTTTCCTCCTTGAATTTGATGAGAATTTGAACTGTGAGAATTTGAACTGTAACGTCTTTGCGTTCTAGTCTTTGCGTTCTAATCGTTTGCGCCCTAATGGTTTAGGAACTCAAACTGAGTGTGACATACTGCCACACTGACTGCAACCAGTACAGTAAACGAGCGGATTTGTTGTTTATTTTAAATTTTTAGAATATTTTAACAGCTATTGCGCAATTTGATGTATTAATTTTTGATGATCCGTTTGGAGGGAGGTGGTGTAGTTGATGGTTGATAGTGGATAGTTGGTTGAACCATTTCTCAGTTCTGGAGTTCCCTTGTCCGGAGATGGGGGAGGTGGGGGAGAGAACCAACAACAAAGAACAAAGAACCCATAAGATAAAAAACCCCCCAGTCTTGAAAAACTGGGGGAGACAGAAGAATAATACAGGAGAGAAGGTTAGGCCGTTACAGCCGCCATTTCTTTCTCTAGGTCAGGGGTGTACTTCCCATCGTGGGCCGCAGCGTTGCACTTCGCACGATGATGGAGGAGTTTTTGTGCAGTGGAAACGTTGCTGCTTTGACCTTTCCAATGTTCTAAAGCCGGCCCTTGAATGGCCCGTGCATAGGAGAAGGTGATCGGCCAAGGTGCTTGTTCAGCATACTTGATGTTCATGGTGTTCAAGTGGGCTGAGGCTTTTTCGTTGCTCTGTCCACCGGACAAGAAGGCAATTCCTGCGACTGAGGCAGGGACGTTATCCATTAAGCATTTAACGGTCATGTCTGCCACTTGTTCCACGCTGGCCTGTTGTGGACAGTCTAACCCGGAAATTACCATGCTGGGTTTCAGGATCATTTGATCAAAGGCTACCCCTTGGGTGGATAGGTGGTTAAAGACAGTCCGTAAGGTGCGGGAGGTGACATCAAAACAACGCTCGATGGTGTGGTCGCCATTGATGAGGACTTCTGGTTCAACAATGGGGACGAGGCCACCTTCTTGGCACAGTGCTGCATAGCGAGCTAAAGCGTGGGCATTGGCTTCGATACACGCATCAGAGGGGATACCTTCACCAATGGTAATTACTGCCCGCCATTTGGCGAATCTTGCGCCCATTTGATAATATTCGGTGATGCGATCGCGCAGTCCATCTAATCCCTCGGTGACTTTTTCCCCAGGATGGCCGGCCAAGTCTTTCGCCCCAGTATCAACTTTAATACCCGGAATAATATTTTGCTCTTTCATGACGGCTAAGAAGGATGTGCCGTCTTCTTTGGATTGACGAATGGTTTCGTCGTATAAAATAGCTCCACTGATATAATCCCCTAATCCCGGAGTGGTGAGGATTAATTCCCGATACGCACGACGCATGGCTTCGCTAGGTTCAATGCCTATTTTGTTGAGGCGTTTGTTGCAAGTGCCATTACTTTCGTCCATGGCTAAAACCCCTTGACTGGGGGCAACCATCGCTTTCGCTGTGGCTCTTAGCTCTTGTGCGTAGGCGTTCATAATTGTTATAAAACCTTGTTAACGTTTCTCCGTAGACAACATAGCAATTGATAGATGGGTTGATCTATCCCTCGATCGATAGGCATGGGGATCGCTTTTTAAGATAATTTTAAGGAATTGGGGTTGATTTTTGTTTCTTTGGATAGAGATTTGGGGGGGATTGGTTTTAGGTTCGTTATAATTGGTAAGGTTAGGCAAGGTAAGGTTATGAGGGGTAAATTTCTAACTTTTGACTGATGCCTAATTCTGGAGATACGATGCAAGTCAACTCAAGGTCAACCCCGCAATATGATCAAGACCCATTAAGGGATGTTCCATGAAACGAAACGTCCCTTTAAATAAATGTGGGTTTCGGCGATGGTTTGGAGGTTTGTTTTTCTAGGTTGAGTCTTCTAGGTTGAGTCTTCTAGGTTGAGTCTTCTAGGTTGAGTCTTCGTGCTTCCTTTGCCCAAATCTCTTGACAAAACGGGCGTTTTCTGTTAAGAGCGAATAGACTAAAAATATATACTAAAAAAAATAACCTAAAAAAAATAACCTAAAAAAAATAACCTAAAAAAAATAACCTAAAAAAAATATGGGTCGCCTGGGACTCGAACCCAGAACCAATCGGTTAAAAGCCGAGTACTCTACCATTGAGCTAGCGACCCATGTGATGTGCTTTCCTTCGCACGGTTAACCAGTATAATACAAAAAAATAAAATAAAGCAAGGGTTGAGCCAATTTTTTTTAACAAAAGTGGGTAGGGGTGGAGTGAAAGAGGGCTAAAAGCCTGTCAAATAGGGGTTCTCCGGCACGGGTTTTGAGGATGTGGTGGGTGAGATGAAAAAATTCTCTGTCGGGGGTGCGATCGCTTTCTATAATTTTACTGGCTGGATAGAAGGTGAGGTCATCGGTTTGCAGTTCATTGGTTATTCCAGTTTGCCAGCGATGGCATTTTCGGGACCAGGAGAGAGAATGGCCCCGTAGGGTTAACTGAAACCATTCAATCTGCTCCTCTCGTAACTCCACAAACAGATCAAAATAAGGCTCTCCTCCTTGAAACCAAATGCGTTGCACCTCATCTGGAGCATTGTGGGTTAAAAGGTTTTGGTCAATCCGTCGGAGGGAATGACCTAACGCAGTGATTTCAGCTTGCTCCATTGGTGTGATAGGAATAGACAGCAACACAGGAATTAGAGAAACGCAACGACTATTCTGTTTTTTCTCAGTTTCCCTGTGAGATCAGGACAATCTATTGTTATCTTAACCCCAGTTGATAGTGGATAGTTGATGGGGAAACCACAAAGACACAAAGGACACAAAGGGGAGATGGGAAAAAACCAATAACAAAGAACCAACAACCAACAACCAACCAATACTAAATCTCTGCAAACGCCCGGTCAATGAGGCGTTTGGCTAGGGTTTGTGTTCCGGTGTGTTCGTAGTAGTTGGTACTCATGTCGAGGAAAGCGGCCACGTAGTCGAGTTTATCATCAGCACCTTCAATGAAACCGCCGATATTGTTGAGGATACGATCGCGGGATAAATCCCGTTCTTCCACAAAACCCTGCATCCACCCCGTCGCAGAGTTGAAACTTTCTCCAATAAACCCTAACTTATTCTCCGCATCTTCCCCCGGAATCACCCCCTCAAGGCGACTATACACGGGATGTCCCTGAATTTCAGAAGCGTTAATCCTTTCAATGGTGGATTGGACTTTTTCAACAAAATCTGGGCCCAAGGGAATAAGCGCGTCCAGACAGATTAATGCAGACATCCGCATGAGGGATTCTCCGCTATAATCGCTCAGGGAGGCGACGAAATCCCCGATGCTATCCCCCGGAATGCCGTTAATTTGGCAAAAGGCGAGTAATTCTACGACTAATTTTAGGGCTAAATCAATGCTTTGGGCTTTGTCGGGCTTGGGGGTGAGACGGTTGAGGAAGCCGAATAATTTAATTTTTTCCCCGACTTTATTGGCTAAAGCGGCTGTTCCCAAGGCACTATCGACATTATCGACGGTTTGATAGAGCCACATGGCCCGTTGATAGCCTTGAGATTTGTCATTGTAGAGCCAAACCGCGCGATCGCCAATTTGCTGGATTAAGTCCTCATCTTCCTCTCCCGTTACGTGACGGATGGTTTCCTTAAACCCGACAATATTTTCCCATTCCCCAGGGACTACGAAATCTAAGGCATTTAACACCCGTACTGTCATATTATGTTCGGGGAGTTCATCAACAAGCTCATAAATGGGTTTACTCATGGTTTAATCTCCTTTATTCTGCTAAGGCGGCAATTCTGGACAGGTCGAATTTGGCTAACCAATTTTGGCGATCGCTGTCTGTAAATGAATCATCCCGCGACTGGACTTTCACCTGAAAGCGGTCTTTCACCAATAACGTATGGGTGGTTTTGCCTTGGGTGACAACGGGATACCCTTGAATTTTCTGGGTACTCTGGTCAAATTTTTTCGCTGCGTTGGGAGTGCTGGAAATATCGGAAATGGACATCACGGCCACTTCCGTGGACCCCCGTTTGATCTTCGCTTGGGCAAACCCCTTCTTCTCCTGGGCAAAAACAACTTTATAGTTATCCTGTCCTTTGGGGAAATATTTGTTAAAACTCCCTCCCTTTTCCGCATCTTTGGAAACCGCTTTAGCTCCGCGTTCGGTGCTTTCTTGTTGGGCCTGCTGGAAATCGGACGGAGGAGCAGACGTACAAGCGGTTAACAGTAATAACGCGGAGAGCAGAAAAGCGGTCAAAATTCTTCTAATCGTAAACATAGGCGCGTGAAAATGTGAATTAAGATAAACTCTCCCTATTCTGACCTACAAATTAGGGAATGAAAAGGCGACAATAGGAGATGAGTCCCTGTCTCATCACGGTTTTCCGGTCTTTTTCAACGTTCTCTGGATTAAACAGCGTATGCGTATTTTACTGTACTCCTATAATTATTATCCCGAACCGATTGGCATCGCACCCTTGATGACGGAGTTGGCAGAGGGGTTGGTGCAACGCGGCCATGAGGTGCGGGTGGTGACGGCCATGCCTTGGTATCCGAAAAGTGAGATTTATGAGCCGTATCGGGGTAAATTGTATTGTACGGAGGAACGGAATGGCGTAAAGATTCAACGGTGTTACGTGCGATCGCGGCCTCAACGCAGTCTTTTCAACCGGGCCCTATTTGAACTCAGTTTCATGGTTTTGAGCTTTTTTCAGGCATTACGAGGACGGCGGCCTGATCTCATTTTTCTCACGGTCCCTGGTTTACCCGTCGGGGTCCCTGCGTCGATTTTAGGCTTTCTTTATCGCTGTCCCATTGTTCTCAATTTACAGGATATTTTACCCGATGCGGCGGTTCATGTGGGCTTAATTACCAATCAGTTGGCCATTAAGATTTTTTCGGCGTTGGAGCAATATAATTATCGCACTGCCACCAATATTGCCGTCATTTCTGAGGGGTTTACTGAGAATCTTTTGAGTAAAAATATTTCTGAGGATAAAATTACGCTGATTCCTAATTGGGTGAATGTGGATTTTATTAAACCTTTACCGCGAGAGCATAATTATTTTTGCCAAGAGAATCATTTAGCGGGTAAATTCGTAGTTATCTATTCCGGGAATATTGCTCTAACTCAAGGATTAGAGACCGTGATTGATGCGGCGACTTATTTACAAGAAGTTCCGCAAATTGCCATTGTCATTGTAGGGGAAGAAAAGGCGTTACAACGGTTAGAGAATTACTGCTCGAAAAAAGGGGCAATGAATGTTATTTTAAGACCCTTTCAACCGCGAGAAAAATTACCCGAAATGCTTTCTGCGGCAGATGTAGGATTAGTGGTACAAAAGAAAAATGTAATTGCCTTTAATATGCCCTCTAAAATCCAAGTTTTATTAGCCAGTGGACGGGCAATTATTGGCTCTGTGCCGGACTCTGGGACGGCAGCACGAGCAATTCGTGCCAGTGGGGGAGGGGTGGTTGTTCCCCCGGAAGATGCCCGCAGTTTGGCCGCCGCAATTCAGGATTTATATGAACATCCAGAGCAGGTGAAACAATTGGGGAATGCGAGTCGTCAACAGGCGATAAAGAATTATTCTTTTACCTCAGCTTTAGACCGTTATGAGGCTTTATTTAAACGCTTGCTTAGGAGTCATTAAAGCCATTTTTGGGCTGTATTTTCTCTAGTCTTAGAGCGACTTGGCTTTTCAAGGAAACCTATGGTAAAGTTTCTCAAGTCTATTTCCTGCAAGCGTTAACATGGTGCTAGACAACATGGTACTAGACAGTTGGTTCTTTTCACCGAAAAAATTCGCCCAACGGGAAGTGCCAGTTAATCCTAATTGGTTACTTCATTGGGGTGCATTTACCAATACCTTAAAACCGAATTTTAGTCAAGATAATTTTCATATTTTTAAAACCAAACCCACCCAAAGTCCCCATCAACGGTGTTGGGTAGTGGGAGAGTTTTGGTTGAGTAATTTATCGACTCTTTTGTCTCAGTTAAAGTTGAAGACAGGAGACGCAAGTCAAGTGGTGGCCTGGTTGTGGGAACGGTGGGGGGTGGACTGTTTGGAGGAGTTGGAGGGGATGTTTGCGTTTGTGGTGTGGGACCGACAGACGGGACGGTGTTATTTAGTGCGCGATCGCACAGGAACTCGTACATTATATTATCTCTGGGATGGGTCGAGTGCGTGGATTGCTCCCCGCTTACAAAGTTTAACCCCTTACCACGGACGGGAATTAGATTTAGTGGCCTTACGGGACTATCTCTGTTGTGCATTTGTACCAGGGGAACGGACCTTATGGAAGGCAGTACGAGAATTACGCCCAGGAACGGTGTTATGCTTACCAGAGGGGAGTGTGAAATCTTATTGGCAACCTCAAAAACAGATTGAACCTCAAGATTTTACTTGGCATCGTCAGCAATTACGTTTTCAATTAGAACAGGTGGTTCAGGACTATTTACCCCCCAGTACCCCCGTTGGGGTTTATTTATCAGGAGGGTTAGAGTCTAGTTGTATTACCGCATTAACCCGACAATTTCACCATGCTCCCATTCACACCTACTCCCTGCATTTTGGGGAGCATGATCCCTATGAGTTGGCCGTCTCTAGTCTCGTTGCACAGCATTGTCGCACCCAACACCATGTTTTAGAGATTACTCCCCAGCAAATTTGGGAGCAATTACCTGTGACGTTGGCCCATTTAGATAATCCCATTGGTGATCCTCTCACGGTCCCCCATTATCTCTTAGCGCAGGTGGCCCGGGATAATTGCCAGGTGATTCTCAACGGGGAGGGGGGTGATCCCTGTTTTGGGGGACTGAAAAATCAACCCATGATCCTTGAGCAGTTTTATCAGTGGGAGGAGAGGAATATTCTCTGGTCCTATCTGACTTCCTTTAAAAAATGTGCCACAGACTTACCCTATTTACTGAAACCGGAGATTTGGCAACAAGTCCAGTCCTATCCTTGGGTGTTTGGGGAGGAGTTAGGGGGGGATGCACAGTATTTAAACCGTTTGATGTTGTTGAATATTAAGTTTAAGGGGGCCGATCATATTTTGACGAAGGTGAATAATTTAACTACGTCGGCCTTTTTAGCGGGACGCTCTCCGTTATTTGATGCTCGCATTGTACAACGGGCCATGGCAACTCCACCTCAGTATAAGTTGGCCAAAGCGGAGGAGAAAGCGGTGTTAAAGGAGGCCGTGCGGGATTTATTACCGGATATGATTATTGATCGACCGAAAAGCGGGATGGGAGTCCCGGTGCAATCTTTTTTCCGCAATTACTGGAAGGGGAAGGCGAAAAAGTTGTTATTATCGAGGGATGCTGCGATCGCGCCCTATCTGGAACAAGAGATCATCCGCGACTGGTTAAATTTTCGGGGAGATACCTGGGGTCGCTACGGTGCTAAATTATGGTTATTGGTGAGTTTAGAGCTTTGGTTACAAATCCACCGCAAGAGTTAGATGGTTAACTCCCTAGTCTCTCAACCTGTTAAAAACAGGTTTAAGCTCTTAGCCTGGGGTTTTAACCCAAGGGGTATCTTAGCCTGGGGTTTTAACCCAAGGGGTATGATGTGTAACGAATAGATGGTTAACTCCCTAGTCTCTCAACCTGTTTTTAACCGGTTTAAGCTCTTAGCCTGGGGTTTTAACCCAAGGGGTATCTTAGCCTGGGGTTTTAACCCAAGGTGGACAATTATCAATTATTTTGCAAGTCCCGTAAATAGGATAAAACCTGCTGATAACTCACCACATCTCCCCGTTGCTCAAACAGAGTCGCGGCCTGCTGAAAATCTGTAATCGCCCGTTCTATGTCCCCCGCCCGAAGGTACAATAAACCGCGAAGGCGATAGGCTTCCGCTACTTGGTCATCCAACACTAAGGCTTGTTGTGCATCCGCCATAGCCTTGTCATAGTCCTCTAAATCCCAGTACACTTGGCTACGATAGGCATAAGCTAGAGCAAACCCCTCATCCCGTTCTATGGCTTGATTAAAGTCTGCTAACGCTTTCTCATACTCCTCCTGCAATACCCACACCTTACCCCGTTGAAAATAAGTCTCTGGGTTGCTAGAATCCAGTTGAATGGCGTTGTTAAAAGCAGTAATTGCACCGGGTTCATCCTCTAGTAATAATCGCGCTAAACCCAATTTTGCATAGATTTCACTGCTTTCCCCTTCCCGTCGTAACACCTGCTTAAAATCCGCAACTGCACCCAAATAATCCCCCGTTTCCATCTTCTCCTCTCCCCGTCTGCGTAACTCCGCAACCGTCATATTGGGAATTGCTTCTAATTCCTCGACAATGGCCGTCGCTTCTTCAGCAATGGCCGGATCTCCCTGTTGCTGGGAAAGTTGGGCCCCTCGACGGAAATCTTGAATTGCACCGTCAATTTCCCCTAACTCCCGTCGGACATACCCTCGATTAAAATAAGCAATAGCTAAACTGGGATCAAGTTGTATCGCTTGGTTTAAGTCTGCTAATGCGGCCTCATACTCTTGTATCCAAAATCGGGAAGTCCCCCGTCGGTTGTACGCTTCCGCGTTATCTGGGTTGATGCGAATGGACTCGGAGAAATCCGCGATCGCTTTCTCATACTCCTCCACATGAATCCATAATAACGCCCGATTGTGATACGCCCAAGCATTATTCGGATCAAGTTGTATCACCCGATTTAAGGCCGCCATCACCGAGGGATCATAGTGGGCCAAACGCACAGGAGAAGTAGAATAGACAGTAGTGGTGCGTATAGACTCACTTGCATGAGCGAGTGGGGTGGTGGGATATCCCAATAGAGTCACCAACAGGAGACTCGCAAACCCAATTCCCTGTTGTGTTTTTCCTATTCTACAAAATGCTTTTAATCGTTGCTCCATGGCCAAACCTCCCAAACGGTAAACCCCTCAAACAGGCATTATCGAATTATGACTTTTTGAGATGAGCAAAGAAACAACTCACTCAATTCGTCTCAGAAGACCCAACTGTTGGCTTTGTTTCTTTTCCCGAAGATTAGTCCTATCTTTCCGGATAATCCCTCAATTTACCTACCTTAACGTAATTCAGTAAAAATGACCTCTACTCCTGATGAACAATATCTTGGAAATATTCTAATTGTCGATGATACGCCCGCCAACTTGCGCTTATTATCCAAAATGTTGAGCGAACGGGGATATAAAGTGCGGAGTGTCATGAATGGAATGATGGCTTTAAACGCGGCACAGGCGAAACTTCCCGATTTAATTCTTTTAGATATTAGTATGCCAGAAATGAGTGGCTACGAAGTGTGTGAAAAACTCAAGGAGAATCCTAGAACCGCCCATATTCCGGTAATCTTTCTCAGTGCTTTAGATGATATCAATGACAAGGTTCATGCCTTCAGCACTGGAGGCGTAGATTATATCACAAAACCCTTTCATTTTGAAGAAGTTTTAGTGCGAGTTAATAATCACTTGACCTTGCAAAAAGCTCAAGATGAATTAGAGCGTCAATCGAGAGTTTTAGAGTTTTTTGGACACAATTTAAAAGAAATTCATCGCCTTAATACTACAGAATATAACAACTTTGCCGACCGAACCCAAGATTACCTGAAAACCGGAGCAGAATTATTAGGATTTGTCGTCGGTTTTATGAGTGGAATTTCTGGGGATCAATATACCATTGAATCGGTTTATTCTTTAATGGATTTTGTCAAGGTGAGAGATCAGTTTTCTGTAGCCGATACCTACTGTGCTAGAGTGCTTCAAAATGCAGAGACAGTGGCTTATGATCGGGTAACAGATGTGGCAGAATTAACCCATTGTTGCGAAACTGCATTTTATAAAAAATATAAATTTGAAGCCTATTTAGGGACTCCCATTTGGGTGAATAATACAATTTACGGCACATTATGCTTTGCTGCTTCCTACCCAAGACTTGAGGGGTTTTGTACTCAAGAAAAAGAAATCATTGAACTCATTTCTCAAAGTTTAGGAAAAGCCATTTCTGCTCACCAAACCGAACAAAAACGACGAGACGCAGAAGAAGCCTTACGCATTGAGCAGCAAAAATCAGAGCAGTTATTATTAAATATTTTACCCCAAAAAATTGCCAAACGCCTCAAACAAGTTAAACAATCCATCGCCGAACAATTTAACGAAGCGACCATTCTCTTTGCGGATATTGTCGGATTTACCCAGTTAGCCACGCAAATTAAACCCATTGAATTAGTTAACTTTCTCAATACTATTTTTTCCAAATTTGATTCCATGGCAGAATCTATGGGAGTAGAAAAAATAAAAACTGTCGGGGATGCTTATATGTTGGCCGGGGGATTACCCGTAGAACGAAAGGATCATGTGAGTGCCATTGCAGATATGGCCTTGGCCATGCAAGACACCATTCAAAGCTATTCTATCGCCATTGAGGATGATCAGTCCCAGAGTCATCTACAATTTCAAATTCGCATGGGAATTCATACAGGGCCTGTGGTTGCGGGAGTCATTGGGACTAGCAAATTTACTTATGATCTCTGGGGAGATACTGTTAATGTGGCCTCCCGCATGGAGTCCACCGGAGACCCCGGTAAAATTCAAGTGACTGAAGCAGTCTATCAGGTTCTCAAAGCGGATTACTGGTTAGAAGAACGGGGGAAAGTCGAGGTCAAAGGAAAGGGAGAAATGACCACCTACTGGTTATTAGGAAAGAAGTAATGCTCCCTTTAGATACCTTGGGTTAAAACCCAAGGCTAATAGCTGAAACCCGTTAAAACGGGTTAATAGATGTAAGCATTCAGTCGGAGTAAGCTGCCTTTAGATACCTTGGGTTAAAACCCAAGGCTAATAGCTGAAACCCGTTTTAACGGGTTAATAGATGTAAGCATTCAGTCGGAGTAAGCTATCTTTAGATGCTTGCTGTTTCATTCAAATTTTTGTCTTTTGAGTTCTTGCTTTTTCATTGATAAATCTCCTGGCCCCTCGATACATCCAACCAAATCTCCAGCCGCTTCTAACGCGGACATGGGACGGCCATCCGGGTGTTGAAATTTTTTGGTAGGATACTTCTTGAGCAGAAATTCGACATAATCAAGAACTTGCTGCTGTTGGGGTTGGGGTAAGTCTTTGATTTTTTGCGCGATCGCAGCTTCTAAACTCACTACAGATTCCATTCTTTTTATCTCCAAACTGCCTAATAGTTTCACTGTAACTCAATTTTAGTGAATCTTGGGTTTTAACCCAAGGCTTATTAAAGATAAAATCCCTAAATATTGAACAACTACCGAGCCATCAAAATTAACCGAAACGGGTCAAGAAACACCCTCCAAGGAAACGCCACATCCTTCAACTGTTCCCATTTTTCCCGATAGACCTCCACCTGTAAATGATAATCTTGAGACGACTGAGGCGGACTATTTAACTTTACATAAAGCGTCACTCGGTGTTGGGTTTCACTAATCATCGCTAACCAACTGGGGACAATATTTACCTCCTCCGAAGACCGAGCAAACCGGACATGATGGGCGCGAATGCCGATATAATTTAAAGGCTCAGGAATTGGCTCAATCACCTTTAACCTACACCCCCAAGCCGGAACTTCTACAAACTTTTGCTCAAGACGACGAGCCACCGTAATATTCTTACATTCCGTTACCTTTGCCACCTGGGTTGTCGGGGGGCGTTCAAATATCTCCTCCTTCGTTCCAGCGGCCAAAATTTGCCCCTCTCCAATCACTAATAAATTCTCACACACCCGATAGGCTTCTTCGAGTTTATGGGTAATAAAAAGCGTCACTCCTTCATAACTCCCTAGCACCTCAATGAGTAACTTTTCAATAAAACTGCGTAAGTAAGTGTCCAACGCCGAAAGTGGCTCATCAAAGAGTAAAATATCGGGTTGAATGGCCAAAGCACGGGCTAAGGCGACGCGCTGTTGTTGGCCGCCAGACAGTTGCATCGGGTAACGATGAGCTAACCCCCCAAGCTGCATCATGTCTAAATAGCGCGTTACTTGCTCAAACCGCGCAGGTTTGGGGAGATGTTGCAACCCAAAGGCAATATTTTGTGCCACCGTGAGATGGGGAAATAGGGCATAATTTTGAAAGACTAAGCCAACCTTGCGATCGCGGCTAGGCAGATTAATCCCCCGTCGAGACGA
The DNA here is from genome assembly GCF_028330525.1 of Spirulina sp. CS-785/01. GTDB lineage: Bacteria > Cyanobacteriota > Cyanobacteriia > Cyanobacteriales > Spirulinaceae > JAQMSD01. Next base: position 15,796 of record NZ_JAQMSD010000031.1, read on the forward strand.
AAACAACACCCGTCCATTTAAAACAATCTCCCCCTGCGTCGGGGTATCCAGTCCCGCAATACAGCGCAAAATCATCGTTTTCCCAGACCCAGACCCCCCCAACAACCCTAACGCCTCTTTCCCCGTCTGAAACGCCGCTTGTAGGCGAAATCCGGGGACTTCTCGCTCAATATCCACCGCCAACGCTGAACCCGGTTTGCGGGGAATAACTGGGGAACTAGGGACAGAATTGCCCACTTTCGGGGTTGCCGTGCCAAAAAACAGCCAATTCAACCCCCGACGGGTTAAAGTATTGTGGGGGATGAAGCGGTGGGATTGATGGCCTTGATGGATAAACGCGATCGCGCCGAGAGAAATTCCCACCATCAACACCACCCACCCCAACGCCACCCCCATCCGTCCCCCTTCCGCCGCAAAATAGAGCGCAATGGGCATGGTTTGCGTCACCCCCTCAATATTGCCACTCACCAACAACGTCGCCCCAAACTCCCCCAACGCCCGCGCAAAGGTTAAAATCGTTCCCGCCACCACCCCCGGCCAAGCCAAAGGCAACAACACCAGCCAAAAAATCCGTCCCTCCGACGCACCCAAAGTACGAGCGCAACTCACCAGCGTCGGTTCAACCTGTTCAAAAGCACTCAACACCGTCTTATACATCAAGGGAAACGCCACCACCGTTGCCGCGATAACCGTTGCCGACCAAGTAAAAATCACCCGCACCCCCAACTGGTTCAAAACTTGACCCAGAGGGCTATTTTTACCGAAAATCACCAACAACCCAAACCCCACCACCACCGGAGGCAACACCAAAGGCAAAGTCAACACCCCATCCAGCACCCCCCGGAATTTGCCCCGATACGCCAACATCAACCGCGCCACGACAATTCCGGCAAAAAACGCCAAAACCGTGGCAAGACAAGCGGTTTTCAGGGAAATCCAGATGGGTGTAAGTTCCGGGTGCATGGGGAAAGAAAAAGCAAAATTGTTAATTGATAATTGAAAACCCGTAGTCTTCAAAAATTGCGATCGCAGCCTCCGTTGACAGAAAATTAATAAACTCCTGAGCCACCCCCGGAGACAAACTTTCCCTCACCACCGCCACCGGATACCGTATCGGAGCATGGGTATCCGAAGCAGCCGTCGCCACCACCTTCACCGACTCAGAAATCTGAGCATCCGTCCCATACACCAACCCCGCATCCACATTCCCCGTTTCCACATAAGCCAACACCTGCCGCACATCCTTTCCAAACACCAACTTCGACTCTAGCGACGGAAATAAACCCAGCGACATTAACACCTCTTGTGCATATTGGCCAGCAGGAACACTCTCCGGTTCACCCATCGCCACATAACTCACCGTTTCCGTCTTCAACTCCTTAAACCCCCTCACCTCCTCCTTATTCCGTGCCACAATCAACACCAAAGAATTCTCCAATAAATTCTGGCGCGTTTCCGTCAAAATTTGCCCTTTCTCCTCCAGATCATCCATCCACTTAGGAGACGCTGAAAGAAACACATCCACAGGCGCACCCTGATGAATTTGTTGCGCCAAAGACCCCGACGAACCAAAATTATAAGTAATCGCCACATCAGGATTTTTAGCCTGATAAGCCGTCTTAATTTCCTGCATGGCATCCTGTACACTCGCCGCCACAGAAACCGTTAATTTTGTATCATATAATTTTGTATCATAGTTAACCTCTGACTGATTCGCTTGTCCTGCACTACAAGCCACAACAGAAAACGCCAGTATCATCCAAGCGGAGAAGCTCAAAAAATGTCGTCTTTTCATCATTGGTGTAAGGGGAGAGTAAGGGGTATAGAATAAACTGAGAAAATCCTTGCAAACCTGCTTCTGCTATAGCTTCAGCGTCAGTTAAACAAGAGTCAACAAACCACAAAATACAAGGTCATGGTGTGTTGTCGTAACTCAACCAACGCAATCACCTTTCCTCAGTCTATCAGGGGATTATAGCGGATTGAACGCTCAAAGTAATCCCACTCTCATTGCAGAATAAACCAACTTTTTTTCAGACCCTGTATCCTTCGGTACTTTTTTATGTTTTTTTTGTTATTGGTTATTAGTTTTTTGTTCTCCATTATCTCTCCTTTGTGTCCTTTGTGTCTTTGTGGTTCACCAACTATCAATTACCCATTACCCATCACTAATTGACTTGACAAACTTTCCACCGGAACTTCATAAAAATAATGACGCTTAAACTGTTCCTCTGACACTATATCTAAAAATGGCTGCATTAACTCCGGAGTCAAAGAACTCCTTTTTGAAAAGTCAAGAACTTGTAAAGAATCTTTACTCAAACGCACCTTAAACCCCAGTTGAATTAAAACATCTACCCCCACCTTTAAACTCGCTGGACTAAGCTGTAATTTCTCTTGTAAAGTCTTTAATTTAGCCTTCTCTTGCGTCCGATGTAAATACTTAAAAACCCCCACCAACTGCATCAAAACCTCTTGAGGAGTCCCTTGATCTGGAGACGGATAAGCTAACGCTAACGGACGAGTTTGAGACACCGCTTGTCGAAATTTTTGGTGAACTTTATCCCACTGACTCGGACAATCTTTTAATAAAATCGGAGACTGTTCTAACTCCGCCTGGGGTTGAAAATTTCCACGCCAATCTAAGATATAATCTTGTAAAGAAAGTCCCGTCGAATACGTTTCCTGTGTTCCCCGTAAGCGAACCGCCATTAAACGGACTTCATAACGCTTTTCATAAGGATTTGCATCTAATTCTACCACCGCATCACAAGGTTCGTTTTCGGGTAACTCATCCTGATAATGTCCCCACCATATACCCGGAAATCCTTGTGACACTGTTTCGTCTATAACTTCAAAAAAAGTCCGAATATATTTAACTTTACGTTTATTTTTATCTACTATATTTTTATTTTTAAGATTCGTAAACCAGCAATTTTCAATCAATAACTGCGGCACAGGGTTTCCCATGCCACAAGGTTCAAGCAAAGTTAACTCTTTAAATAACGCCTTCCCTAAATCTGCAACTGTTACCTTAATATCTGCATGAACCACCGGACGCAATAACCCTGTCTCCGGGAATTGTAGGCGTAATTCTTGGTTTAACCCTTCAATAAAGGCGGGTAAATTTTCCACCGCAATTTTTAACCCTGCCGCATAGGGATGTCCCCCAAACTTATCTAATAAATGCTGTTGAGAATAAATAAGCTGATATAAATCAATCCCATTAATCGATCGCGCCGATCCTTTGGCAAACTCCGATTGGTCTTCCCCCGTACTTAATAAAATAACAGGCTTACCGTATTCTTGGGCAATTTGTCCCGCCACTAACCCTAACACCCCCGCCGACCATTGGGGGTCTTCTAGGACAATAATATTAGTCGTAGAAAGATCAACTTGTGCTAACTTTTGCTTAACCGCCTGAGTCACATTTTTTTGTAACTCCTTGCGTCGCGTATTGGCCAACTCCGTCTCCTCTGCGAGTTGCTGACAGCGTTTTTCATCCCGACTGGTGAGGAGTTCCACACAAAACGTTGCATCCCCGTGAATGCGACTCACCGCGTTGATACGGGGTCCTAGGCCGAAGGAGATATCTGTGGGGCGATCGCCATTTCCCCGACAAAAACTTAACAACTTCGCCACCCCAGGCCGAGTCGGGTTTTTTAACTGAGTTTGTAACTGTTGAATCCCCCGTTGGGCCAAATACCGACAATCCCCCCTCAACTCCACCAAATCCGCAATTAACCCAATAGCCACCAAATCCAACAACTCCGTCAACGGTTTCTCTGGAACATCCGGTAAAGTCGTGTACAATGCCTCCACCAACTTATAAGCCACCGCCACCCCAGACAAGTGATAAAGAGGATGCGTTTCCGAGAAATACCGGGGATTAATAATCGCCACCACCCCAGGCCGTTGGGGGGGTAAAGTATGATGGTCAGTGACAATCACCTCAATCCCCCATTGTTTCGCCACCTCAATCTCCCTTAAATTGGTACTCCCAGTGTCGCAAGTAACAATTAAACTCACCCCCTGACTCGCTAACCCTTCAATCCCCCCCTCATTCAACCCATGAGACTCCGTAAGACGATTCGGGATGTAATAACAGAGACTGTCCCCCTGCCGAAAAAACGCCCCCAGACCGTCCCAGAGGACGCTAGTAGAGGTAATCCCATCCGCATCAAAGTCCCCCCATATCGCCACCTTCTCCCCCGCCTCTCGCGCCGTCTGAAGCCGTTTCACCGCCCATTCCATCTCCTCCCCAAAAGCAAAAGGACTCATCGGGGTATAAGCATCCGCATCCAAAAAGGGAATTAATTCTTCAGGGGTTTGTATCCCCCGTTGCCAGAGGAGTTGGGCTGCAAAAGTCCCCTCAGATAGAGGACAATAGGGTTTAACCGCCTCAATAAACCATTGGGGAACATCGGGAGTGGGAGGGAGTTGCCATTGCATTTTGGGTAATTGGTAATCAGTAAACAGTAATCAGTAATCAGTAAACAGTAATCAGTAAACAGGGAACAGGGAACAGAGAACAGGGAACAGTTAGTTCTTTGTCCTTCCCCATCTCCCCATCTCCCCCATCCCCCCATCTCCCCCATCCCCCCATCTCCCCCTCTCCCGAAATCAATTAAGCCTATGGTAACTTAGTCCTAGTATCCTTTGCCCAGACCCACGAACCATCCGCAAAATCAACCAACAACCAACAACCAAAAACAAACAACAACCAACAAACAGATATAATTTGATCGCAAAAACAGGCGCGGAGAAGAACCTTGAAATTTGGCATTGATATGGGACATAACGCCCCTCCTGATGTAGGTGCATCGGGTTATGCTCAAGAAGATGACCTCACCAAAGCCGTTGGCACAGAAGTCATTAACCAACTCGAAGCCTTGGGTTACGAAACCGTAAACTGTACCCCCCGTTGGGCTTCCACCGTCTTAGACTCCCTCAGAAAGCGCGTTTCCACCGCCAACGCCACCGGAGTTGATATTTATGTGTCGATTCACTTTAACGCCTTTAACGGACGGGCCAACGGCTCAGAAATTTACGCCGTTAGTGCCGCAGGCCGACGCATTGCCCAACCCGTCCTCCAAGAAATTATCAACCTAGGCTTTTATAATCGAGGGGTGCGAGATGGCTCTCATCTCTATGTTCTCAAAAATACCCTCATGCCCGCCATTCTCATAGAATGTTGCTTCCTCGACTCCCGGATGGACATGGAACGCTATAACACCCCGGCCATGGTGCGAGCTATCGTCAAAGGGTTAACCGGAGAAACCACCCCAGATGATGGAGACACAGGAGTGAGTGAGGATATACTCACCCTGCAACAATATCTCAACCGCTTCCAAATTCCCGATAAAAACGGCAACGAATTAGCCGAAGACGGAATTTTTGGGCCCCTCACCGCCTCTGCCCTCACCCGCTTTAACGATATTATGGGGATTAACGCCCAAGGGAGAGCCGGAGCCGCTACTTGGAAAGCCATTAACGAAATTGCCATTAAACCCCTCCTGCGTCCCAACCATGCCACCGGGAAAGCGACTCGTTATGTTCAATATCGAGTCCAAACCGCCATTGATGGTATTTTTGGCCCCCTCACGGCGGCAGCAGTGGAACGCTTCCAAGAGCAAAATCACTTGGCTGTCGATGGCATCGTTGGGCCACAAACTTGGGGCGCATTAATTGGCTGATTCTGGTTTAATAGCGGAATCAGGATGCGCCGATCAACGAAGTAACCAGTACAATCTAGAGTGAGTTCAGGGAAACGGCTATGAAATTTGGCATTGATATGGGTCATAACGCACCCCCCGATGTGGGAGCGTCTTCTCGGTTTGGGAGTGAGGATCAATTAACCAAAGCAGTGGGAACATTGATCCTCGAAAAACTCAAGGCATTAAACCATGAGGTGGTGAATTGTACCCCCAATAGTGCCAGTAGTGTGCTGAATTCCCTGGCCCAACGGGTACAAACGGCCAATAGTAATCGAGTGGACGTTTATGTGTCGATTCACTTCAATGCCTTTAACGGGAGTGCCAACGGGACAGAAATTTATGCTATCAGTGATGCAGGGCGGCGTGTGGCTCAACCTGTGTTAGAGAATATTGTTGGTTTAGGGTTTAATAATCGGCGCATTAAGAACGGTTCTCATCTGTATGTGGTTCGTAATACCGATATGCCCGCTATTCTTGTTGAATGTTGTTTTATTGATTCTGAGAAGGATATGCGGCTGTATAATACCGAGACGATGGCCAATGCCATTGTCAAAGGGTTAGCGGGTAAACTGCCTACAGAACCGTCTCCTATCCCCGAAGATAATCAAACCCTTGAGTTACAGGAATCTTTAAATAAACTACAAATTCGGGACGCAAACGGGAAGGCATTGAGCGAGGATGGCATTATGGGGCCAGCCACCGAATCCGCAACCCAAAAGTTTCATGAGTTAATGGAAATTGATGCCCCGGGCCGGCCAGTGTCGTTAACTTGGAAAGCCATGGAGGAAATTTTCTCCCAACCCGTGATGCGTCCAAACCATGCGGAAGGGTTAGCGGTGCGTTATATCGAGTATCGCATTGGCACAGACGTTGATGGGATGTACGATGCAGAGGCCGCAGAAGCGGTGGAAAATTTCCAAAGACGGCAAGGGTTAGTCGTGGATGGAATTGTGGGTCCGAATACTTGGGAGAAGCTGTTGGGGACTCCTATTCCTGATCTCTCGGTGAAAGTTATTCGAGATACGGTGTTTAAACAAGAAGCCATTGATAGTAGTCAGATTACTGATCCGAATTTGAAATATCCCATTAAAGAGGGGAATGAGTTCGCGCTGCACAGTTGGACAGAGGAAGGGAATCATGTAAAAATTGCCCTGCTGAATGATTCGTTTAATGGGTTTAATACTTGGTATGCGTTTATTGACCATATTGAGATTTTCCAAGAGGGTGAACCGTTACAACTGCAACCGGAGGAGGAGGCCCCCCAGGTGAAGGAGCGAGGGGATGCGTTTAATTTACCGGGATATACCAGCACGTTTTATCTCAATGAACCGATTATTCCCAATGGTCATTTTTTCTGGCGGGAAGCTTTACATAATGGGGAACGCATCCCAAAAACGAAGGCTCATGTGGATAATATTATTGCGTTGGCGACTCGTTTGGAGGAGGTGCGGGACCGTTTGGGTGGTTTTCCGTTGGTGATTACCAGTTGGTATCGGCCTGAACCTTGGAATAGTCAGGTGGGTGGGGCAAGATTTTCCCGCCATAAGGTGGGTCAAGCGGTGGATGTGTTGCGCTCTGGTATGACGGGACGACAAATGGCTTCTCGGTTAAGAGACTGGCCGGGTGGGATGGGCATTTATCGCAGTTATCCCAATTTAATTCATTTGGATATTCGTCCCTATCGAGCTAGATGGGGTGGAGCATGAGCAATTAATAATTAACGTCTAACAATTAACGTCTTGTGCGACTTTTTGAAAACCCCTAATTTTAGCGGGTTCGAGAAACAAGAGATTGGCTCAAATAACCTGAAACCAAGATTCTGTCGTCGAAAGTCGCACCTCGCGTCATTATCTATTATCCACTCCCCATCCCAGGGGCGACGACGTATTCTTGGGGGATGATGCTGGGGCTGGCTTTGGTTTGACATAAGGAGGCGGCAATATCTCCACGGGTGGCCCATTGTTGGGAGTCTAGTTGCCGGGGGTTGGGGAATTTGACGACGACGCGGTTTTCTACGGCGGCGGCGACGTAATCTTTGGCGTAACCGGGAATGTCTTGGGCATCAATGAAGGTATCTTGTAAGAGGGCTTCTGTGGGTTGAAAGGGTTGGGTATAGTTAAAGCCGGAGGCAATGGCGACAATGACTTGGACGCGGGGGATATTTTGGAGGGGGGCGAAAATGCGATCGGGATATCCGGCTAAAAAGTTGGTTTCAAAGGCTTTGCGGATGGCGGCGGTGGCCCAGTATCCGTTGGGGATATCTACAAAGTAATCCTGATTGTAGTTTAAGACGACGGGTGCGTCGGGGAAGGCGCGGACGATAATATCGGCGAATTTGCCTCGTGTGACGGGTAGGTTGGGGCGAAATGTGCCGTCGGGGTAGGTTTTCATGATTCCTTGCCCGACGATGTAATTAACACATTGCTGGGCCCAATACCCTTGGATATCTTCGGGTAAGGTGGGGGATTTGGCCATGGTTCTCCCGGCCCCTAGGAGGGCGAGGGTGAAACTCACGATCGCGCTTATAATTAAGAGTTGTCGTTTAGAGAGTTGGAGTAGTTGGAAAAAACGGCTGATGGCCGATTGTGTTTCACCCTTCATCCTCACGCTTTTAAATCCTGATTTGCTTAATGGTCTTCTCGCCAACCGTCTTGGACTCGTCGTAAGTTGAGAACGTCACTCATTTGACGAATGCGGTTGCAACTGTTTTCTAACTGTACGCGATCGCGGATTTCAATGCCTAGACTAATCACCGCCGGTTTCCCTGGGTTGGTGGTGACATCGGCTTTACAGACATTGATATTCTGATCGCTCAACTTAGCCAAAATATCCCGCATAATGCCCACTCGGTCAAGAACCTCGACTTGGATATTCACCCGATAGGTTTGGGTGCGGCCATTGTCTTGGACGGGATTCCAGCTTACGGGAATCAAGCGATCGCCCTCCACTTGTTCCACATTGTTACACCCCTGACGATGAATCGAAATCCCCTTAGAACGAGTCACCACTCCGATAATAGGTTCACCTGGAATAGGACTACAACACCCGGCGATCTGATGCACCAATCCCTCAATTCCTGTAATCGGAGAATTACTCCCAGGGGTTTGGGGGGAACTAGGACTGGTTTCGATGGTGGTGGTGGCTGAGGAGAGAGAATGGTCTGTTTCAATGGGTTGCTGTTTCTTCACGGCATCCCGCAAACGGTTCACCACTAGATTAAGGGTTAATTCCCCATATCCCAAAGCGGCCAGTAAATCATCCACACTCTGATAATTACACCGTTCTGCCACCATCCGCATAGGATCAGACTTGAGCAAGGCTTCAAAGCCATTTTTACCCAATTCTTTTTCCAGTAGTTCCCGTCCCCGGGCCACATTTTCATCCCGGTGCGATCGCTTATACCATTGGCGAATCCGGTTTCGCGCACTGGGAGTCACCACAAAATTGAGCCAATCTAAACTGGGTCGGCTATTCTTACTGGTGATAATCTCCACAATATCCCCATTTTGTAGAGGGGTATCCAACACCGACCAACGGCCATTCACCCGGGCCCCTTTCATGTGGTTGCCGACTTCTGTATGTATCCGATAGGCAAAGTCCACGGGGGTGGCCCCTCCGGATAAGGCAATGACATCCCCTTGAGGCGTAAACACATAGACATCATCCTCAAATAAATTATTCTTGAGGTTATCCACGTATTCCTGTGCGTCTTTGAGGTCGTTTTGCCACTCTAGCAACTGCCGCAACCAAGAAAACTTCTCATCCTCGGAGGTGATTTTGGTACTCTTAGACCCCCCGGATTCTTTATACTTCCAATGGGCCGCAATCCCGTATTCGGCGATATGGTGCATTTCTAGGGTCCGAATTTGCACTTCGAGGGGGCGGCCAGTGGGTCCCATCACCGTTGTATGGAGGGATTGATAATGGTTGGGTTTCGGTAAACCAATATAATCTTTAAATCGCCCCGGAATGGGTTTAAATTCATCGTGAATGACCGCTAACGCTCGATAACACCCGTCTTTGGTTTCGGTGATGATGCGTAGGGCGGCAATATCGAAAATTTCGTGAAATTCTTTATGCTGCCGTTGCATTTTCTGGTAAATGCCGTAGAGGTGTTTGGGACGGCCTTTGATTTCCCAGACATGAATATCCAGATATCGTAACTTTTCCCGCAGAATCTCCACGACTTGTTTAATTCTATCTTCGCGATCGCTGCGCCGTTCTGAGATTAAACTCTGAATTGACCGATACGCTTCCGGTTCAAGATATTTAAAACTTAAATCCTCTAACTCCCATTTAAACCGACCAATCCCCAAACGGTTTGCTAGGGGGGCGAAAATGTCCATGGTTTCTTGGGCGATACGCCGTTGTTTGGCGGGTTTGAGATGTTCTAACGTCCGCATATTATGTAAACGGTCCGCCAATTTCACCACAATGACGCGAATATCTTTGGCCATGGCCAAAAACATCCGTCTAAAATTCTCGGCCTGTCGTTCCGTTTTACTAGAAAAATTAAAACTAGAGAGTTTTGTCACCCCTTCTACCAGTTGACGGACTTCTTCGCCAAATTCGGACTCTATTTCTTCTGGCGTAACATGGGTATCTTCGACAATATCATGGAGGAAGCCCGCCGCAATCATGGCACTATCGCCCCCCAAATCCCGTAATAAACCGGAAACGGCGATGGGATGGGCAATATAAGGCTCTCCAGACTTCCGATATTGCCCTTCATGGAGACTATAGGCGAAATTAAAAGCGCGACAAATGAGCGCACTGTCGTTATCTTGGTCTTCAGGAGAGTGGTGAGACAGTAAACACCGATTCAACCAGTCCGGAAGGACAATATCGGTGGGTAATACAGTCTCTGGGGAGGCCGCAACGGGGGCGACTTCTTGGGTTTGAGAGGTAGGAATAGGATTCATGGGATTATGATAATGGGTGTACGTCTTGGGTGAAGGAAAAATAAAACAAGCAGAATAAATACTGAGTTGTCAGGGAGGAAAGAAGGAAAAAGGGTTAAGGTTGGTGATACTAGAGACAATAGCGACCAATCTTAGGGCTTGTCAGTATTAAAGGGCAAAATTGCGGTCAAGATGTGTGGCTTAATACAATTATTAGTGATAAGAAAATAATAATACCCTCCTTCTGTATGTTGCCTCAACTTTATCAAGACCAATACCAAACTTTTTTAGAAACCCTGACAGAGTTAAAAAACGCTGTCACCCTAGCCATTCGGGACTCAGCACCACCCAATCCAACCGCGATCGGGCAAGCCTTTACACAAGTAAAACAAGTGTATCAAAAAAACATTTTGCCCTTGAGTGAGGAGAAAGAAGACAAGATACCTGTCGAAGAACGCTCGTCTTGGCAATCGATCCAAACTGAGATCAACCGTACTATGCGATTACTCCAAACCGATGTATTATTTTTACAAGCGGCTCGTCAGCAAGCAACAAGACAGGAACGGGAACAGGGATGTTTGCAGAAAATCGACAAGTTAATTCAATTCTGCCACACGCTAATTGCAGGTTAACTCTAATGTAGCTGATCTGCCTGATATTTCTCATCGACCCCCAGACAGTTAAAATGGGAAAGATTTAGCATGAGGAGGAATCCGTGGATTGTCCAAAATGTAGAAGTGCAGAGTTATCCGAGAAGCAACTGTCCCAAAGTATCACGGTACAGCGATGTAGTCAGTGTGAGGGAAACTGGATACCTGCGACGGAATACGAGAAATGGCAGGAAAAAACGCCCCAAAACACTGCTACCCCGGAACTTCTACAAAAACCCCTCGATTTTGAATTTGCTCCTCCGGTGGGGGATTCCAAAGCGGGGTTATGTCCAGAATGTAGTCGTTATCTCTCCCGTGCAAAAGTCAAATATCGCATTCCGTTTTTTGTGGAACGCTGTCAAGAATGCGAGGGGTTTTGGTGCGATAAGGGAGAATGGGAGGTTTTAACCCAGTTAGGGTTAAGTAGTTCCATTGAGCAGTTTTTTGAGCGTCAATGGCAAATGAAAATGCGAGAGCAGGAGTATTTGGCTAATGAACGTCAGACGTTGATTGATAAGTTAGGGGAGGATTTAGCGGAGAAGATTTTTGCCTTAGCAGAACAGCTAATGAACCATCCCAATGGGGATTATGCCTTGGCTTTCCTCATGCGAAAAGTGATGAAACACACGGATGTGCAAGAATTGAAGGATAAATGATTAATTGATAATGGATCAGGTAAAATACTTTTAAACTGGGTTACTTCAAGTGAGCCAAAAATACTCTAATCTCTTTCCCTGTTCCCTATTCTCTTGCCCTGTTCGCGTTAGCGTCCCGTCAGGGGTAGCGAAGCCGAAAGGCTGTTCCCTCCTATCACATACCAATTTAAATGCAAAATAGCTTAATGAGCTAACAAAGAATAAATTACTGTTCCCTGTTCCCTTTTTTAACAATTACCAATTACCAAAAAAAATGACCTTATTGCGTGTGGAAAATTTGCGGGTGGCCTATCCGAGTCAGTCTTCGGCGGAGAAACCTGTTTGGGCCGTGGATGGGGTGTCGTTTAAGGTAGAAGCGGGGGAACGGTTGGGGTTTGTGGGGGAGTCGGGGTGTGGGAAGTCCACCTTGGGACGTGCTTCGATGCGGTTATTACCCCAAGAGACTCGCATTGAGGGAGAGGTGTTGTTTGAGGGGAAATCGGTGTTTGGGTTGAATGCGTCCCAGTTGCGACGGTTTCGGGGGGAAGTGGTGTCTTTAGTATTTCAGGACCCTATGACGCGACTTGACCCGTTGATGACGATTGGGGATCATTGTGTAGAGACCTTGCTCGCGCATCAACCCCAACTCTCCAAACAAGCGTCTAAAAATAAGGCATTAGAAACCCTAGACGCGGTTCGTATTCCGCGAAACCGTTGGTCTCAGTATCCCCATGAGTTTAGTGGGGGAATGCGTCAACGAGTGGCCATTGCTTTAGCATTACTTCTTGATCCTAAATTGATTGTCGCAGATGAACCCACCACCAGTTTAGATGTTACGGTAGCGTCTGAGATTTTACAGGAGTTGACCCGGTTATGTGCGGAACGGGATTTAGGGTTGTTGTTGATCTCCCATGACTTGGCCTTAGTGGGGGAATATTGCGATCGCGTGGCCGTCATGTATCAAGGCAAAATGGTAGAATTCGGTGATGTGAAAACCATCCTACAACGTCCCCAACACGACTATACCCGGTCTCTCCTCAATGCGGCCTTACATATCCAAGTCATTGACGAAACCCAGAAAAGTCTAGACTCCCAACCCACACAAACTCCCTTATTAGCAGTTACAGACTTAAAACAACATTTCGCCCTAGAGAGCAACTTTTTACAGCAATTTTTCACCCGTCAAGAACAACCTGTTATTAAAGCAGTGGACGGGGTGAGTTTTTCCCTACAAGCAGGGGAAATTTTTGGTTTAGTCGGGGAATCGGGATGTGGGAAAAGTACCCTCTCCCGGACTATTTTACAACTGATTTCCCCCACCTCCGGCAGTGTGAAGCTAGACGGCACAGAATTAACCACCTTATCGACGGCTGAGGTGCGCAATTTGCGCCAAAAAATGCAAATGATCTTTCAAGACCCTCTAGCCTGTTTAAACCCCTTAATGAGCATTGGAGAGGGCATAGCAGACCCGTTATATATTCACAATTTGGCGAAACCAGGGGAAGCGAGACAGCGTGGGTCGGCGATGTTAGAGAAAGTGGGGTTAACTCCGGTAAAGGACTATTATCACCGTTATCCTAGGGAGTTATCTGGAGGCCAACAGCAACGGGTGGCTATTGCGAGAGCGTTAATTACGCAACCCAAACTGTTAATCTGTGATGAACCTGTCAGTATGTTAGATGCGAGTATTCAAAGCCAGGTGTTGGACTTAATGCAAGCTCTCAAGACCGAGTTTAATTTAACGTATTTGTTTATTACCCATGATTTATGGGTGGCGCGTTTTTTGTGTGATCGAATTGCGGTAATGAATGCGGGAAAGATTGTCGAAATGGGCGAAACTCACCAGTTATTCGATGATCCCCAACATCCTTATACGAAGAAGTTATTACAAGCTGCCCCTTTGTTAGTGACATCTTAGGTGTGTTGTTGGTTCTTTGTTCTTCTCCATCTCCCCTATCTTCCCTATCTCCTCCATCTTCCCTATCCTCCCCATCTCCCCTATCTTCCCTATCTCCTCCATCTTCCCTATCC
>NZ_JAQMSD010000032.1 GCF_028330525.1 Spirulina sp. CS-785/01
ACTCCGGACATCATACCGACTCCGGACATGGTTTCTAAACCAACTCCGGACATCATACCGACTCCGGACATGGTGGTTTCTCCCATGCCAACTCCCGACATCATGCCGACTCCGGACATGGTTTCTGCACCCACTCCCGACATCATGCCGACACCAGACATTTGCGCACCCACGCCAGACATTTGTCCGCCTACACCAGACATTTGCGCACCTACGCCAGACATTTGTCCGCCTACGCCAGACATTTGTCCGCCTACACCAGACATTTGTCCGCCTACGCCAGACATTTGTCCGCCTACGCCAGACATCTGACCCGCACCAGAAGCCCATTTACCGACTCCAGAGGGGAAGACGTAAGAACTTACAGATTCTTCGGGGACTTGCTGCATGGACCCATAAACCGAACCTGCTACTCGTTCGCTTTCGTCCACGAGGTCATACATTTTCTTGTGGAGATCAGCCGCGGCCTTTTGACCTGGACTCATGAGTGTCATGACCGTTTCTCCTTCTAATTCTTGCTCCCAAGAAACGGTGACAAAGTGGTCTTCTATCCAGTCGGAGGGGTAGATGGGGGGAACTCGGACAACGCCCGATCGCGCTAAAACTAACCACCGTCCATCAAAACAACGATAGCCGATTTCGACACTATAAGCGCGATCGCTAATGGGAATCGGAACATACCATTCTCGCGCTAGTTCATCACAAGGATACTCTTGCACAGAATGGGGATTCTGAAACTCTGAACTAACATCCGTCACATCATAAATGCGCAGGGCTAACTGTTGTCCCCCTTGACGACGCAATTCTTCCTTATGACTGTTGGGGATGTCCCAATAGGTATAACACCATTGAGGATCACGCGGCATCAAAACAATACGACTGTCCCCATAACCCCCAGGAAGATCAGCGAGTCCATCATCGACTGAGGCTAAATCACTTTTGGGAACATCAGTAACGGCCAAGGTAGGGGTTACGGTTTCTTGTTCTTGTTGACCTAATTCAAATTTGGATGCTTCCACTTCAGCTTGTACCTCTAAGGAACGAGTAGTTTGAGGAATGGGACGGGAAATCTGTTGCTGTGATTCAATATTGCGAATCTCAGTTAACAGTTGCGATTTACGCATACGACTGTACCGAGAAATGTTATACCGACTGGCAACTTTACGCAGTTGCCGGAGTGTCATTTCTTCTAAAGGTTGGCGTTCTTGTGCCATAGGTATAAATCCCAGTTTAATCAGTACATTTGATTTTTGGTGATACCCTCGCCCATACCCAAGGGGATCAGTGAGGGATCACTAATATTTAACCTTATGTAACAAAATTTGTTTCGAGTGGATCAAGGGGGTCAAGGCAAGGATTTAAGGGGGATTGACCACAATGGGGCAGTCTGGGGATTTTTATGTCATAATTTCTTGACATTTGTGATCCCGAATAAAAACTAAGGATTCTGGGAAGGTTTCAGAGTCGGGTGAGACTTCTCATTTTTTCCCCAACTTTCGACGCTTCCCTATCTCCGGTCCTAACCCCCAAGGACTCCACCCTTGATATTTCAACCTTTTTGAGCAAGTTTTAGGGAGCGCAACAGCAACAGGTACAATGCTTTTGGACTATTGACCTAAGCAGGGAGAACCAGTTTTGGGAATTGAGTTACGTAGTTATGTTTTCCTCGACAATTTACAACTGCAACACGCCGCTTATATTGGAACAGTTGCACTAGGATTTCTCCCCCTACCAGGAGATTCCTCTCTCTGGATTGAAATTTCCCCTGGTATTGAGATCAACCGTATTACTGATGTAGCGTTAAAATCCACTGCCGTCCGTCCGGGAGTACAATTTGTGGAACGGTTATACGGACTATTAGAAATTCATTCCAATCGCCAAGGGGAGGTGAGAACCGCAGGTAAGGCGATTTTATCGGCCTTAGGGGTGAGTGAACAGGAACGGTTACAACCGAGAGTTGTCTCTAGCCAAATTATTCGGAATTTAGACCCCCACCAGGTTCAACTCATTAACCGGACTCGTCGCGGCCAGATGATCATGGCTGGTCAAACCTTGTATGTGTTGGAGGTTCAGCCGGCGGCCTATGCGGCTTTAGCGGCGAATGAGGCGGAGAAGGCCGCGTCGATTAATATTTTACAGGTTTCCGCGATCGGGAGTTTTGGGCGACTCTATTTAGGCGGAGAAGAACGGGATATTATTGCCGCTTCTAAGGCAGTCATTCCGATTTTAGAGAGTGTTTCAGGCCGCAAACAACCAGATGCCAAAAGTCAGTAATCAAAACCTCAACCGTTTCCCCAGAATCATTAAATCTCGTTCAATTTTATCTAATTCGGCAATGCGGGGGAGATACCCCCACTCGGTAAAGTCAAAACGGTTAAAAAGCTGTAAACTCGGCTGATTGTGGGCAAAAATAAAGGCCAGTAAGGTGTTTAGTCCGAGGGAGGGACTTTGCTGTAAGGCGTGACGGAGTAGCGTTTTGCCGATGCCTTTCCCTTGGTGTTTGGGGTGAATGTAGAGACTGACTTCGGCGGTGGCAGCGTAGGCGGGTCGTCCATAAAAGGCTTGTAAACTCAACCAACCGATGATTTCTCCCTCTTTTTCGTTTACCCAGAGGGGGTGACGGTTGGGGGTATGGTCTCGAAACCAGTCCCACCGACTCTCAACGGAGATGGGGTGGGTGTCTGCGGTGGCCTGTCTGCCGGGGATGGCGGCATTATAAATACTAACGATCGCGCTTAAATCCGTTTCAGTCGCATCACGAATCATGGGTGATTAGATTCAATTCGCTTTTCTGTAATTTTAAAGCAAAAATGAATGATTTTTTAAACAAAAATGAAACAAAAATGAATGATTTTTGAAAAGAGATTAAAAAGACTGGTAATTTCTATTAAATTCACTTCAAAATAGCAGTAATTTTAGTCATTTTTCTGAGAATTATGCTAAATTTTAAAAAAGTTAAACACAATCTTCTCTAAAACCCTGAATGTTAACCGCGTTCACTGCTGCTTTACTCCTGATTACGATTTCTGAATTAGGCGATAAAACCTTTTTTATCGGCGTTATTTTAGCCACTCGTTATGCCCGGAGATGGGTGTTTTTGGGGGTGACATTCGCCCTCGCAGCCATGACAATTTTATCGGTGTTGGCCGGACAAGTTTTATCGTTTCTGCCACCGATTTATCTGCGCTATGCCGAAGTTTTATTATTTTTAGGCTTTGGGGTGAAACTCCTCTGGGATGCCCGCCAAATGTCGGATACTCCCTGCGCTGAGGAAGAAACAGAGGCGTTAGAAGCAGTGGAAGGGGTAGAACAGCAAAGACGACGCAAACGCCCCTTACAGGTGATTCTAGAGGCATTTGGGTTAACGTTTGTAGCGGAGTGGGGAGACCGAACCCAAATCGCCACCATTGCTCTCGCTGCGGCCCATCCTCCCTTGGGGGTGGTTTCTGGGGCCGTGTTGGGACACGGGATTTGTGCGTTAATTGCAGTGATGGGAGGCCGCGCGATCGCGCAACACCTCTCCGAAAAAAGGTTAACCCTACTAGGGGGCAGCTTATTCCTGATTTTCGCCGCCACTGCTGCCTGGCGACTGGCCTGACTCATTCCCCAAACGGCTCACAATCCCCCCCTAACCCCTCCACAATGAGACAGGTATTATAGGCCATCGCCTCCACATAACTCTCCGTCTCGCTGCCTTCTTCCCCCAACGAACCCGTCATTAAAGCATCAGGAGACACCTGCACCTCGGCCTCATTGGCCAACGTTTCTAAAACCCGATCATTGGCGGTTTTTTCTGCAAAAATTGTCGGGACTTGGGTGGCTTTAATTTGTCCCACTAATGCCTTAACTCTAGCCGCAGAGGGGTCTTCCTCGGTACTCAACCCCTGTAAGGCTTCCCCCCGTTCCAACCCATAGGTTTCAATATAGTAGCGAAAGGCATCATGGGTCGTAATGAGAATACGCTGAGATTCGGGAATGGTGGCAATTTGCCCTTTAATCCAAGCGTGTAAACGGTCTAACCTCTCCGTGAATTGTGCGGCATTTTCTGCGTAGAATTCCCCTTGGTCCGGTTGGAGGGTGGCCAGTTGGGTTTCAATGACTTCTACCATGGCGATCGCATTTCTCACATCATGCCACACATGGGGATCAGGGGCCAATTCCTCCTCATGGCCATGCTCATCTTCCTCCTCATGGCCATGCTCATGGCCATGCTCATCTTCCCCCTCATGGCCATGGTCATGGCCGTGATCATCTTCCCCCTCATGGTCATGGGGTTTCCCCAAAATAGGTTCAGGGACAGCGGCCTCATACAAAGCAACCGTCGGCGCAGTATTCTCCGTAGCCTCCACTAACCCCTCAATACTCGGCTCAACATTATAGCCTCCATAAAAAATTAAATCAGCAGTTTCTAGGGCCTTACGGTCTGAAGGCGTTGCGCTGTAAGTGTGGGGGTCTTGGTTTGCACCCATCAAACAAGTTAACGCCACCGTCTCTTGGGCCACCTCCTCGGTCAAGTCACACAGCAAACTACTCGAAACCACCACTTGCGGTTGAGTCTCCGTCTGGGTTTCCGTCTGGGTTTCCGTCTGGGTTTCCGTCTGGGTTTCCGTCTGCGTAGGGTCCGGAGTCGAACACCCCACCACCGTTACCAGAACCCCTAAACCCAACCAAAACGTCGATTTGTATTTCATGCGCCTAATCCCTTAAACTAGAATGAGAATCATTCTAATTGATAATGATCACCTTCGCCAAGTCTCCCCTATCGGGAAAGTACCCAACCTCTCAGTCCAGATATCCCTATTCAAACCGTCCCCCTGTCCCTTATGCTAATGATAGTCATTCTCACACTCCCATCGAACCAATGTTAGACGTTCGCCACCTCACTGCGGGATATCGGGGAAACTGTGCCATCCGAGACATCTCTTTTTCCCTCATCCCCGGACAACTCACCTGTCTTTTAGGACCCAACGGAGCAGGAAAAAGCACCCTCATCAAAGCCATGTTAGGACTGATCTCGGCCAGTGAGGGACAAATTTTATTAGACAACAAACCCCTCAAACAGCAACTCGCAAGAGTCGCCTATGTCCCCCAACGGAATAATATAGACTGGGATTATCCCATCACCGTGTCCAAAGTCGTAATGATGGGACGCATTCGGCAAACCGGATGGTTTCGCAGTCCTTCTCGTTATTCCAGAGAATTAGTCAAAAATGCCTTAAAACGGGTAGAAATGAGCGACTATCAAGATTGTCCCATCGGGGAATTATCGGGAGGCCAACAACAGCGAGTTTTTTTAGCGAGAGCATTGGTACAACAAGCGGATGTCTTTTGCTTTGACGAACCGTTTAACGGCATTGATCAAAAAACAGAAGGGATTATTTTTGAGGTTTTCAAAGAGTTAAAAACTGAGAAAAAAATCCTCTTAGTGATCAGTCATGATTTTAGTGATAATTTGGCGAATTATGAACAACTTTTGCTCATAAATCAAGCATTAATTGCCGCCGGGAAACAAGACGAAGTATTAACAGATTGTAACTTAGAAAAAGCCTATGGAAAGCGATTTTCTTTAGTGACAGTTCTTTAGTGACAGTTCTTTAGTGACAGTTCTTTAGTGACAGTGTAGCCATAGATAAGAGATAATTTTTGACTTACCCAGTTCGTAGTGAACTCGCTTAGAGCTTACCATAAAAGAATTAACCCTAAAACCAGTCAATTGAAAATCAATAATATTTAACTCAAATTAGTTTCATAAGCTAAGACGCATTTAAACTGTTCAACATATTGACCATTTCCATTATCCCTTAATATAACCCTATTCAAAAAACAGGATTTGTAGCAAGATGTGGTGAGTAGTCAGTATTCAGGTTGACTGGGTAATCATCCCTCACCTCCCTTGAAAAGGGTGGAAATAGCAGAATGCTGCCTTTTTAAGGGGAATTTCGGGGGAGCGACTGAATACTGATGGTGAGTACCTGATGAAGCGAGAGAATTTATGCAACTATTGGATTGGTTGATTGTGGGATTGTACCTTGTATTTGCAATGGGGTTGGGGTTGTACCTGACTCGTCGCGGATCACGAAGTTTGGTAGATTTTTTTGTATCGGGGCGATCGCTCCCTTGGTGGTTAGCAGGGACCAGTATGGCCGCCACCACATTTTCCATTGATACCCCTCTCTATATTGCCGGAGTTGTCTCTACTCGTGGAATTGCGGGCAATTGGGAATGGTGGAGTTTTGGCATCTCCCATATTATCCTGATCTATATTTTCTCGCGTTTATGGCGACGCTCCGAGATTGTCACCGATGCTCAACTCCTCGAAACCCGCTACAGTGGACAAACCGCAGCCATTCTCAGAGCAACGAAAGCCTTTCTTTTTGCCGTCCCCATTAATTGTATCGGCATAGGTTACGCGATGTTGGCCATGGTGAAAGTGGTGGATGCGTTGCAACTCTGGCAGAGTTTAGGCATTGAACCAGGAGAGAATATAAAATTATTCAGTGTGATCGGGGTGAGTCTGTTTGTTTTGATTTATTCCGGGTTTTCTGGGTTATGGGGGGTTGTCGCTACAGACTTCTTTCAGTTTTTCTTGGCGTTATTTGGGGCCATTGTCGTTGCTGTGGTTGCCGTAAACCATGTGGGGGGGATTCATGAGTTAATCCCCATGGTACAGCAACGGACGGATATTGATATTTTGGCGTTTATTCCCATTACGGATAATTTTCAATGGAATGATGTGGCAGGAATTACAGGGACGACGTTTGCCGCTTATTTGTTAGTGCAATGGTGGTCTTTTCGGCGCAGTGACGGGGGTGGGGAGTTTATCCAACGTCTGGCGGCGGCCAAGGATGAAGCGGAAGCGGAGAAAGCCTCTTGGTTTTTTAATTTGCTGCATTATATTATCCGGACTTGGCCTTGGGTGGTGGTTGCGTTAGTAGCGGTGGTGATGTATCCGGGGATGGAAGACCCGGAGTTGGGCTATCCTAAGTTAATGTTGGACTTTTTGCCTATGGGGATGTTGGGGTTGGTGGTTGCGTCGCTGGTGGCGGCGTTTATGAGTACCGTTTCGACTTCGATTAACTGGGGGGCTTCGTATCTCACCAATGACCTGTATTTGCGCTTTTTTCGCCCCGATGCGACGGATGGGGAGTTGGTGTTAATGGGACGGGTTGCATCGGTGTTGGTGACGATTTTAGGGGCGATCGCAGCGTTTTTTGCCCAAGATGTGGCCACGGTATTCCGTCTGGTGATTGCCATTGGGACGGGGCCGGGATTGGTGTTAATGTTGCGTTGGTTTTGGTGGCGCATTAATGCGGCTGCTGAGTTAGCAGCGATGGTATGTGGCTTTATTGTGGGGGCCATTACCAGTTCCAGTTATGGGCCTGCTGCGCTTCTTATCCCTGAAGATTTTGGCTTGCGGTTAATGATTATTTCGGGGATTACGGCCATTGTCTGGATTACGGTGATGTTAGTGACTCCGCCAGAGTCTGACGCAACGTTGGACGCATTTTATCGCCAAGTTCGTCCGGGGGGGCCCGGTTGGCGACGACAACAAATCCGCACGGGCCTTTATCCGGAACAGTCGTTGGGGTTAGATGTGCTGAAGGTGATTGCAGCTACGTTTGTGTTGTTTGGGGTGATGTTTGCTACGGGGGGCTTTTTGCTGCTGCAACCGTTGACGGGTTGGGTGTGGTTAGTGTTGGCGGTTTTGGGAGGGGTGGCTTTGCGATCGCTCAACCGTCGTCAAGTCATCCCCATGCCTCGTCCTGGAAAGGATGACGATATAGTTGATAGTTGATAGTTGGGAGATAGGGGAGATGGGGGAGATAGGGGAGATAGGGAAAACACAAATATATTATTCCCGATTCCCGATTCCCGATTCCCGATTCCCGATTCCCGATTCCCTGTTCGCTGTTCCCTTGTTCACAAACAACCAACAACCAACAACCAACTTACTCAAACGTGGGAATTTTGCGTTCATTCGCAACAGAGGGAGAGGGAGTTGGATTTTGTTGGTTTTGTGCGTCAATGCGCTCTCTGGGGGGAGGAGGGGGGAGTTGTCGGGGAGAGTTTTGGGGGTTGCTGTCTTGGTTGAGTGGGGGTAACGGGGGAGGGAGAGGCCGCCGATCTTCAGTGGGGGTGGGTTGAGGACGGTTGTTATCGTTGGAAGGAGTAAAGATAATTTCTCGATCGGCAGGGGGGAGACTTTCTCCGGAGTTAGGGGGAGACGGGGGAGGAACATTGGCGTTTCCGCCATCACTGGTGAGATAAACGTGGCCCAAGACTTTCCCCCCATAGGTGCGTTTGGTGAACCGCCAACCAGGATCAAGTTCGATTTTTAAATAGCCTTCTGCAAAACCGTTGGTTCTGCCAATTTCAACTTGTACATTCCGTTCACGCAAAGAGGAGGCGACTAGGACTAATTCATCTCCTCTGGGAACAACACTGAGAATTAAACGTGAGCCTAAATCTTGGTCGTTGAGTCGGACAGAATAGCCATTACTATCGGTACTGCGGCCACAAATGCCACTAAAGTCAAATGTTTCAAAGAGAGGATTAATTTGGGTGGGATTATTGCCCACTTCTTGCCAACAGCGACGTTGATTAGAAATTTGTTCGATAATTAAGAGATTATAGCGTCTTGTCCCGACTCCGAAGGGAGTTGCAATGGCGACAAAACGCTCTTGGGGGACTTCAACCTTCCCAAAGTTCACTGCCCGCGCTAAGGGGGTTACACTAAACTGTAACAGGGTTGCGGTGGCTAGGGTGGCGGCTAGTCTATGTAAAAGTTTCATACGCTTTTCAGGGAATGGGGTGCTAGTGGTTTGTTATTCGTTCTGGAGCAAAAAAAGACAAGAGAGAAAAGAGAATTGACTAGACCTATTATCAATGATTAACTATCAACTATCAACTCTCAACTATCCCTTTCTCTTTCTGCCATTGTTCCCATAAATCAGGACGACGATCGCGGGTTCTTTGTTGCTGTTGTTCTTGCCGCCATTGTTCAATGGCCGCGTGATTTCCGGATCGTAAGACATCGGGAACTGGCCAACCGCGAAAGTGGGCAGGACGGGTATATTGGGGATAGTCTAATAAGCCATCGGCAAAACTTTCGGCTTTCAGGGAGGCTTCTTTGCCTACTGTACCCGGTTTTAAGCGAACAACTCCATTGAGGAGAGTTAAGGCGGGGATTTCTCCACAGGTGAGGATAAAATCGCCGAGGGAGACTTCTCGCGTGACTAGGTGCGATCGCACTCTTTCATCCACCCCTTCATAATGACCACACAACAAAATCAACTGCTCATATCCCCCGGCCAACTCCTCTAACAAAGATTGTCCCAAGGGTTCACCCTGGGGAGACAGTAAAATGGTCTCCCTAGGAGACAACTGGGGGAGAGACTCCACTGCCGCAAAGAGGGGTTCAGGTTTCAGTAACATTCCCACACCCCCCCCATAGGGTTCATCATCCACCCGATGGTGTTTATCTTGGGTAAAATCCCGTGGGTTGACCAAATTGACCTCAGCAATCCCTTTTTCTAAGGCTTTCCCCAACAGTCCCGACTGTAACGGAGATGTAAAAAAATCCGGAAATAGCGTAATAATATCGAAGCGCATCAACTTAAATAGGCCACAGTAGGAAACAATCTCTCCTCTATTGTCTCCGAATTGGCCAGATTGTGAAGCCGTTGGCCTTAGATTTTCGCCACTCTGGGGAAAAAGAAGAAAATGAAACTCGGAACAGAGACTACAAAATTAAGGTAAATTTTCCCTTAATATTTCCCTAAGATTAGGACTACCCACACGAGATCAAGTGACAATAAGACAGCGAGCCAAAGGGATTCCATGGCTCACTGTTCTAGGAGTTGTGAAACCCAAGAGGGGAGGCAAACCCCCCAGTCCCAGATTTTCCCGTCTAGCAGAGAAAACCAGACTGTCGCCACTCCAATCCCTGCTCAGGTAGTTCACAGACTATGCCGTAATACGATAGGATGTATGCTGCAACTAAAGACTCAATTGCCAGAAACCCAGATGCCCAAACCAACTAAAAATGCCATCTTGGTCATTGGTGGTGCAGAAGATAAAGTTCACGGAAGAGAAATTCTGCACACCTTCTTTAACCGTTCGGGGGGAACGGATGCAATGATCGCCATTGTACCGTCGGCATCTAGGGAACCGATGCTGGTGGGCGACCGTTATCGGCATATTTTTGAGGATATGGGGGCGAAACGGATCGAATTGCTCGATATCCGAGAGCGATCGCAAGGGGAAGACTCTTTCTATCTACGCTACATTGAAGAATGTACGGGAGTATTCCTCACCGGAGGCGACCAACTGCGCTTATGTGGCCTCCTCGCCGAGACTCCCATAATGGAACGAATCCGCGATCGCGTACAAAAAGGCGAAATTACCGTCGCCGGGACCAGTGCCGGGGCCGCCGTCATGGGTCATCATATGATCGGGGGGGGAGGAAGCGGAGAATCACCCAATCGGTCCCTCGTCGATATGGCCATGGGCCTAGGCATCATTCCCGAAGTCGTCGTCGATCAACATTTCCACAACCGCAACCGCATGGCCCGCCTACTCAGTGCCGTGGCCATTCATCCGGACCGTTTAGCCATGGGCATTGATGAAGACACCTGCGCCATGTTTGAAGCCGATAGTTGGGTTCAAGTCCTCGGTAAAGGCACAGTCACCATCATCGACGCACAAAATTTATCCTACACCAATCAAATTCAAGTGGGAGTGAGTGATCCCCTCAGTTTACATAGTTTACGAGTTCATGTTCTCTGTCACGGCGATCGGTTTCACTTAGAGCAAAGGCGGCCCCTCACCCCCATGTCTGACGAAAAATCTGCTTAACCTGTTGGGTGAGGGGAATGGAGAGTTGATAGTTGAGAGTTGGGGGATTTAGCTACAAGGGCAGAAGGAGAGAGAAGTGAGAAGTGAGGAGTTAGTTAACAATTCTCTCCCCTCTCCCCTCTCCCCTCTTTCCTCTTTCCTCTCTCCTCTTTCCTCTCTCCCACCCTCTGTCTGAACATCCCCATTAGGGTCAAACTGTTCACGCAGAACAGTTTTAAGTCTTTTCTCCAAGGGAAACTAAAATTTGCCGATCTATTGCTGCCTCTCTCAATCCAAGCAAAGAAACGAGATATGAAAATTCTCAAAACCTCAACCTTGCGCGGTCCCAACTACTGGAGTATTCGCTATCACAAACTCATCGCCATGCGTCTTGACCTAGAAGACCTTGACGAACGGTACTCCAACGAAATTCCAGGCTTCTACGAGGGACTTACCAAAGTCTTACCCACCCTAGTGGAACATTACTGCTCCCGTGGCTATCGGGGAGGCTTTCTAGAGCGTGTCCAAGAAGGCACACTCATGGGGCATATCGTGGAACACGTCGCCCTAGAACTGCAAGACTTAGTGGGAATACACGTCGGTTTTGGGCGAACCCGTGAAACCTCTGAGAGAGGCGTGTTTAGCGTCGTTTTCGAGTACACCGACGAACAAGCCGGACGTTATGCAGGCCGGGCGGCGGTTCGCCTCTGTCAAAGCATTGTCGAAACCGGGACTTATCCCGAACCTGAACTGCAACAAGACCTGGCTGATCTACGAGAACTGGTGCAAAATGCCTCATTAGGCCCCAGTACCGAAACCATCATCACCGAAGCCGACGAACGGCAAATCCCTTGGATGAACTTAGGGGCCAGAGCCTTAATTCAACTGGGCTACGGGGTGAACCAACGACGCATCCAAGCCACCTTAACCGATGCCTCCGGAATTTTAGGGGTGGAACTGGCCTGTGATAAAGAAGGGACCAAAACCATCCTCCGAGATGCCGGAATTCCTGTTCCCAGAGGGACTCTCATCCGCTACTTTGATGAACTCCGGGATGCTATTGATGAAGTCGGGGGCTATCCCATTGTGATTAAACCCCTGGATGGCAACCATGGCCGCGGGATCACCATTGATATTAATTCTTGGGAAGAAGCAGAAGAAGCCTACGATTTAGCCAGTGAAGCCTCGAAAACGCGATCGATTATTGTAGAACGGTACTATAAAGGCAGTGATCACCGCATTTTGGTGATTAACGGCAAAGTCGTGGCGGTGGCTGAACGAGTCCCGGCCCATGTGGTGGGGGATGGCCGGGCGACAGTGAGTGAATTAATCGATCGCACTAACCAGGACCCCCGACGGGGCGACGGCCACGATAATGTCCTCACTCGCATTACTTTAGATAAAACCGCCACGGATGTTTTGGCCCGGCAAGGGTTTAATTTAGATACCGTCTTACGAGAGGGAGAAGTCGCCTATTTACGGGCCACGGCGAATCTCAGCACCGGAGGCAGTGCCATTGACCGCACCGACGAAATTCACCCGGAAAATGAGTGGATTGCTGAACGGGTGGTAAAAACCATTGGCTTAGATATTGCCGGAATTGATGTGGTCACGTCAGATATTCGCAAACCCCTGCGGGAAACCGATGGAGTGGTGGTGGAAGTGAATGCCGCCCCTGGTTTCCGGATGCACGCAGCCCCCAGTGAAGGACTTCCCCGCAACGTAGGGGCGGCGGTGTTGGATATGCTCTATCCCAACCAAGCCCCCACCCGCATCCCCATTATCGCGCTTACCGGAACCAATGGGAAAACCACGACCACCCGTTTAACGGCGCATATTTTCCGTCAAACCAAGAAAATTGTCGGTTATACCACCACCGACGGGATTTATATTGGGGATTATTTAGTGGAGAAGGGGGACACCACAGGGCCCCAAAGTGCGCAAGTGATTTTAAAAGACCCCACCGTAGAAGTGGCGGTGTTAGAAACGGCACGGGGCGGGATTTTGCGCTCTGGGTTGGCGTTTAGTCAATGTGACATTGGTGTAGTGCTGAATGTGGCGGCAGATCATTTAGGGATTGGGGATATTGATACTATTGAGCAGATGGCCTTCCTCAAGAGTGTAGTGGCGGAATCCGCCTCTCCCGATGGTTATGCGATTCTTAATGCTGATGATCCCTTGGTGGCCGGCATGGCGGAACGGATGAAGGCGAAAATTGCCTATTTTTCGATGAATCCAGAGAATCCCGTGATTCAAGACCATTTACGCCGGGGTAAGTTAGTGGCGGTGTATGAGAATGGCTATCTGTCGATTTTAGAGGGAAATTGGACGCTCCGCATTGAGGAAGCGAAGAATATTCCCATGACCATTGGGGGGAAAGCTCCCTTTATGATTGCCAATGCTTTGGCGGCCTGTTTGGCGGCCTTTGCCCAAGGGGTGGATGTGGAGTTGATCCGCCAAGGGGTGCGGACGTTCCAGCTTTCTTCGGAACAAACCCCGGGCCGGATGAATATGTTTGATTTGGGCCGAAATCATGTCTTGGTGGATTATGCTCATAATGCTGCCGGGTATGAGGCCATGGGCGGTTTTGTGAAGAATTGGTCTGGGGAATGTTTGGGGGTTGTCGGGGCCCCTGGAGATCGTCGGGATGATGATTTGATTCTCTTGGGTAAGATTGCGGCGGATATGTTCGACTACATTATTATTAAGGAGGATTATGATCGCCGCGATCGCGCTGGTGGGGAAGTGGCTGATTTGATTCGCAAGGGAGTGTTACAAGGGAATCCCAATGCGGAGCATGAAACCCTACTGGATGAGCATGAGGCGATTCGACGGGGGCTAGAGATTGTTAAGGATGGGGGGTTAGTGGTGATTACTCCTGAAAGTGTGAGTGAGGCGATCGCGATTATTAAATCCTATCAAGAGAAGTAGCCTCTCAAGCGAGGAAATCACAAGATTGGCGTGAAAATGTAGTGGGTAATTGATAATTAAGAACTCGTAGGGTGCGTTACACTTGGTTAACGCACCCTACCACTATTCCCTATTCCCTGTTCCCTGTTCCCTATTCCCAATAACCAACAACAAAATTGAACAAATCTTTTGCGCAGTCCTCATCCATAATCTGTGATTTGGATGGGGTTAGCAAAAGCCAAGATTTGTGCTATAATTTCGCACGGTACGGTAAAAAGCATGAGCTTGGAGACACGACCTTTTTTTAGAAGCAATTATCTATTATATTTATTGCTTTTACTGAGGATCTCGTAAGCAAAAGCCTTACGGTTCGTTGAGAGCGCCAACTATCTCGGTAACGTCTTTTAGGCGAAAGAATCCTCATCTATAATCTTTGATTTAGATGGGGTGCGTTCAATCCCTCCACCTCATCAGTGTATAGTGAAAGGTTGCAATCCGCTCGTTGAAAGCTAGACATTGATTGACATTGTTCAATTTTTGTTGACTTAGAAAGGGACGAGCGTGCAGACTCAGCCATAAATCCTGTAAAAAGGTAGGCTACCTTGAGAGGGTGATCACACCCAAGTGTAAACGC
>NZ_JAQMSD010000033.1 GCF_028330525.1 Spirulina sp. CS-785/01
CATCTCCCCCATCTCCCCCATCTCCCATCTCCCCCATCTATCAACTAATTATTAATCTGAAACTTCAGGGTATAACTTCCCCGTAAGTCTTGGGGAGGTTGCCAGGTTTGCAGACGACGACGCAGGGAGTTAATAACCGTGGGAGTATTGATTGCTGACGCATCTTCATCCCAGAGAACTAGGGTAACACGACCGTTGGCTACCCGTAACTCAAAGACCACTTCTCCGCTATCTCCCCCAGAAAAATTCAAGGTTTGTAGGTGTTGTTCGAGTGCATTAACAACATCCGTGGGGAGGCCATCTGCGTCTATAATTTCGATAGGCGAAGATTGAGAAGGACTAGGTGCAGGTTCTGCGCTTTCTTCTGCTTCTGCGGTGGGTGTGGGGGGTGAGTCCGCACTCTCAAAGAGTATGCCGGGTTGGCGGGTCATTGGTCGCCCATTACGAGGCACACTTCCTCGTGGGACTGCACCGGAGTATGAGTCTTGTTCAAGTTCGCTGTCACCAAAAATGCCTTCGTAACTTACCCCTTCCGGTAATTCTACCGGAACTTGGACGGTGCGACTTGTTCCATCGGGGTCAACGCGCACTTCTTCGCTGACGGCGACGAAGGCGGTATATTGGGAGAGGAGACGGTAGGCTAAAGCCGTTTCGGTGACGGCCTCTACGCCAGAAACGGTTTCACCGCCGTACATTTGGGCCATTAGGTCTTTTATTTTAGCGCGGCCCCAGAGTTGCGCGATCGCAAGATTCCCCTCATCATTAAACCGTACTGGTAAGGTCGTCTCATACTCTCCCCCCCCCGCAGTTGTTCCAGTAATAATTAATTCTCCCTCCCCCGGTTGTCCTTTACGGCCAAATAACACTAAAGGTTGATTGGCGAATAAGTCAGGACTCCGTTGGGGGTAAAATTCAGGAGAACTCCCTTCTCCCTCCCATTGCACCTGAATATCGGTTAAAACGGGATTATTGATTTGTTGAAAGAAGGTTTCAACGGGGGTTTGGGTGGGTGCATCTTGTCGTACCACTTGCATTGTCCCGCGGCCAACTTCTGCTAATCTATCTAACAGAAAGCGATTAACTGAACTGCCAACCCCAAAACTATACAAGCGATTACCGGGTTTTAATTTTTGTTGGACTTCGTTGAGAATGGCCCGTTCATTGCCAATATATCCATCAGTGAGTAAGACCACACTCCGTAACCGTCCAGGGGAGGATGGGGGATAGTTTAACACAGCACGAATCCCGTTTAAGAGTTCTGTGCCGCCGTTGGCTTCTAATTGTTCAATATAATCTAAAACCCCTTGGCGGTTGGCTGCATTATTCTGGAGAGGAGAGGGGGAGAGGGATTGAGCCGTATTAGCAAAGTCGATAATATTGAAGGTATCATCGGGGTTTAAGCCGTTAATGAACCGTCGCATCAGTTCTTTGGACTTTTTCAAGGGTTCTCCCCGTTGGGACCCAGAGGTGTCCATGAGGAAAACAACGTCTTTGGGGACAATTTCGGCGGGATTATAGTCTAACGCAGGAATAAGATACAAGGCGAGGTGTGCGCCTTTTTCGTCTTGGTGGGTTAATACCGTTGCTTGGGTATCTTGTCCAGACACTTGATAGCGGAGAATTAAGTCTTTGTTGGGGATGGTGTCTTCGGGGGACAATTGCACGCGGACGGTTTCCCCTTGTTGGCTGGTGCGGATATCATGGGAGGGGGAATTTATCTCTCGTACCAATCCCCCGGCGTTAATTTCTACGGTAACGTTGATATCATGTCCGGAGCGAGTTTCTGGGGGTAATACGGGGGGAGTAATATTAGACGCATCGGGGACTTGATCTGTGTCTCCTGCGGGGTTGATGGGAGTTCCGGGGATGTAACGGGGCCCGACTACCATGGGGAAGACAAACTCATAGTTTCCTCCCTCGAATTTCAAGGAGTCCGTGTAGCGAATGGTGACAGAAATTTGTTCGCCGGGTTTAATATTAGCGAGGGACTGGGTAAAAATATTAGCTCGTTCTTGTTCTAAGAGTCCAGCCGTGCGGCCTTCTTCTCTTGCTTGTTCATAAATTTCTCGTGCTTCTTCCCGTTTTTTGATTTCGCCTTTTATAATGCGATCGCCGATTTGAATTTCCATGTCATCCACTGCGGCCTCATCGGGGAGGGGGAAGACATAAACCGCTTCGAGGGGTTCATCAAAGGGGTTTTCAAAGGTTTGGGTGACTTGGACACGGGATAAATTCCCCGTCACTTTCGCGGTTACGTCGGTATTTTTCAAGGGAAAGGCCAGCTTTTCCCCTTCAGACGGCGCGTATAAGCCGCCTAGCGTGTCGGGAGAGGTGGTAGGTTGATTCATATCATTTCGCTGAGTAAGACGGGTCTGAGAGGGATTTTGGGGGGTTTGAGCAAAGGAAAAATGAGTGACTGTACCCCCCACACCCAGAAGCATAAGGCCGAATAGGAGAAAGTAGTTCAATTTCATAAGAGTTTTGGCAATACAGGTTTAAATAAAGTCATCAAACTGTCTTAACCTTCCCATAGGCTGTCCTATCTCCGGATGACAGTTACAGTTTTTGTAACATTCTGGGAAGAATGGAGAAGGGATAATTCAAGAGTTGCGGTGAGTGAGAGGGTTAGGGGAGAAAACCACAAAGACACCAAGGACACCAAGCACGAAGAACAAAGAACCAATAACGAATCCCCAAACCGTAAAACTGATATCCCCGAATGTTCAAATTTGATACTACAATGCAGCCAATATTGGCGGTTCTTGAGAAAATGTAGATATGAACGATTCTAAACGGATTCCAGTAGGCATTGTGGGTGCGTCGGGGTATGGAGGAGTGCAGTTAGTGCGACTCTTACTCGACCATCCCCATGTTGAAATTGTGTATGTTGGGGGGAAAAGTAGTGCGGGGAAACCCTATGCTGAACTTTATCCCCATGTCGGCCATCGCTTCAATCCGACGGTTGAGGATGTTGATGTGGATGTGATAGCCTCTCGCTGTGAGGTGGTTTTTCTGGGACTTCCTAATGGCCTTGCTTGTGATCTTGCTCCCAGTTTAATTGCTAAGGGGTGTAAGGTTCTCGATCTGTCGGCGGATTACCGTTTTCAGGATTTAGAAACTTATACCATGTGGTATAAGAAAGAACGCAGCGATCGCGATCTGGCCTCTCAAGCAGTTTACGGTTTACCCGAATTGTATCGCTCTGAAATTAGAGAAAGCTCTCTGATTGGCTGTCCGGGGTGTTACTGTACTACCAGTTTACTGGCGATCGCTCCCCTGCTCAAACAAGGGTTAATTGTCCCCGAAACCGCGATTATTGACGCAAAATCCGGCACTTCTGGAGGAGGAAGAAAGGCTAAGATTGGGATGTTATTATCTGAGGCCGATAGTTCTCTAGGGGCGTATAATGTGGCCGGAGCCCATCGTCACACCCCAGAAATTGAACAAGTGTGTAGTGATCTGGCCGGCCATGATATCCGCATCCAGTTTACTCCCCATTTAATCCCCATGGTACGTGGCATTCTAGCCACAGTGTACGCCACCTTGCGTGATCCGGGTTTAGTCCGTGAGGATTTACTGACCATCTATAATGCCTTTTATCGGTCATCTCCCTTTGTGCAGGTGTTAGGGAGTGGGGTGTATCCGCAAACGAAATGGGCAGTGGGGACAAATCTCTGTTACATTGGCGTAGCGGTCGATCCGCGTACCGATCGCGTGATTGTCATGTCTGCACTGGATAATTTAATTAAAGGACAATCGGGTCAAGCGGTACAGGATTTAAACATCATGATGGGATGGGAGGAAACCTTGGGACTTCCTCAGTTAGCGTTTTATCCATAAAGGGTTCGGTTAGGGGAGATGGGAGTCGGGAGTCGGGAGATGGGGGAGATGGGGGAGATGGGGAAGTTGATAGTTGAACCACTTCCCCGTTTCCTGTTCCCCGTTCCCTTTGTACACTGTTTACTGGTTACTGATTACTGATAAAAATTATGTCTGAGCAACCTAAAGTCCTGTTAGTGGATGATGAACCCGGTTTGCGGGACGCTGTTGAGGCTTATTTGGAAGATGACGACGAATTTGCTGTCACTGCGGTTGCGAGTGCGGATGAAGCATGGGAAGTCCTTGAAACTGATCCGCCTGATCTGATCATTTCTGATATTATGATGCCCCAAGTGAGTGGGTATCAGTTTTTAGAGAAATTACGGGAAGATAGTCGTTTTGCGGATTTGCCTGTGGTATTCTTGACCGCGAGAGGGATGACCAGCGATCGCATTCAAGGATACCAAGCTGGCTGTGATGCGTATTTACCGAAACCCTTTGAACCCGAAGAATTGGTGGCCATCGTCAAAAACCTCCTGCAACGACGCAAAGCAGCGAGTACCGACGACGGGGATAATGGTAAATTAGAAGCCATTGTCCGGGAAATCTCGGCCATTCGAGGAATGCTTGATCAACGTTCCGGAATTTCTCAGTCTCCCTCCCCCATTCACATTGAACTCACCCCCCGTGAGCAAAGTGTACTCGATTTAGTCGCTCAGGGGATGATGAATAAAGAAATTGCCAGCAAACTTGACACCAGCGTTCGCAATGTCGAAAAATATGTGAGCCGTCTATTTAGCAAAACCGGAACGAATAGTCGGACCGAACTGGTACGCTACGCCTTAGAACACGGTTTGACCTCTTGAGACTGGGTGAATAGTCCCAAAAAAAATAGCAACGATCTTCTCGCCAAACCCTCCCCCTCCCTTGTTTTCCCGCAAAATAAAGAGAGGGGTAATCACTGCTAATTATATTAATTTTGTTTAATTTAGATGAATAAGGTTATCATAATAATAGATAAATTAACAAAAAGTTGCTATAGTTAGTAGCATAAACAACTTTTTTTAGCCTTGGTTCATAAAAACTTCATCATAAAAATTAAACAAATGTTAAATTTACTCAAACAAATTGAGCAACAGGATTTTCATCAGTCCTTTCAGGAGATTAGCCAATACCTCGGACTCACCGCCGCTTTGGTGATGATGAGTCTCGGTGTAATCACCATGATGAGCTTACGGACAGGTATTTTGTACTAGCTCTAGGCTCTAGATCGTAACGGACGGTAAACCTTCAAATTTCCCTCTTTACAATTCACCTTCTTTCTTTACAATCCATAACAAAATTTAAAATCAATCCTTTTTAAACTAAGTCAAAATACTTAGAACTTCCCTAAAAAACTGAATTAACCGTTTTGAGAAAGCTGCTTAATTTTGAGCAGCTTTTTCGCCACTTCCCCACCAAAATGGCACACCCTACTAACCCCATCTGGCAATTATTAGTTTGTTGTAGTCGGACTGAGATCAGTCCCTCTCATCGAGAGCAGATCATCGAGATACTCCAAGGGGAGATCAACTGGGAAACCCTCTTAGAAAGCGCGAAATGGCATAAAATCACCCCCCTTCTCACTTGGCATTTACAAGGGTTGGGATGGCCGAGAGTCCCCGATGGGGTGAAAGTGCAGTTACAACAACAATTTGAACAAAACCTCCGCCAAAACTTCCTCCTCGTCACCCACCTCCGCAAACTCCAGCAGGTTTTTCATCACCATTCCCTCCCCTTCCTCTCCCTGAAAGGGCCCGCATTAGCAAAACGAGTCTATGGGAATTTAGCCTTGCGGTCTATGTATGACTTGGACTTCCTTCTCCGTCATCCCCAAGACTACTTTACCGCCAAAACCTTACTCGCTGAATTGGGTTATCAACCCTACCATGACCTTACTCTAGCCCAAGAAGAACTCCAACTGAAAACCAACTTTGGGGCTGCCTTCCTTAACCCCCAAACGGGAGTCCAAGCGGACCCTCACTGGGGACTTTCTCCCCCTTTCTTTACCTGTCATCTCCCTGTTGCTGATCTTTTTCACCGTCAAGGGAGTGAAACTCTGGGGGGATGTAAATTTCCGACTCTCTCTCCGGAAGATTTATTATTAGTTTTATGTCTCAATGGTGCAAGGGACGGATGGTTAGAGTTACAGCGTCTTTGTGATGTGGCTGAATGTGTTCGCGCTTTTCCTGAGTTAGACTGGGAGGGGTTGCATTGTCGGAGTCGTCTGTATAATTGCGATCGCATTTTCTTCCTCGGCCTCCACATCACCCAAACCCTCCTCGGTTGTCCTCTCCCCCCCTCCATCCAAACCGAAATCCAACAACACCCCGCTATTCTTTCCCTTACCGAAACCATCCAACACACCCTAACCCAAAGCCATATCCCCAGTCACACCCTCCTACAACGTGCCGCTTTCTCCCTACAATTACAACCCGGCCCCCTCAATAAACTCCGCTTTCTCTCTCGTCTCGTCTTTCCCATCAACGAACGAGACTTAGAATGGGTACAACTCCCCCGTCCTCTATTTTTCCTCTACTGTCCCCTACGCTGGGTACGGTTAGGGCTGAAATATCTAAATATCGCGTTTTTCCGTAAGTATTGACATCCTGCTCGGGATTGCCACTCTCACGGGTGGGATATCAACTACCCGCAATCAATCGCTAAACGCGATGTGATTGGGGCTTATTTCTGCCGTCCACCTCAATTCCATGAACCAAGAGCGGCGCATGGCTTTGGCTTCATCCGACGAAACATCCGACGATCCCGGTTGAACAAAATCGTTTCGCGCAGTCCCCATCTAAAATCTTCGATTTAGATGGGGTTAGCGAAACCAGTAAAGTTGATGTCTTCTACAAAGATCATTGCTGTACCAGATTGTCGCAATTCATCCCGTCGCTGAAAGCGGGGCTCTTCTTGGGACGTTAAGTTAAAGGACTGGTGGTCATGGCCTTTCCCCCCGTTTCCCTCCCTTGTTAGCTCACGGCTTTGGCAAAAGGTTGAGTAAGACAGAGTAAATTGTCTCCTTGAATGGCAATGGCCCCTTGTTGGCGGAGTCGTCCCATTAACCGGGTGACGGTGACACGGGTTGACCCGATCGCGCTGCCAATTTGGGCGTGGGTAAGCGGATAAGGCAAACAATACCCCTGGGGGGTAGGTTCACCATATTCTTCGATTAACAGGGTGAGAAAGCCCCATAAACGGTCAATGGTGCGACGTTGGCCTAAGATACTCAACCAGAGGAGTTTGCGTTGGTGTTGGTAGCGGAGTGCGTCGAGGACTTCCCGGCGAAAATGAGGCCAGTTGTCTAGATCATGCCAATAGAGCCAAATCACTAGGGTTTGTGGGGTATGGGCATAGGCTTGTAAGTTGACGGTGGGTTGAGCAATGACTTCAAAGGGGTGTCCTGTGCCAACAAACCCTAGGAAGGCTTCTTCTTGCTCTGGGAGAGAAGGGGTGGAGGTGGTTGGGGGTTGCACCTGAGCCACTCCTGTTAAACGAACTGCTCCCCGTTGGACAAGGTAGAGTAACCCGGGCCGGACTGGGATGCGTTCGTCTTTGTTAAAGATGCGATCGCGGTAATGCTCTTGTCCCCAGTCGATGATTCTTTGCCACATCACAAACGGTCGGGATGCCTCTGACGAAAGGGATTGACTGTGCATAAGACGTTTTTCAGGTAATTAAGCGGGTATATTGATCTATGGTACTGAGAGTGGAGGTATCAAAAAACACTTGCTACAGAAAATTTTTACTGTCTTGATGTTTTTTGATTCGTTGTCTGCCCACTCCCCCAAAGAGTTAGAGGATTTTCAAGATGGGAAATGAGGGTCAAAAACCGGAGTCGCTCCAAGGTCAACTGCAAAATGCTCTCGCTCAAGCAACCGAGCAGTTGGGGTGTCCGTTAGCAGTCTCCTCAGTCCCAGTTTATCGGGTCAAAACGTCGGCTTATGTGGCCTATCGTTCCCCCCTAGCAGAAGTGCTGGAAAAACGCTTCCCGGCCTCCTCTAGAGATTGGGCAATGGACTTACTTCATGTGCTTTCTGATACTTCTCCATGGCAAGTTGTCCGCGTTTTCCCTCATGGGTTGGAGTTTCGCTATTGCGAGTCAATGTTGGCCGACTGGTTAAACGCTCTTTTAGACATGACCATCTCTTTGCCTTCTCTTGCTCCTCCGGTGACTGGAGCTTATTTACCCCTCCAGTACCTCCAATGTCGTTGTTTATCTTATCTCTACTTGGGCCAAAGCGAAGGGTTCATTACGCTTTCCCCAGGGGAAAAAAGTTTGCTGTGGCAATGGGAAACTCCCTCTCCTCTCCCTTGGTTACAAGAGTCGGAAACCTGGCGTTTTGTTTCTCCCCCAGCATGGGAGGTCCTCAGTCAAGTGGTGACGGTGACAGATATTTTGGCCCAAGGACGGCCTATCCCTTGGCCGACGGTGGCCTACCGCTTTGGGAAGACCATAGAAACTTTTGAGTGTGTCAGTTGCATTGGGGGAACTACGTCTTTAGAATTGGTGCAAGCGCGATTAGGCTTAATGGCGGTTGCTCAACGGTTATTATTGCGTATTTTCTGGGAACAGTTCGGGATTGTGCCTCGTTTAGAATTCTGAAAACAGGGGAGAATCTGCCAAATATCGGGGCTTTGAGGCAAAAACCGAGAATTTTGCCTTTTGAGTTGACAGGTCTTAAATCTCTACGTTATGGTTGGATTGTGTGAGGAGCGAACCAGTTAAAGAGAGCCGAGACGAAACATGGCAAGTCGTCGGCTCTCTTTCTGATTTCACTCTCTCTCTGATTTCATTGTTTCTGATCTCATTATTTCCAATTTAATAGGGATTGAAATCAGAATTAAACTGTTTTTTCTGAAAACTTTTTCGCTCAAGAGGGTTTAAAGTAAGAATTTTTCTATGGCCTTTGCCACCCCATCCGCTTCAACATCGGGGGCAACCCAATGGGAAAAGTGTTGAGCCGCAAACTGTTTTAAGCTATGGGGAGCATTGCCCATAATAACAGGAAATCCGGCATATTGTAGCATTTCTAGATCATTCCAATTATCCCCAATGGCCATTACCTGTTGAGGTTGATAGTTTAAATAGTCTTCGGTTAAAAACTGGACTGCTGTTCCTTTGTTAACTTGGGAACGAGTGGCTTCAACGAAGGTGGGAGTGGATTGGGTAATATAGAGTTGTTCGGTGGTGTACTGTTGTTTGAGTTGTTGATAGAGTTGCGCGATCGCTAGTGTATCATCACTCAAGGCCAACATTTTCGTCACCTCCTGCTCCAACAGAGGCCGCAAGTCTCCCACGGGATTCACAGAAATGCCCGATCGCTGGGTATAGTGAATAGTACGGGGAGTAATTTCCCGGACATACAATTCATCATTGTAGTAACAGTGAATATCTAAACGGGATACCCATTCCGGTTGTTCCCAATGCTCTAACAATGCAGTGGCCAAAGGAACAGAGAGAGGAGAATGCTGCAAAACATCTTGAGTCACCGGATGCTGTACCCACGCCCCATTATAGGCGATAAGCGGTTGATCTGAGGCAATCAGTGCATGAAACCGTAAAGCCGAACAATACATCCGGCCTGTTGCAATGGCCACCTTAATCCCTTTAGCTTGTACCTGTGCAATGGCCGTCTGGACGCTAGGAGAAAGGAAATTATCTTCCCCTGCGATCGTACCATCCACATCGAGAACCATTGACATCCTCCCTCGACAGAGCCGAGGGATTCCTAAGAATCAGCGAGGTTCTTCATTCAACGACTCCGCTTGCTGTGACAAGATTTCTCCAGCCACAGTAGAGGCAGTGTCTCCTGAAGCGTTTCCTATCGTGTAGATA
>NZ_JAQMSD010000034.1 GCF_028330525.1 Spirulina sp. CS-785/01
GAGATGGGGGAGATGGGGGAGATGGGGGAGATAGGGGAGAACAAAGAACCCACTATTCCCTGTTCCCTATTCCCTGTTCCCTATTCCCTTTTCCCTTGTTCACAACAACCAACAAAAAACAAAAAACAAAAAAATGAAAACGGCCTTAGTCCATGAATGGCTTACCCCAGAAGCGACAGGGGGTTCAGAATTAGTGGTGCGGGAGATACTAGAATGTATTGAGGCCGATTTATATGCTTTGATTGACTTTGAATCGGTGAACCCAGACAGCTATCTCTACCAACGTCAGATCGGCACTACCTTTTTACAACACTTTCCCCAGGCCAAAAACGGGGTGCAAAAATATTTACCCTTACTTCCTCTCGCCATTGAACAACTCAACCTAGAGGAATATGATTTAATTTTATCCTCCTCCCATGCCGTCGCCAAAGGAGTCTTAACCCGACCGCACCAACTCCATATTTGCTATTGCCACACCCCCATGCGCTATGCTTGGGACTTGACCTTCGACTATATCCAGAATAGTCGCTTAGGCAAAGGCATCATCGGCGCATTCACCCGCCTCATTCTCCACTATATGCGCCTGTGGGATACCTTATCCGCCAATCGAGTGGATTACTTTATCGCCAACTCAAAACATATTGCACGACGCATCTGGCGGTGTTATCGTCGGCCTGCTGAAGTTATTTATCCCCCCGTCAATATTGACCGTTTTAGCCTCGAAACGCAGAAAGAGGACTTTTATCTCATTGTCTCTCGTTTAGTGAGCTATAAGCGCGTTTCTCTGGTAGTAGAAGCCTTTAATCAACTGGGGTTGCCTCTGGTGGTCATTGGCAGTGGGCCAGAATTGCCCTATCTTCAAAAATTAGCCCGTCCGAACATTCAGGTGTTAGGAATGCAATCTGATGGGGTAGTTGAAGATTATATGAAACGT
Organism: Spirulina sp. CS-785/01; assembly: GCF_028330525.1. GTDB lineage: Bacteria > Cyanobacteriota > Cyanobacteriia > Cyanobacteriales > Spirulinaceae > JAQMSD01. Next base: position 935 of record NZ_JAQMSD010000034.1, read on the forward strand.
GCCAAAGCCTTTGTTTATGCGGCCTGTGAAGATTTTGGCATCGCCCCCGTAGAGGCCCAAGCCTGTGGAACGCCCGTTATTGCCTATGGGGCTGGGGGAACATTAGAGACAGTGAGAGATGTCCGTCAGTTCCCCGAAACGGCTACAGGGGTTTGGTTTTCTCCCCAAACCCCAACGGGGTTACAAGAAGCGGTAGAAGCCTTTGAACGGGACTTACAGGGCAAAATCCGGCCTGAACAGTGTTATGAGAATGCGAGGCAATTTTCTCCCACTCTTTTTCAACAGCGTTATCAAAAATTTATCAAACAGTGTTGTAATGATTGGCAGTAGGGAACATTTCCCTCTACAGTAGATTCGTTTGTCCCATAAGTCTTAGTTGGGTTGGATCATTCCATTCGGCTATTGTATGGTGCATTCAAGTATTGTGGTGTGAAGAGAAGGAGTAAAATGACTGCCGAAAGTCCCTTGAGTTCTGTCCGGTTTCGCACCGACTTCAGAACGAAACCAAACCCCACCCTAGTCCCCCGACACCGATCAAGCTATGCCCTCGTCCGAAAACTGAATAGTGCGACGTTTAAACGCTTGTTTGATATTGTCTTTTCCCTGATGGTGCTAACATTGGGGTCTCCCGTTTATCTCATCCTAGCCTTGTTAATTGCGATCGCCTCTCCCGGCCCCGTCTTCTACGTCCAACAGCGAATCGGCAAAAATTATCAACCGTTTTACTGTATTAAATTTCGCACCATGGTCAAAGATGCCGATCGCATTTTAGGGGAGATGATGGCCACCTCGCCCCACCTCCATCAGGAATTTCAAAAAAACTACAAACTCAAGCAAGACCCCCGAATTACCCCAGTCGGCAAATTCCTCCGTCTCACCAGTCTCGATGAACTTCCCCAATTTTGGAATGTCCTCAAAGGAGACATGAGTGTTGTGGGCCCCCGACCTTTGGTTAAAGCAGAGCTTCCGTTTTACGGACGCTACATGGCCAAGGTGTTACAAGTGAAACCTGGCATTACCGGACTTTGGCAGGTCTCTGGACGGAACGATATCCCCTATCCCCGTCGCATCAAAATGGATGTTTACTATGCCAACTCCCGGACAGTGATTTTAGACCTGTTCATTATTATTAAAACCATTGGTGTGATGCTATTTCCGCGCAACAATGGGGCGTACTAACATCTCCTAGAAACAGAGGAGAGAGGAAAACCACCAATAATCCCTGAAAAGGCAGGGTTGGGGATTCCTTCTTCTCTCACCTCAATCATGGCTCAATTCCGGCTAGATGTCTTTGGAATAGAAGATTCCACACAAAGAATTTTTGCGGGTTATGCTAGAAGGTTAGCAGAGGGTAAATTTGATTTACCCTCTTTAAATTTGGATTGCCCCGTTTGTTGGAATATAGGAATTACCAAGCATGAGCGAAACCAAACGCGCTTTAATTACCGGAATTACAGGTCAAGATGGGTCATACCTCAGTGAACTGCTCTTAGAAAAAGGCTACGAAGTTCATGGAATTATTCGGCGAACCTCGACCTTTAATACAGACCGCATCGACCATATGTATATTGACCCCCACAGTCCCGAAGCCCGCTTATTTCTGCATTATGGTGATCTAACAGACGGGACAACCCTACGACGCATTCTCGAAGAAATTAAGCCCAACGAAATTTATAATTTAGGGGCCCAGTCTCACGTCCGGGTGAGTTTTGATTCTCCCGAATATACTGTGGATACGGTGGCCATGGGAACGCTACGTCTCCTAGAAGCTATCCGCGACTATCAACACCGGACAGGGATTCAAGTGCGCTTTTATCAAGCAGGGTCTTCGGAAATGTTCGGGAAGGTTCAAGAAGTCCCCCAAAGTGAAGATACTCCCTTTTACCCCCGTAGTCCCTATTCCTGCGCGAAGGTCTATTCCCACTGGCAAACCATTAATTATCGGGAGTCCTACGACTTATTTGCCTGTAATGGCATTTTGTTCAACCATGAATGTGTCACCGGAGAAACCCCCGTCATTATCCGTAAAGATGGCCTCATTGACATTCTGCCCATAGAAGATATTGTCCCGCACCGCACGAACGGCAGTCACGGTCATCGCTACACCACTGACTTACTCCCCGAAGACCGTTTTGAGGTTTGGGATGCCCAAGGATGGACGGAAGTCACCTGTATGACGGCCACTTGGAATGGGGCAAAACGAAAAGCCAATAAGCAAGTCCATCGCATCGCTGCTCGGGGGGCAGTGTACCACGCCACCAGCGATCATGTGGTCTTTACCCAACAGACGGAGCAAGTAGTGGAAACACCCGCCGGAGAAGTGCAAGTGGGGGATCATTTGGCTTTAATTGATGTTCCTTCCTCTCCCGAACAAATCGACTTGACAGAAACGGAAGCTTGGTTACTGGGGGTTTTGGCCGCAGAAGGTTATGTCAACGAGGAGGGACGCATTCAAGTCACCAATCAAGATATTGCCTTACTAGACCGAGTGGCCAACAGTTGGCGAAAAGTCACTGGGGGGAATAGTTCCCGTCGCCACACCCAAAGCGGTTTTACGGGTCAAAAAACCTTGACTCAACTCCAGTTAAATGGAAACCGGGCTTATGGCCGCTATATCTACGACTCACTTTATACTCGTTCCGGTTATAAGCGTATTCCGAAACGAGTGCTGAATGCCTTTGAACGAGAACATTTAGCGTTTTTAGAGGGGTTCAATGCGGGGGATGGGTTAAAAAGTACCCCTTGTACCTATGAATTCCAAGGGTTTCGGACAGCTTCCCCGGTTTTGGCGGCTGGCTTATACTGGTTGGCGGTGAAAACCCTAAAACAACGGGCAATTCTCTGCACTGAAGACCGTGAGGGACGGTTGTATTATCAAATTAATCTCAATTCACCGGAAACCCAAGGTGAAAAGGGACACCATTTGCGTCGTCCTCTGAGTGAGGTGGTAAAAGCACAACCGATTGACTATCAAAGTTGGTTGTTTGATCTGGCTACCACAAGCGGTACATTTCACGCAGGAGTCGGACAAGGTTGGATTCATAATTCCCCCCGTCGCGGTGAGACGTTTGTGACGCGGAAAATTACTCGGGCTGTGGCACGCATTGTTAAAGGGACTCAGAAAGAGCTTTATTTGGGCAATTTAGACTCAAAACGGGACTGGGGATATGCGAAGGACTATGTGAAGGCCATGTGGCTGATGTTGCAACAGGATACCCCCGATGATTATGTGATTGCTATGAATGAAACCCACTCGATTCGGGAGTTTTTGACGATTGCGTTTGATTATGTGGGACTGAATTGGGAGGATTTTGTTAAGTTTGATCCCCGCTATTTACGGCCTGCGGAGGTGGATTTATTGATTGGGGATTCGACCCGGGCCCGGGAAAAACTGGGTTGGCAACCTTCGGTCACTTTTGAGGAGTTGGTGAAACTCATGGTGGATGCGGATTTGGCGGGTTTGGGGTTAGATACTCCGGAAGGGACTCCTGCTTCGGAAAAGCTGAAAGAGGATATTGCTTATATCCGACAAAATATGACCATGACAATAGATTAAACTGGCAACAAGAGAGGAGTTCTAATCATTGAAGGGAAAAAGCCATGTTAGATTTAAGCGATAAGCGCATTGTAGTCACTGGGGGTGCGGGATTTCTGGGTAAACAAGTGGTGGAACAGTTAGTTGCTGCTGGGGCGAATCCGGAGAGGATTTTTATTCCGCGATCGCGCGATTATAATCTCTGTCACCTAGAAGCCTGTCAACAAGTCGCCGCTAACCAAGATATTATCATCCACTTAGCTGCCCATGTGGGAGGAATTGGCCTCAACCGAGAAAAACCCGCCGAGTTATTCTACGATAACCTGATGATGGGAGCGCAGTTGATTCATGCAGCCTATGAAGCAGGAGTGGAAAAATTGGTCTGTGTGGGGACAATTTGCGCTTATCCTAAATTTACCCCGGTTCCCTTCAAAGAAGATGACCTCTGGGAGGGCTATCCCGAAGAAACCAATGCCCCCTACGGGGTTGCGAAAAAAGCCCTTTTAGTGCAATTACAAGCCTATCGGCAACAATACGGCTTTAATGGGGTGTATCTACTCCCCGTTAATTTATACGGCCCTGAAGATAATTTTAATCCCAGTAGTTCCCATGTCATTCCGGCCTTAATTCGGAAGGTGTATGAAGCACAACAACGGGGCGATCGCGCAATTCATGCTTGGGGAGACGGCAGTCCTACCCGCGAATTTCTCTACTCCACAGACGCGGCCAGAGGCATTGTCATGGCCACTCAAAGTTATAATGACCCAGACCCTGTAAATTTAGGGACAAACGAAGAAATCCCGATTAAAACCCTCTTAGAATTAATTTGTGAAGTCATGGACTTTCAAGGAGAAGTCATCTGGGACACCGACAAACCCAACGGCCAACCCCGTCGTTGCCTAGACACCCAACGGGCTAAAGAACGGTTTGGTTTTGTCGCCCAAACAGAATTTAAACAAGGGCTACAAAACACTATTGAATGGTATAAAGAACACGCCGACAAGTTATAAACGGTGGTTAGGTTAGTTGTGGGTTTTGCGTTGTTGAAGAAACCGGGTTTCTATCCCCAACTGCAAGAATTACCAAAAAATCAACAAAGAAACCCGGTTTCTAATCCCTGTAATCTTATGAAACCACCCATTACCCATTACCCATTAGCCATTATCCATCACCCAAAATGAACAAAAATCCCATTCCAACCCTTTTTTTAGCCTTTCTCTTAGGGATGGGAACAACCAGCTTAACCGGGATTGTTCCCTCCCCTGTTGTAGCGCAAAACGCCTCCCGTAATAACGAACAACTGAATGACCTCCTACGACGGGGGCGAGACTTAGCCGACACGGGAAACTATCAACAAGCGATCGCCACCTACCAACAAGCCGCCACCCTCGACCGTCGTAACCCCAAAATTTACTCCGGCATCGGCTACCTCTACGCCGTCCAAGGCCGCTTCCAAGAAGCCGCCCAAGCCTATCGCAACGCCCTCTTTCTCGACCGGAACAACAGTTCCTTTTACTACGCCTACGCTCACTGTCTCGCCCAAATTGGCGACAACCGCAACGCCACCAACGCCTACCGTCACGCCATCCAACTCCAACCCAACCACATCGACAGTTATCTCGGCCTCGGTGTCGTCCTCATGCGCCAAGGGTATCACGATCGCGCCCTACAAGTTTATCAACGAGTCGTCAACCTCAACCCCCCCAATGGCGAAGTCTATGGCCTCATGGCCACCGCCCTCCTCGAACAAAATCAAACCCAGTCCGCCCTTGATCTCCTCCGACAAGCCACCCAACGCTATCCCAACAACAGTAAACTCTGGATGCAGTTAGGGATTTTTCTCCTAGGGCTAGAAGACAACGACCAAGAAGCCCTCAACGCCCTACAACGCTCCGCTAACCTCGATCCCCGTAACCCCTACGCCCAACTACAAATTGGCCGCATCCTCCGAGACAGAGGACAAAATCAAGCCGCAGACCGGATGTTTTATCGCGTTATCGCCCTCGATAACTCCGTCGAGGTGCAATTAGATATCGGGGATGAATTAATGGCGTTAGAAGCCTATTTACCCGCCATTGTAGCCTATCGTCGCGCCACCCAACTCGCCCCCGATAACCCCGATAGTTACTATAAACTCGGTTTTGCCCTCTCCGCCCGTCAACGGAAACGAGAAGCCACCCAAATGTGGGAGAAAGCCCTCCGCCTCTATCGCCAACAAGGAGACACCAACCGCATTCAAGAATTACAAGACCTTTTAGGATTCAATCAACCCCGTAGCCCGGACTTTGACAACTCTCAGTTTAATCCCTTCAATTGAAACTTGTTTAGCCTCTCCTCCGTCCTATTTCCCCTGTTTCTCCCCTTAACAAGTTGATGCGTTATTCTCTCCTTTCTGTTGCCTCTCTCCTACTCCTCTCAATTCCTCTAAACCCGGCTCAGGCAGCCAACCCAGAGGATATTACCCGTCTGCAAGAAACCAGAGAATGTCGTCGCTGTGACTTGAGTGAGGCCGACTTAACCGCCATGGACTTAGCAGGGGCTAATTTAGAATATGCGGACTTAGAAGAGGCTGATTTAAGTGGTGCAGACTTACGAGGGGCCAACTTGGCCGGGGCTAATTTAAAAGGCGCACATTTAATTTTTGCTAACTTAGAAGATGCCAACCTGCGAGGGGCTGATTTAAGACCCAGTAATGAAATCGAACAACCAGAAATTAACTTACTTGATGAAATAGATGAAATTGTAGAAACCATAGAAGCAGATGAAGACTTTATTGAAAATGTGCTAGATGAGTTAGAAGACGAAGACGAAGAAGACGAAGGCAACGAAGACGAAGACGAAGAAGACGAAGGCAAAGAAGACGAAGACGAAGAAGACGAAGGCAACGAAGACGAAGAAGACGAAGAAGACGAAGAAGACGAGGAACCCAAAACCACACAAGAAGCAATTGCCCGAACTTGTAACCGGAGTCTCCTCGAAACTAAAACCTCCCAATATGCAGGAGAAATCATCGGAAAAATAAGATTTCCCGACCCCATCGAAAACGAAGAAGAAGCCATAGAAATTGTTGTAAACTTAGATAGTGCTAACTTACGAGGAGCAGATTTATCCTTAGCCAAACTCGAAAAAGCAAGTTTAATTCGCGCTAATTTAAGCAAAGCCAACCTAGCCTTTACCCAACTCCCAGAAGCCAACCTACAACAAGCCAATCTGCAAAATAGTTTTCTAGGAGGAGCAAACTTAAACCGAGCAAACTTACAAGGAGCAGTCTTAAACTCCGCAGACTTAAACGGCGCAACTTTAAGCTATGCTAATTTAAGAAATGCTCGCCTAAACCGCACTAATTTAGACACCGCAAACTTACAACAAGCTGAATTTATAAACGCGATCAGTCGCCAATCTAACTTTGCTGGAGCAAGCATACAAAGTGCAGATTTTGCCAGAGCAAACTTACACGGTTCAAGTTTTATCAGAGCCAATTTACGTTGTGCCGAATTACAGGAAGCAAACTTAGATGAAGCGGGATTAAATCATGCCAACTTAACTTATACCATCCTTGAAAATGCTAACTTAACTAGAGCAAAATTAGGTGTTGCTAACCTAACCTATAGTAATTTACAAGGAGCAATATTAGAATCTGCCTATTTACAAGGAGCAACCTTAGTCAATAGTGACTTGAGTGGAGGAGATTTATCCTTAGCCGTTTTAAGAATGGCGAATTTAACCGATGTAACATTAGTAGGAGCAACCTTAGAAGAAGCAAACTTATCCCAAGCGACACTAAAAAACGCAAATCTTAGTTACAGTAACTTAACCCAAACTCAACTCATTGGTGCAAATTTACTCAATGCCAATTTAAGTAACGCTAACTTACAAGAAGCCGACTTTAGCCAAGGCTATTTATTAGGAGCAGATTTAACCAATGCAATTATCAGCGACACAATCTTTAAGGGAGCAGTCCGTTGGACAGACTTAGATTATTAACCGTTACTATAAGTTCGTAGTAAGCCCTGAAGGGCTTACAATAAATTAATTTAATACCAATAAAGCGAATTTCATATAATTATGAATTGCTAATTGCTAATTGCTAATTGTTACTTGTTAATTGTGAATACTCCCGGTCATTACATTGTTAATCTTGCCATATTAGGAGCAGCCCTTGCCCCAAAATCTACCGTCGCCATCACCCTCGGTGCAATTCTCCCTGATGTCCCCATTTTCGCCTTTTATTTTGTCGCCAAAGTCATCCAAAAACTACCCGAATCAGAAATTTGGTCAACCGCCTATTATCAACCCTTTTGGCAAACCATAATTTCTCTATCTCACTCCTTTCCCGTTGGGTTATTCGGTTTAGCCCTCTGTTGGTATGGGGGATGGAAATGGGGGAGCATTTTCTTCACCAGCATGATCCTTCATTCCTGCTTTGATATCCCCATCCATCACGACGATGCCCACCGTCATTTCTACCCCTTGAGTGACTACCGTTTTATTAGTCCAGTCTCCTACTGGGACCCCAAGCATCACGGAGCAATAATCGCCTTATTAGAGATCATCTTAGTCTGTTTAGTGACTCCCTTTGTCTGGACACTCTTAAAAACCCATTGGGCCAAAGCAATATTGCTCGTTTTAGATGGATTTTATGTCATTTTCTACGTGCGCTTTTATATCTTAGGAGGCAATTGGTTATTTTAGGGTTGTTAATCCCGGTATAGAGTATTGACGGTTGGGTCTGGAACACTTATGCTTAATGAGAGAAATCGTGAAAAAATCACGAATTTGTCTTCTAAGAGCCAATTATGCTGATTGAGTTTAGCGTCGCCAACTATCGCTCCTTCAAAAAACAAGTCACGTTGAGTCTTGTTGCAGCTAACCTCAAAGCTAAAGACTCCCAAATTGATGAAAATAATACATTTGTTGTCGATGAGGAGTTAACTCTTGTTAAAAGTGCGGCCATCTACGGTGCAAATGCTAGCGGTAAAAGCAATATTGTTACTGCGCTCAATTTTATGAAAGGTTTAATGGTCAATTCGTCACGGGAAGGCCAAAGTACAGATGCAATTAAGGTTGAACCATTTCGCCTCAGCACAGCAACCGAAAATGAACCCTCTTTTTTTGAATTAGTGTTTCGTCATGAGGGAATTATTTATCGCTACGGGTTTGAAGCAAAGCGCGATCGCATTATTTCCGAATGGCTTTACTATGTCCCCAATGTCCGTGAAACTCGCTTATTTGAGCGTAACTTAGATCACTTTAAAGTAGCCAAAAAATATCAGGCTTCTGGCTTACAAAAGTTTACTCGACCCAATGCGCTTTTTCTTTCCGTATCAGCACAATTCAACGTTCCTATTGCCGAAACCATCCTCAATTGGATTACAGAGCAATTAAAAATTACATCTGGATTAAATGATCAAGGCTTTGGAGGATATACAGTACATTGTCTTAATTCAAAACAAGATCATAATGCGATTATACAGTTAATTAAAAAGCTCGATATTGGTATTCATGATATTGAAGTTGATATTGTAGATATCGAAATTGACTCACTACCTAAAGCAATGCCAGATTCAATTAAAGAAATGCTTACTCAAGAAGATGGTTGGAAACAAGCATCAATTAAAACCAAACATCAGAAATTTAATAACAATAATAAACCGATTGAACTTAAACTAGAAGAATTTGACTTAGAAGAACAAGAATCAGAAGGAACACAAAAAATTTTTGCAATGGCGGGACCACTGATTAACACGCTAAAAGAAGGAAAAACACTAATCATAGATGAATTTGATGCACGCTTACATCCACTGATTAGTCAAAAAATTATTCAACTTTTTAATTCCCCTATAACTAATCCTAAAAACGCTCAAATTATTTTCACCACTCACGATACCAATTTACTCAGCAATCGACTATTTCGGCGCGATCAAATTTGGTTTATGGAAAAAGACCGTTACGGTGCAACAGATTTATATTCTCTTGCTGAATACAACATTAGAAATGACGCTACCTTTGAGCGAGATTATATCAAAGGTAAATATGGTGCAATTCCTTATTTTGGTGATTTTGAAACCTTGCTTAATACTGACAGATAATAATTAAATCTGATGGGGAAATCAAAATATAAACATCGTGGATATCATAAACGGAAAACCAATAATAGAGAACTTCGACAACGATTTTTAATTATTTGCGAAGGCGAAGAAACCGAGAAAAACTATTTTAGTAAATTTCGTGTCCCTAGTATTATTATTAAGATTAAAGGATGTGGCCGCAATCCGAGCCAACTCTTTAATGAAATTAACAACAATGATCCTCAAGACTATGATCAAGTTTGGCTAGTTTTTGATAGGGATAACTGGACTCCTCAAGATATTCAGAAGACCATTGCACAATGTAAAAAAAATCAATATCAAGTGGCTTATTCTAACCAATGCTTTGAACTTTGGTACGTTCTCCACTTTCAATTTCTCAATACGGCTCTGACTCGTCAAGACTATAGCAAGAAACTCGATAAATTGCTAGATCATCCCTATGCAAAAAATAGTGAATCAATTTATGATGAGTTACTCGATTTTCAAAAGACAGCCATAAAAAACGCTACACGACTTCTACAAAACTATAATCCTCCTAATCCTGTAAAAGATGATCCCTCTACCACAGTTCATCAACTCGTCCAAGAACTTAATAAATATGCTCACTAATCCATCAAGCAAGCATAAATCTTGAATAGTGATTTATTTTAATGATTAATTAACGCCTCAACTACTTGACTCAAACCCACCGAATTCGAGGCTTTACACAACAAACAATCCCCCGATCGCAATTCTAATTTCAACGCCTCAATCAACGCCTCTCGACTCCTAAAACAGTGACTCGTCACCCCCTTCGCTCCCTCCGCGATCGCCTCCACCTCCGGATCATCCACCAAAACCCATAACTCATCCAACTGCAACGCCTTCACCATCTCCCCCACCCGATAATGCAACTCCCAAGACTTCTCCCCCAACTCCTTCATCGTCCCCAACACCGCAATATGTCGCTGGGCGGGCGTATCCTTCAGCATCTCCAACGCCGCCACCATCGACTCATACCCCGCATTATAAGTCTCATCGAGCAATGTCACCTGATTCGGCAAACCATAACGCTTCGCCCGCCCTCCGGGTAACTCCACCGTAATCCCCCCTTTCAAAAGCGACCAATCCACCCCCAACAACTTCGCCACCGCCAAAGCCGCCAAATAATTGGACGCATTATGCCGCCCCGCCAACGGCAACGGAAATAGCTCATCCTCCACCTGCAACGTATAAGAATCCAGTAATCTCCCCCGTAAATCGCCCCCCTCCAATCCATAAGTGAAACAATTCCCCGACCAAACCCCTTGGGCCGTCTCCAGCAAACGCCGATTATCCCCATTCAGCAACGCAATACTCTCTGAAGGCATAGTCGCCAACAACTCACATTTCGCCTCCGCGATCGCCTCCTGGGACCCCAACAAACCAATATGTGCCGTCCCCACATTGGTAATTAAACCAATCGTCGGGCGAGCAATCTCCGTTAACTCAGCAATCTGGCCCCGCCCCCGCATCGCCATCTCCACCACTGCATAATCATGCTCTTTTGTCAAGCCCAATAACGTCTTAGGCACACCAATTTCATTATTGTAATTTTTCTGGGTTTTCAGCACCGTCCCCCGTGTCCCCAAAACCGCCGCAATGAGTTCCTTTGTAGTCGTTTTGCCCACCGACCCCGTTAACCCAATAACCGGAATCTCAAACTGGTCCCGCCACCAGCGTCCCAACCGTTGATAGGCTTGTAGCGTATCTTTCACCCGCAACAGAGGCACATGGGGCGCAGTGTCCACCATCACCGACTCCTGCACCACCAAAGCACCGGCTCCCTTATCCACCGCTTGAGGAATAAACTGGTGTCCATCAAAACTTTCCCCCCGCAAGGCCACAAATAAATCCCCCGCTTGGAGAGTACGAGTATCCGTCGAAACTCCCGTAATGGGAACATTTCCCGCTACAGAAGACCCTGGACTCTGGAGAATGTCCGGAAGTTGTGACAGTTGGAGTGGTAAAGACATAACGATGAACCCACAAACTGGGCATTATCGGGCAAAACAGTGTATTAATCCAGACCCCGCGAACAGGTGGAACAGTTTTCGGTAGATTTGCCGAATCCTTTACTTTTGAGGTCAAGGTATCATGGAGATATAGTAAGGGATTTCAATTGGACTTGCTCAGAAAATCTCTAACATTCTGACAGTCTGTGTGCGTGCATCTACTCTACGATTGGGGATAATCTAAGGATTCCTAAGATAATAAACCCTAACTATTTTTTTATGCTGTTTACAGCCCAATTTCTATGGGATTAGGAGGGCTGAAGAAGCGTGACTACGTTGATAGACTCTAATTTACGACAGACTCGCCAAGAAGAACAGACGCTGTACGACCATTTGCTGTACTGCGTGCAAACGGAAACGCCGGAAGAATTAATCGACCGTTTTCGACGGTTGTTTATTGGGGGACGAGACTACAAACCCCTAGAAGTCCGGGAATCTCTGGAAAAAATTGCTTGTATTAAGGACATTGAAGATGAATTCAATTTAATTCTCAATCGGTGTTGTCATATTTTGATCAATCGCTGGCAGTTGCAACCCAATACCCGGTGGGCCATTCCAGAGTTAGTGGCCTTGTTTGATGATGTGCCACCTCTAGGGACATTAAAAGCACGGGGAGCGAGACGGTTACGCCAGTTGGTGCGGGATTTCCGGGAGACGGAGCAGTTTTTGACGCTGCAACGGTTGGCGCGAATTATGCAAAATACCATTGAGGAGAAGGGAAAGTTACGGCCTCGCACCTCGGAAAGTGATTCTAATTTAGTGGGGACGTTGATTAATCGTTATCCCTATTTGTATGAGCATTGTTTGTTGAGTCAAGATAGCAGTTATGAGCATCAGCAAACGGTTCGTCATATTCGGGATCAGTTGCAACAGCAGTTTGAGTTAGATTTGTCTCAGTATGTGATGTATCAGGTGCGCACAGCACAGCAGAAGAAGTTAATTAAGCCGAAGAAAAAGCGAATTATTCAACCCGTGACCAATCCGACGTTATTAAGCGATCGCGAGTTAGGATTCGCCCTCCGTCAGTTTATAGGGAAAACCCAAGGAAAATACACCCATCGAGAGTCGGCAAAGTTGTTTCTCTCCCGCAGTCTCAAGGCTTCCAGTTACCGCCATTTCAAGGATGATCTGTATGAGTATTTAATCACCTCGATTGACTCTAAATACGGGAATCAAAAATTTAATCAAAAGTTGTATGATTATTTAAAAAACACCCTGCCTCGGTATGATGGCTACAAACCCAACAATACACTTATTCTGAGAACTTCAAGCCATTTACTAAACTATTTAGTAGTGGAAAGTTATCAAAGACCCAATCACTATATTTTTGTAGATTTAGTGACCAATTTGGGGGCAACGAAGACCATTGTTTTATTATTGAAAATTACGCTCCTTTGCCAACAAGTGAAACCCCATTTAGAGAAGCGTTTTTCAATTTTGTTCAATCATTATGAGTCTTCGACTGAGGATGGAGTCCCTTGGTTAGTGAAATCTATGGAAAATATGCACATTGCCTTGAGTGTACATTTTGGTGCTGTGGATTTATCTTATCTTAATCAGTTGCTTTAGGGTACAAAGAATATTTCTAGTTAGTGACAGACTCAGAATTTTTGATTTTTAGCTGATTGATTGAACTCATTTTTCTTGTCCTTCAACAAAAGAGCCGCGGGACTCCCCCACCTCACGAAGTAGGTGGGGGTCATTGAACTGTGTTACGTTAAGCAGTGCCGAATGTAGGTTCAAACTGTTCCCACCACTTCCTGTAACTGAGGGGGTAAACGGGTTAAATACTGGGGATAGACTGGTAAACGGGGAGTGAGGTCCCACCCCGCAGGATGGAGGATTTTGGCCAAGGAGGAGGGGGTGGGGTGGGGATAGTCGGGGTTCACTTCATCTTTGGGACTCAACCCCCCTAAATCTCTTGCTCCTGCGTCTAGACAAGCGAGTAAGAACGATTCATCCTTGAGTAAATTGGGGGGAATTTGAATCGTAATGGTGTCGGGTAAAATTTTTCGGGCCCATGGAATCACTTGTAATAAGGTTTCGGGGGAGAAGGCCCCATGGGGGAAATTTTGTTGTGATCCTGGACTGTGGGGTTGGAGGATGACTTCTTGAATATGGCCGTAGGTGTGTTGGAGTTGCGCGATCGCACGTAAACTATCCCCCCAATCCTCCTCCGTTTCCCCAATCCCCAACAACAACCCCGTTGTAAAGGGAATTTGCAATACTCCAGCCCATTCTAGCTGTTCTAACCGCACTTGGGGAATCTTACTCGGTGCATGACGATGGACGGTTTCCAACAAACGAGGGGTGAGTTGTTCTAACATCAACCCCATCGACACATTTACCTCTTTTAACTGTTCCATCTCCGCAAACGAGAGAATCCCCGCATTAGTATGGGGGAGAAACCCCAGAGAGAGTGCTAACTCTGCTAACTGATAGAGATGCTGAAACCAAGCATTTCTGCGAGGACTTTTAGGGTGGACTTCCCCACTCAGCAACAAAATTTCCATCACTCCTGTATCTTGGAGAGAACGCAACCTGTCCTCAGCATCCGTCAGAGACAACCAAGCATCCTCACCCGGATCAGTGCGAAAATTGCAATATTCACAGCGATTAAAACATTCATAGGTCGGAACAAGGGTATAAGCTGGACTATAGGTGATAACTCTCGACATAGCAGTAATCAGTAAACAGTAATCAGTAATCAGTAACCAGTGAAATTTTATGTCCCTCGTTAACTATCTCACTCGTCCCGAATATATCTTACAACCCAAACAAATTTATTATCGTTTCCGTCGGCCTCCGAGTCATCCGGTTGATAGCTTCCAAACCATCGACTTACCCTGGGGAGTTCCCTTACAAATTCGCCCCAATCCTGATGATAAAGTTGAATGGTCACTCTGGATTATGGGAATCTATGATTTAGCCTTGAGTGAGTCCCTTTGGCGGTTATTGGACGAGGGAGAGACGGTTTTTGATATTGGGGCGAATATTGGCTATATTACCAGTTTATGTGCGGCAAAAGTAGGGAAAACTGGGCAAGTTATCGCTTTTGAACCCTGTCCAGACATTTATAAAGAATTATTCTCTAATGTGCAGACTTGGCAAACCTTAAAAAATTGGACACAAATTGAGTTAAAAACGGTAGCTTTAACTAATAAAACGGGGACGGGTTGGTTAAGACTCCCTATCTATAATCGCGGAGAAGCGGCCTTAATTGATGACGCAACAGATAAAGGTGAAGAAACGTTAAAAGTTTATGAGGTTCAATTGACAAGATTAGATGATTTATGGGACAATAAAATAGATCTCTTAAAAATTGATATTGAAGGTCACGAATTAGCCGCATTGCAAGGGGCAAAGCAATTAATTCAAGAGCAAAAAATTCGAGATATTTTCTTTGAAGCGCATCACGGTTACGCAGAGTCAATTATTGAGTTTTTAGCGGCTGCCAATTATACAGTGTTCCGCTTATGGAAAGGTTTTTGGAAACCAATTCTTTATCCTGCCCATTATCCCGAAATTCACCCTTGGGAACCGCCAAATTATTTAGCCACCACGCAACCACAGCGCGTCCAGCAGCGTTTACAGAAGCGGGGTTGGCAGGTGTTACGGTTGAAGTAGTTAGCGTCAGCATTCAGGGGGTTGTGTTTCATTGCCAACCGCTTTAATGCCAATTATTCTAAAGGCCATCTTTAATATTCATGGACAGATGGCCAGTCCCCGTTTGCACCAATAGAAGCATTAAAACAACACTCAATTATGATCTAAATGTTTGCCACAATGGCCAATAATAATTTTGCCTTCCTCTGGCTTCCATTCAAAGTGAATTCTGAGCGTATCAGCTAGACTATTTCTTGTGCCAATTTTAAGGTGTTTCATCATTTCTATGGGTTCACCTTGATAATAAAAGGTTCTTAACTGCTTGGCTCTTTGATTCCTTTCAACGGTGTCCGACTCCCTTGCAGCATAAGAATGATTCGTAAATACTTTTCTCGCTTGGGCATCTCCTTGCCCTTCATAACACCGTTCCCAATACTCATTAGCTAGAGTCCAAAGTAAATCAAATGCTCCGTTTTTATTCTTAAAAATAGCTGATTCTCTAGCGGATTTCCAAGCACTTTCTAAAACAACAATTCTATCTGGAAATAATTGGCTAATAATCAACAACGATTCTTCTAGAGTTGGTAATTTTCTATTGATAGCTTTGATCAATAATTGCTGTAATTCTGTCCTTGGCTCGGCTTCACTATTATTGGCTTTTCCGAATTGATATTGCAAAGAATTGAGTTTCGCTGTTAATTCCCATTTATTTGCTTGGAGTCTGTCGTGCCGAGCTTTGAGTCGGTTGAGTTCATTTTGGAGTTGCAGTTTTTGAGATTCTAGAGTTCTATTAAGTTTCTTTAATTCTTGGAAATTCGCTGAATTTGCACTATCTGCTTCATCCGCTTGTAGTTTTTCTTCTAACTCTGCTATAAGTTGATCTTCAAGTTGTGCTTTTTCTTGTAATTGTGTTTCTAGTTCCTTTTGTTCTTCCTGTAAATTATCGTAGGCTTCTTGTAGTTCTGTAAACTGCGTTGCAAGAGAATCATACGAGGATTGAGACTGCTGTTGTTGCTGGTCGAGTTGTCCTGTTAAGGAAGCGATCGCCTCCTCCTTTTCTTGCGCCAAACTACCCTTGTCACGCTGCTTAATCTGGCTTTCCCAGAGTTGCCAGAGAGAAACCCCAGTGGCAAAACCCATCAAAACAACCACCATCCAGAGATTAATTTGAGCAAGAGCAACCGTTCCTAAAGAAACTCCAAAAACGAGGAGTAAGAACCGTAAAACAGAACGACCAATCTGAAAACGCTTCATGAGTCAGGGATCACATTCAAGACAGGACTTTCCCTCCAAACTGGGAAATATAAATTATATTGTATCTATTTCCTGATTTTGTCCAGTCTGGGGGAGACGGTGAAAGAGCGATCGCCCACCTCCTCCCCGTCACCCCCCAATCCCCCAAACATCGCGCAGAGTACGGTTTTCCGAACCCCCCTTCTCCCTCTCTCCTCCCCGCTAATGTAGCAAATCGCGTTAGATTAATAAATGTAACAGCCAAGACGGTACAGACTCCAATAAACCTAAACTGAGTAACTCATAGGAGTCTTTATATGAAACCTTCGTTTGATTGATAAAACCCATGGGTCAAAAAATTCTTCTTAAACTAAAACCCTTTATAAAAGCACTATTCTTGTGTGTTTTAGTCCTCGTCCTCACCCTTGCACCGAGTCAAGATGCCTTAGCCCGTCGGGGAGGAGGACGCATTGGTGGCGGCTCATTCCGCGCCCCTCGGACTTACTCTCCCCCCCGTGGTGGGGCCCCTAGAGGAGGCACTCGCGGACCCGGAGGAGGGATTGGCTTTCCTTTCTTATTCCCCTTCTTTGGGATTGGTGGCGGATTTGGTGGCCTGTTTACCATTATTCTTGTGATTGCGATCGCCAACTTCCTGATCAACGCCTTCCGGAATAGTGGCATCGGAGAAGACGACGGCACACCCCGACGTAGCAACAAAGTCTCCGTCGCCAAAGTCCAAGTCGGCCTCCTCGCCGAAGCGCGAGAACTACAAAAAGAGTTAACCCAACTGGGACGCACCGCCGACACCGGAACCGCCTCCGGACGGAGTAAAGTCTTACAAGAAGCCAGTTTAGCCCTGCTGCGTAACCCGCAATATTGGGTCTATGGGGCAGCAGAAAACCAACAAGCCGCCTTAGAATCCGCAGAAGCGCGTTTTAATCAACTGGCCTTAGAAGAACGGAGTAAATTTAGTTCGGAAACCCTGTCTAACGTGGACAGTCAAATCGAGCAATCTAAATCCGACAGTCTCCCCACCTCCGAACTCTCCGTCCAAGAACAAATGGAGCAGGATACGCGCCAATATATCATTGTCACCCTCTTAGTGGGAGCAGAAGGGAAAATCGAACTCCCCTCGATTAATAGTTCCGATGACTTAAAACAAGCCTTACAAACCATTGCCGGACTAGGCAGCGATCGCTTGTTAGCCTTAGAACTCCTCTGGAGTCCCCAAGCCGAAAACGAAACCCTCACCAGCGATGATATTTTCGCCGAATATCCCCATCTCAAACTGGTTTAGGGGGAATCCCTCGTTTTCTCGCTCCCACGTCTTCACGCCCCACACAGGGCAAACATAGCAGTCATTCATCAGATCAGCCTTGGGTTCAACCCCAAGGCTGCTCACTTAAACCCGTTCAAAATGGGTTGTTCGATTATCCCTAACTATGAAGAGAAAGAACGGATGAATAGTCCATTAACAACCATTACTACCCAAAATTACCGATGTTTAGCCGCCTTATCGGTACACACTCAACCCCTTAATGTTCTCTTTGGCCCCAATGGAGTCGGAAAATCCACCTTTTTAGATACCCTTTGGTTTTTAAGAGATTGTGCAATTCGAGGCGTTGAATCTGCTTCATCAGATCGAGATCATGGTATTGGCCTGCTTTGGAAGCCGAAGAACAAGCAAAGATTGTGACATACTCCCACGCTCAATCGGAGATTAGAGCGTGGGCTTCTCCATCCCTTGAACGAGACTTCGCGTTTTTGAGTGAGGCGATGCCCAACCCCACTTTTTTAATCAAAATACCTGAACACAGATCTCTTGGCATAGA
>NZ_JAQMSD010000003.1 GCF_028330525.1 Spirulina sp. CS-785/01
GTGGATAGTTGATGGTGCAAGGGGGTGTCGGGTGTCGGGTGTCGGGAGATAGGGGAGATAGGGAAGATAGGGGAGATAGGGGAGATAGGGAAGATAGGGGAGATAGGGGAGATAGGGAAGATAGGGGAGATAGGGGAGATTGAACAAGGATTGATAAATTATCTATTATCCATTACCAATTACCAATTATCCATTACCCATTACCAATTACCCAAACCAATGCGCCGAATTGATGCGATCGCCATTTTTATCATCATCTTTCTCCTCGGTGGCCTCACCTACGGGGGATTACAACTCTTGGGCCTAGAAGCCCAAGATGCGGGGATTTGGAGTCAAGCCCTGATGATGGTGGGAGTTGTCGGTTGGGTGGCCACCTATCTATTCCGGGTAGGAACAAAAAACATGACCTATCACCAACAACTGAAAGACTACGAGGACGCAGTGTTACAGAAAAAACTAGAAGAAATGTCCCCAGAAGAATTGGCAAAATTACAAGCGGAAATAGAGGAAGAAGAATAATGCCCACGGTGTCGGATTGCTTCTCGAAACTGAGAGCCAAAGGCCAATGCGCCCTCATCCCTTTCATTACGGCGGGTGATCCCGATCTGGACACCACCGCGAAAGCCTTAGAAGTATTAGACCAAGCAGGGGCGGATATTATTGAATTAGGAGTCCCCTATTCTGATCCCCTCGCCGATGGGCCCACCATTCAAGCGGCTGCCACTCGCGCCTTAAAACGGGGGATTAAGCTAGAACAAGTCTTACAGGTAGTGCAGTCAGTCCAAGGGAAAATTGCCGCCCCTATTGTTTTATTTACCTATTACAACCCGATTTTTTATCGGGGGATTGAACAATTTTTAGACCAAGTAGCCGCCGCCGGAGTGAAAGGGTTAGTCGTGCCAGATTTGCCCCTAGAAGAAGCAGAGGGACTCTTAATTCCCGCCAAGGAACGGGGAATCGAAGTGGTGTTATTAGTCGCCCCTACGAGTCCCAGAGAGCGCGTAGAAGCCATTGCTCAGAAGTCCCAAGGGTTCATTTATCTCGTGAGTGTCACCGGAGTGACAGGGACGCGGACTGAGGTGGCCAGCAAAGTTAAAGACTTATTGCCCAATCTTCGCGCTGTCACCGATAAACCCATTGGAGTGGGCTTTGGTATTTCCCAACCAGAACACGCGCAACAGGTGAAAAACTGGGGGGCCGATGCGGTCATTGTCGGCAGTGCCTTTGTACAACGGTTAGCCACAGGAAAACCGGAAGAAGGATTAAAGGCGATCGCTGAATTCTGTCAAAATCTTAAATCAGTGATCAGTGTCTAACGGGTAGCGTTACAGAGAAACGAAGTGAAAAACCCACCACTTTCAAGGGTGGGAGTTGCTTCGACAGAGAAACCAAACAACCAAAACCAACCATGCTGCCGCAATATTCCTTTGTGATTCCGATATATAACGAAGAAAGTAATATTCCGGAGTTAGCCCGACGGTTGAGTGAGGTAGCGAACCATTTGGACGGGGAAACAGAGTTTGTTTTCATTAATGATGGTAGCCGCGATCGCTCCTTAGAATTGTTGCGAGGACTACAAGACTATGATCCCCGCTTTTGTTATCTCAGTTTAGCCCGAAATTTTGGTCATCAAGTCGCCGTAACTGCCGGGTTGAATTTTGTCCGGGGTCAAGCGATCATCGTCATTGATGCAGACTTACAAGACCCCCCAGAATTAGCCCTAGACATGATTGCCCAATGGCAACAGGGTTATCAAGTAGTCTATGCCCAACGGATTAAACGATATAAAGAAAATTGGTTAAAACGGTTTTATGCCTATTGGTTTTATCGCATTTTAAAACGATTAGCCGATATTGAAATTCCCACCGATACCGGGGATTTTTGTTTAATGGACCGTCAAGTCGTGGATATTTTGAACGGGATGCCAGAGAGAAACCGCTATTTACGGGGGTTGCGGTCTTGGGTCGGTCTTCAACAAACCTCCATTTTATTTGAGAGAAATGCGCGGTTTGCCGGGGAACGCAAATATACGTTTCGCAAGTCTTTTTCTTTAGCCTTAAATGGGATTATTTCCTTTTCTCGCGTCCCCTTACGGTTGGCCACCTATTTAGGGTTAATTGCGGCTGCCCTTGCCCTAATTATGGCCGTTATGGTTCTCTATTGGCGACTCTTTCCCGCCAATTCTCCCCTCACAGGATATGCCACTATTTTAATTGCAGTATTCTTTTTAGGGGCGGTTCAATTAGTCTGTATTGGCATTCTAGGGGAATATATTGGCCGCATTTACGAGGAAGTGAAAGGCAGACCCCTTTATGTGTTATCAGAGGTGGGAGGATTTACCTCTCAAAAAGAATAGAATGGCTGGATCACAATTCAGTTCTCTACATGATCAATTATAGTGTTATAAGCTGTTGTGCATTTAAATTGGTATGTAATAAGAGGGAACAGGGAAAGGGATTAGAGTATTTTTTGCTCCCTTGAAGAAACCCAGTTTAAAAGTGTTTTACCTTATTGTTCAATTGCCTCTTGCATCACTCAACCCGTTTTAACGGGTTTTAGCTATTAGCCTTGGGTTGAAACCCAAGGCAACGTCAGCATTTTTCGCGCTAATAATCCCCATTATCGGCAATAA
This sequence comes from Spirulina sp. CS-785/01, assembly GCF_028330525.1. GTDB lineage: Bacteria > Cyanobacteriota > Cyanobacteriia > Cyanobacteriales > Spirulinaceae > JAQMSD01. Next base: position 2,633 of record NZ_JAQMSD010000003.1, read on the forward strand.
TCCCTGTGTCGTTTCAACCCAAGGCAACGTCAGCATTTTTCGCGCTACTAATCCCCATTATCGGCAATAATCCCTGTGTCGTTTCAACCCAAGGCAACGTCAGCATTCTTCTTAACAATGGATTGCCAAAACCCCCAAAATTCCGTATAGGTAATAGAACCGGATGGAACGCATTATTTAATCCTAGCTTATGATTCCCCACCTACTACTCCGCCGAAAAACCCATTTTATCCTGTGGCGACCTGGAGAAATTAACCCTCCTCCCTCCTTGTATATCGGTCAATTCCCCGCCGATGACCCCGGTAGCTTCCAGAATTTCCAAGAAATTCCCCTCACCCCAAACCCAGAATATCCGGAATTGTGGGAAGTGGCCGCGGCAAATTGTCAACTGCAACCCGGAGGGGTGTATCACTACTGGTTTAAGGTGACAAACACCAGTCCCTACAATACAGAAGGGAGACAGATTCTTTATTGTACTGATCCCTTGGCCACTACGGTTGATCGTCGGCCTCTTAAATTAGCCCCTAAACCCAATGATGCGGATGGGATTAAAAGTAATGACCCGGCTAGTGTCATCTTATATCAAGATGGCCAACTGATTCCCTGTAACTCCGATGGGAAGACCGGGAAAGGGTTTGCCAAGGTTTATGAAGCGTCTTTGGTGGCCAATAATCATCTCGTCATGTATAAGTTACCGACTCGGTGGACTCGGACGGATATTGGGACGGGGTTAATGGATGCCACCTTTCAGGATATGATGGCACTTCTGAATGTGAACGCAGTGCCGCCAAATTTCCCCGATACAGAGGCGTTAGGGGTGGGTCAGGCTTATTTACTCGAATTGGGGGTGAATGCCCTAGAATGCCTTCCTCTTGCCGATAGTGAAGACCCTTGGCAATGGGGGTATGGGACAGCTAATTTTTTAGCGGTGGAGGACTGTTTAGGATGTCCAGAGAAACAGGAGGTTTCTTCGTCATTAACGGATTTAGAAGCGTTGGTGGCCTTGTGTCACCAGCAGGGAGTCCGGTTTTTTCTGGATTTGGTCTTGTCCTATGCCATGGGTCAACCCTACCGGAATATTAAGTTTGCGGACTTTTTTGTGCAATGGGGGATTGGGGACCCCGAACAAAATAACCGTGATGGTTTTGGGGGGGATTTACTGAAATATAATTATTGGGTGAAAGGATATGAACCGTTAACGGGAGAGAGAGACCGTTTTGTGCCGGGTCGGGAGTTGATCAAGGTTGCGATCGCCCATTGGATGGAACAATACCACATCGACGGCATCCGTCTCGATAGCGTCAATAATATCGCCAACTACGATTTTATCCAAGAAATCCGCGACTTTGCCCACGGCCACTGGCAAGACCAAGGCAAACAGAGTAAAACCGAACATAACCCCGATCATTTCCTCGTGGTGGGTCAAGACTCCAACGTCTCCCTCTCCCTCATCCACCAAAACCGTCTCGACGGCCTCTGGAATGAGAACTTTAAACAAATTGTCCGACAAGTCATTCTGGGAGAAAATGCCGTCGGAGATAGTAGTTTTGAATGGAGTTTACGAAAACTCATTGATTGTAACTATCTGGGATTCACCGACGGAACACAAGCGGTAAATTATCTCACCTCCCCAGAAGTCGGCGGAGTCGGCAACGAACGGCTCTATAATTATTTAAGCCAGTACAACATCCCCGACCTCCCCCAACGCATCAAACTGGCCTTCGTCTGTCTCCTCACTGCGGTGGGGATTCCCCTCATTTTAGCTGGGGAAGAATTCGCCGACGAACACGACCTGAATATTAGTGACCAACCAGCAGTCCATCGACAAATTGACCCCGTAAACTATCAACGAGTCAATGATCCTTGGCGCAAGGATATCTTTAATTATGTAGCCCGTTTGGTCCATCTGCGCACCACTTCCCCCGCATTGGCCATTAATGACACCTGGTTTTTACACGCAGACTACACGGAAGGAAAGCGTGTGGTTGCCTGGCAACGGGGACGGGGCGATAATTTAGTCATTGTGGTGGCCAATTTCTCCGACTACGGGACACCCAACCCCACCAGTCCAGAGGCCGAGTATATTGTCCCCAACTGGCGAAACACTCCACCGGGGAAACAATGGCGAGAAGTGACTCAAGACCGCATTGTCCCCCCCGAATGGGTGGGTCGAGAACCGATTTTCCCTTGGGAGGCCAAGGTGTATGTCTTGGAATAATTTTGTCTAACCCCAATTATTTTAAAGAAAGTGGGCTTAAATTCGGAAATTACTATTTTTCAACTAAAGGATCAATCATATCTTCAGGAATAGAATTGCGGTCAATATAACTTTTAATTTCCTCTTGATGGTCGAAATAGTAAGACAGTGCATCAAAAATTTGTGCTAGGTTAAGATAGGGTAAACCTTGCGGAATTTCCTCTGGTGCAACTCCCCTACGCCAAGTTTCAACAATTGCTCTAACAGGGGTTCGAGTCCCTTTAATAATAGGTTCTCCGTTGAGGATTTGGGGATGCTTAACCACATGACAATGTTCTGTTGATTCGATAGGTAATTTTGACTCAGTATTCATGGCAAATTCCCTTTTTTCTATTATTTAAACTTCACTTTAACTCCCGTTTTCTCTTAACCCTGCCGTTTCTAATACAGTTCCAATCCACTCATTTTCCTCCTCAGAAAACGGAGGCACAGGACTTTGAGAATAATCCATCACTAAATCATATCCAGCCCGATCATAAACACTATGAATTAACCCTTGTAAATCAATCATTAAATCCGGGTCAGGAGGACGTAACGGTAACGGAAAAGACGGGATAGATTGTTTTACATTAAACGCATATAAATCCCCCTTGGGTCGTTGGTCACTGCGACTCACCAACACCCGATAATGACTCGATACATCATTCTCTAATATCGGCATCGAGGCAAAACTACGGAGTAAATCAATTTCGATAAAATGAGTTAAACTTCCTAAAATTTGTAACCGTTTTTGTTCATAACTTCTGCGGCCTTCTCCAGGTCGTTTATTAATGGGAGAAAGTAATTCAATGGCCGTCACCACTTCCCCCGTAGCGACTTCTCGCACCTCCAAATATCCCTGACGGATGGTTTCTGGGACGGGGAGGGTGACAGAGATGGGGGAGGGAGGACTGGCCACAGCGACATTAGACAGGGGTTCTGCGGTGGAATTGCTGCCTTTGATGGTAAGATCGGGAAGACCCACTAAAACCCCACTAGAATTATAGGTTCGCACTTCTACAGCAACCCGGTATTTGGGACGGAGTTGGGGGGTTAAAAAATTGGTCAATTCGGCAATAAGTAACAAGTGAACACCTGGCCACAACTCAGGATGTTCCAAATAAGGATTCATTCCAGGAAAAGGAGAAGGCATAATCAAAACCCAAAAAGTTCGTAGTCGGGGCTTTAGCCCAAGACAATGCACCTAAACTTTTTAATAGTAGAATCCTAACACATCCAAACAGCCGCAAATTGCCATTAAACTCCCTCTCTGTGTCCCTCCGTGTCTGGAGTGGTGCAAATTCTCCCAAAAAAACAAGGGATTAACCCCCACAGGTTAACCCCTTCATAAATCTCTGAATCCGCAAAAATTAGCGGTCCACAGACCCCATAATGACATCAATACTGCCCAAAATTGCCATAATATCGGCCACCTTCACCCCTCGGAGAAGATGGGGCAAAATTTGTAAATTATTGAAATCTGGGGCGCGAATTTTGAACCGCCAAGGGAAGACATTTTTATTGCCCACAATAAAGACACCCAACTCTCCCTTGCCACTTTCTAAGCGGACATAATGTTCCCCTTCAGGAATTTTAAAAGTAGGGGGGACTTTCTTGGCAATGTACTCGTAATCCTTGTCATTCCATTTTGACTTACGGCCTTCTGCCATCCGTCGGGCTTCCAAATTCTCAAACGGCCCACCCGGAATCATCTTACAGGCTTGGCGAATAATTTTCACCGACTCGCGCATCTCTCGCACGCGAACTAGATACCGGGCCAAACAGTCACCACTGGTTTCCCATTGCACATCCCAGTCTAAATCATCGTAACATTCGTAGTGATCGACCTTGCGTAAGTCCCATTTCACCCCAGACCCCCGCAACATGGGGCCCGAGAGACTCCAGTTAATGGCTTCTTCACGGGTAATCACGCCCAGTCCTTCCACCCGACGACGGAAAATGGGGTTATTGGAGACTAATTTCTCGTACTCATCCACTTTGGGATCGAAATAGTCACAGAAATCTAAGCATTTGTCGATCCATCCGTAGGGCAGATCAACGGCCACCCCTCCAACTCGGAAGTAGTTATTATTAATTAATCTTGCCCCACTGGCCGCTTCCCAGAGGTCGTAGATCAGTTCCCGTTCGCGGAAAATGTAGAAAAAGGGCGTTTGGGCCCCCAAGTCTGCGAGAAAGGGGCCAAACCAGAGGAGGTGGTTGGCAATGCGGTTGAGTTCGAGCATGATCACCCGGATATATTGGGCCCGTTTGGGAACTTCAATGTCCGCCAGTTGTTCTGGGGCATTCACAGTGATGGCCTCATTAAACATCCCCGCCGCGTAGTCCCAACGACTCACATAGGGGACAAACATCACCGTCGTGCGGTTTTCCGCAATTTTTTCCATACCCCGATGCAGATACCCGATGACAGGTTCGCAGTCCACTACGTCTTCCCCATCCAGGGTGACAATTAACCGCAAAACTCCGTGCATCGAGGGATGATGCGGCCCCATGTTAAGGACCATGGGTTCGGTTCTTGTTTCGATTTGTGGCATAGGATCGCCGTTATTTCTCTATGGTTTCTACCGACTCGCCTCTCCTAGAGTCAGAAGGGCAGTTTGAATTAAGTTTTATTGCAGTTTCCTCTTATTATAGGGGACTCGCAGCCCCTCACACTGTTCTCAAGGGAGATTTTTTCTGTTTGTTGTTTGTTGTTTGTTGAACCTTGGGTTAAAACCCAAGGCTAAGAGCGAAAACCCGTTAAAACGGGTTAAGATCACGATTAACGCTCAACTCCCCCGTCTCCCTGTCTCCCTTTCTCCCGATACTGTTGAACCTTGGGTTAAAACCCAAGGCTAAGAGCGAAAACCCGTTAAAACGGGTTAAGATCACGATTAACGCTCAACTCCCCCGTCTCCCTGTCTCCCGACACTGGTAACGGATTAATGGTAACAGGTTACTGATACTTACCCTCGATAGGGTTCACTAAACAGGACTAGGGAACATTGCAACGAGAGGATGGCCTCTTGAACTACATCACTCACGGCCAGTCCTGCGGTAGTTCGACGACGGAGCGATCGCAACACCACCAAATCCACTTCCTCAGCCACCGCAATAATCACCTCCGCCACCTTATCCGAGGGAATTACAGCCACTTCTAATTGTTCCGTTAATCGATCCGACTGTAAAGCAGCTAAAAACTCCTGTTCTAACAGTTTAACGCGCTCTGGAGTAGCTTTTGCCGGACAGACGTGCAGCACTCGCACCCTCGCTTGGTTGGTTTCAGCCAATAATTGGGCAAATCTCACCGTTCTCACCGTTTGCGGGGTTAAATTCCGCACCGGAACAAGAATTTGTCCCACGGACAGCGACTCCGATTGTAACCGAACCACCGCCACCGGACAATGGGAAGCCCCTAAAACTTGGTCGAGAACATTCCCAAATAACCACGTCCGCAACCCCACTTCCTTACTCCACCCCATAATAATTAAACGGGCATTTTCTTCACAAGCTGTCTGTACAATTCCCGTCCCAATATCCGAGGCAATGCGTAATTTCGGATGGGTTGTCACTTGTAAAGATTGGCCAAGTTCCTCTGCTTGGACTAACAGTTTATGACTCTGTTTTAATTCCTGTTGTAACTCAGGATCATCCATGTGACTCTTACTGTAGGTGATAGCAAGAGGAATAATAATCCCAGATTCGTGACGAGTGAGTAAGGCCGCAATGGCCATTAATTTTCGCTCTGTTTCTGGGGTAGAAACGGGGACAACTACCGTAAATGGTGCTTCAACTTGCGGCGGATTTTCCCACCATAAGAAAGAGGAGTTCTCCTCGATTTGTGGGAGCTTTTTTTCGATTTGGGGGGGCATGATCTTCGGGGCAAAATGAGAGGTTAACATTGGCCCCACAATCGAAGTCACCAACATTAAAACAATAATCCCATTAAACACTTCTTCAGAAATTAACCCCACATTTAACCCTACCAATGCTGCGGCTAACGTCGCGGCAACTTGGGGGATGGAGAGAGACCACAATAACCCCATTTCTGCCCAAGAATAACCATAAAATAATTTAGTCAGTAAAGCCGCAAAAAATTTACTCCCCAAGAGTCCAATAATAATGGCAAGGGTTAATTCAAAGCTGGTAAGCAAGGTGTTAATAAATAGGGGAACATTGAGTAATAAACCCATCCCCACAAAGAAAAAGGGAATAAATAAGACACTCCCGAAGAATTCCACTTTTTCTTTTACCGAACTATTGCCTACTACATCATTTACCGCTAACCCGGCTAAAAATGCCCCGACAATTTTATCAACATTAATGATTTCTGCCCCCAAAGAGGCTAAAAAGACGGCTAATAGTACAAATAAAAACTGACTTCCTTCATCTTCTCCGGTTTGTCGAAAATAAGCCTTTCCAGCCCAGTCAAACCCAAAGAAAATAAGCAGCATATAAATGCCTAATACAACCAGTTGTACAATTAAACTTACCCACGAAAAGTCTCCCGCTTGCACTGAGACACAAATGGCTAAAACCAATAACGCGCTAATGTCGGTAAGAATTGTTGCTCCGACTCCCACTGTTGCCGCTTCGGTTTCAACGAGTCCAAATCGTTGTACAATGGGATAACCGAGCAAGGTATGGGAGGATAAAAGCGAACCGATCAAGATGGAAGATGTTAAGTTAAAATCAAAGGCTAAACCAATTATTGTTCCCGTTATTAAAGGGACTAAAAATGTAACAAGTCCAAACCCTAAAGACCGATTTTTATTGCGGCGAAATTGCAATAAATCAATTTCTAGTCCGGCCACAAACATTAAATAAATTTTGCCAATATCGGAAAAAAGTTTCATGCTTTCCGACTCAGCATCCAGCAAGCCTAGTCCATGTTGTCCTAAGACAATTCCTGCGGCAATTAACCCCACCAGTCCAGGTAAGTTTAACCGTTCAAACCACGGGGGAACTGTTAAGGAGACTAACAATAATAATGTGAAGGTTAAAATAGGAATTTCGGGAAGCCAGTGAAATAGAGACTGCATTTTAAGGAAAGAGTAAGGTTGACTGGATGGAGACTATTAAAACGCAAAACAATGGGAAAAATTTAGGTAAAGTGTCTGGATATAACTTAATTATAAATCAACGACTAAATTTTGTTACAATGGGGGTGAAAAATCAACCAGAAAATTTTACGGGTCTCCTGTCGAGTTGGGGATAAGCTCTAAAGAGCTTACTACGAAGGGCTCAACAATCTCTAAATGCTTACATTACTATGTCGAGTTTAAAAGGATATTAATTATCCATTATCCATTATTAATTATCCATTATCCATTATTAATTATCCATGTTACCGTTGATTGGGTCAGAAATAGACCAACCTTATGAGACCGCAGAAGTCGTGATTTTGCCTGTTCCCTACGAAATGACCACTACCTACCGGAAAGGGTGTCAACGGGGGCCAGAGGCGTTGCTGGCGGCTTCTGATCAATTAGAATATTATGATGTGGAGTTGCAGCGAGAAATTTGTTTTGGGGTAGGGATTCATACGTATCACCCGATTCCCCTCCAAGGACGCTGCGCGATCGCCAATTCCCAAGAAACCCCCCATCTCACCCCAGAAAAGATGGTGAAAGAGGTTGAAACCACCGTCTCGCAACTCTTAGCCGATAATAAATTTATCATTACATTAGGGGGAGAACATAGTATAACAGCAGGTGTAGTGGCGGCCTATCAGCAAGATTCCCCTGAACCCTTTACCGTGGTACAAATCGACGCACACGGCGACCTGCGGGACAATTACGAAGGCTCAAAGTATAATCATGCTTGTGTCATGCGGCGAGTGGTTGAACAAGGAATCCCCACTTTGGCCGTCGGGTTACGGAGTCTCTGTCAAGAAGAAGCAGAGTTCATTGAGTCTCACTCCCTCCCGGTGGTGTGGGGAGAAGAAACCGCCAATAATCCGGACTGGATTGAAGCAGGCTTAACCCAGATTAACACTCCTAATATTTTTATCACCATAGACCTGGATGGTTTAGACCCGTCAATTTGTGCAGGAGTGGGGACACCGCAACCAGGAGGGTTAAGCTGGTATCAGACAACGCGGTTTTTGCGGCGATTATTCGAGACATATCGGGTGTTAGGGTGTGATGTGATGGAGTTATCCCCGTTGGGGGATTCAGTGGTGTCAGAGTTCACCGCAGCCAAGTTAGTCTATAAGTTAATCGGCTATCACACGCTGAACCCGTGATAGGGATGGATGGGGGAGATGGGGGAGATGGGGGAGATGGGGGAGA
>NZ_JAQMSD010000035.1 GCF_028330525.1 Spirulina sp. CS-785/01
CCAAGGGTTCTCCATCGTCGTAGGGTAGATCAGTCGGTGGGGGGATATAGTCCTCTGGGAGGGTGTCTTGGGGGAGTTGTTGTTCTCTGGTTTCGATGGACATGAGGCTTTTTCCCGCTACCGAACATCAGTACAAGTTTACCTTAAATTTGGCGATGGGGGAGAAATTTGGTGGGGGAAGAAACCGGGTTTCTGTGGTTCATTCTGAGAGTTTTTTAGATAAAATTTGCTTGATTTGTATTGACTCAGGTTATTATAAGCTCTCAAGAGCTTACTACGAATTTGTAAGCTCTTGAGAGCTTACTACGAACTTATGATAATTAACTACTCAAGGGCTGATGGCTGACTCTCAACCCGTTTTAACGGGTTTTAGCTATTAGCCTTGGGGTTTAACCCAAGGCTGTTGGTTTCTGATCACCTGTTGCTGTCTTGTCGTTTTGGCCTAATGACCCTTATTTAAACGACGATACACTGTTACCAACCCTTGAGCATCTCCGACATTCCCTGGAAATAAGACGACGGGTAACTTGGGGAATTGGGTATGGTTTTCAGAGGTAATAACCATGGAACATCCTGGTAAAATTTGCCCTAGTAACCGGGCAGAACGTAAGTCTAATCCGTGACTGAGGACATCATTGGAGGTAATGCCCCCTTTACTAATTAAAAAGCTAATATCGGAGGATAAGCCCCGGACAATTTGCATTAAAAGGCTCGATACTTCGGTCCCAAAGGCGAGTCGTTGCTGGATATCGGCAAATTGTAATTCCTCTCGACTGGTGAAAATGACGGGGGTTTTCCCTGCGTCGAAAGCGTGTCGGACTTGGGTTAAACAATGATCTCGGATGTTGGTTTTTTGGGTGCGGTCATCCCGTAATTGTTTGACATCGACTTCAATGGGTGCGACTCCTTCTTCTTTTAATAATTCTTCCAGTTGTTGGGTACTTTTTTGGACGTGGGACCCAACGAGGAAGACTCCTGGCTTTTTGGTGCGTTCGTAGTCGGCCATATTTTCGGGGGCGACGGGTTGGGGGCTGAGTTTGGCTAAGGAGGTGAGTAGGGAGGCGGCACTGCGGAATAAGAAGCGTTTTCCGTCTGCTGCGGCGGCGAGGAGATCATCGGCGAAACGGTCAAAGTCGGCTTGTTTTTCGGCATCGACGGCACAACAGGCATTACCGGATAATTTCATTAAACGGTCTTTTGTGCCGTTATGGATGTCGTCGATTAAAAATCGTTCGACTTGGTTGGCTTGGATGCGGCCTTGGGTTTTTTCTTGTACGTAGTCGGGGAGATAGCTGGTACTGTAGCCGAATACGGAGTCTTTGGCGAATTCGGTTTCGTGGACGGGGGTTTCTTGGCCGTCGATGAGGAGATAATGGGTACTGTTGCGGGTGATGCGTCCTCCTTCAAAGAAGGCCGGGGTGAGGAAATGTGCGTCAAAGCCGCCGAGTTCTTGGGCGATGACATCGGTTTCGATGGGATAATGGCCGCGGAGGGTGGAGTCGGAGCGACTGACGATGAGGAATTCGCTGATGTTTTCGGCTGCGATCGCCTCTTTTAAATTGTGACACACTTCACGGGTCACTGCTGCGGCTTGGTCGGCGGGTAAGGCTCTGGTGTTGGTGAGAATGAAGAAAATGGGGGCTTCATCTTTTAACCCCAAACGTAAGGTGTTGATATCCCACTCCATGAGCAAGAGACAACTATGGACGGTTTGAGAGCCGGTGGGGTCATCATCAAGGACAATAATTTTGGGTCGGTCTGTCATAGTCTTTGAATCAGTAAGGGTTGATGGTAAACTCAGTTACAGCTTGTCAGTTAATCCTCATTGTCCCATAGTAAGCCGAGGGCTAAGATGGCAAAACCGATCGCGGCTATGGCTTTCAGGAGTTTGGGGGGGAGAAAATGGGTTACACTTTCCCCAATGATAACGCCGATGAAACTGGCTAATATTAAGGCGAATACTGTGCCAAAAAAGACGGCACGGGGGGATTGAGAACTCCCACTCAAGGCGATGGTGGCCAGTTGGCTTTTATCGCCAATTTCGGCTAAAAATACAGTAACAAAGGTGAGTCCTAAAAGTTGCCAGTCCATAGATAGAGAGATTGCAGGTTGAGTTTTGTCGGTGAGGTGATGAGGGGTCAGGGGGGAAATGTCACATTTGCACTACATCACCCAATAATAAAATTGAGACGATTAATAAAATGGTTGCTGCTGCCATATCCATGGCTTTAGGGGAGACTCGTTTCGCTAACCACCAGCCGAGTAATACGCCGATTAAACTGGTGGCTATGAGGGCGAGAGCCGCCCCACAGAAGACGATCCAAGGTTGCCCGGACTCCGCACTCATCAACAGGGTGGCTAATTGGGTTTTGTCCCCCATTTCTGCTAAAAATATGGTGGCAAAGGTGGCGGTAAAGGTTGCCCGAAAGCTCCGATAAAATTGTTTGGAGACGGGTTCCATTGCCTTTTGGGTGGGGGATTGATTTTCTTTAAGCGGTGCGTCTTCGCGGGTTTGGGAGTTGGTTTTCAGAAAAGGATCGGTGAGAGTCACTATGGCTTAGGGGCTAAAAGTCACGTTTTAGGGGAGTCCTGATGGAGCGAAAACAATGATTTTCCGATTTCCCTTACAGTTATGACCCAGAAACCGGAGGAATTCAGACTCGCATCCTTGAGCATTGTCTCAAATTGGGCTTAGGATTCGCAAGTGATCTTCCGGTAGAGTTTAAGATCGTGAACGGGAGGAGGCTTTCAGGTTGGGTTGATCTTGGTAAGTGGCACTGAGTAAGCGGTCTAAGACATCGGCTTTTCTGGCTTGTTCTACGGCCCGATGGGTGATCAGATCGCCGATATCTAGGATAATATTTCCCCGGCGATCGCAAATTACTCTAGTGACTGGCCGGCCTAAGGCTTGTTGAATGCGTTGATCAGGTTCAGGATGGGGGCAATGTTTGGCTTTAGCGCGAATTTGTTCCCACAGACTTTGGGTGTGGTGTTCCGGTTGTCGGGGTAACAGGTGAACGCTTTGGAGAAGTTCTTTTTGTTTGTGGTAGGTAATAGACTGTTGAATGGCGGTTTGATCGACAATTTGCCCTTGGGCTACAATAATCACCCCATCTTCTCCCCGCACCATATCATAGGCCCGTCTCCCTTGGGCGGCGTTGAGATTATTGGGGTTGGAGGGTGCGATCGCAGAAACAATTTTCTCCCCCATTTGACCAATGGGATTTCCGCCGACGGCCTGATATAAGTCGTAGAGTTGACCGCTTTTATGGACTCGTTCAATACAAGCTGAGTTAATCTCCTGTCCCGTTTGTACCAAGGTTTCCCCTTCTGGAGAGATAACGGGAGTTTGGGCAATTTTCCCCATTATAAAGTCTTTTTGGGCGGGTAGGGGTAAGGTAACGTGGGTTAAAGAGGCCGCAGAATAAGGGTGAGGGGGACAGGTTTCCTCCATCTGTTCGATGGTCTCTGGCGGAACGACCATTACTTCTGCCCCTACTTCTATTATGGTGGGTTTAGGGACGAAACTATAACGGATTCTCGCATTGGTAAATAATCCTCCTGCGACTTCATATCCTTCAATGACTCCGGTTTGGGGATCAAAATAAAAATCTACAATTGTTCCTAAGTTTTGTCCGTCTGTGGTGAGGATGCGATCGCCTTTTAGGAAAATGCCCCGTTTTCCGGATTGGGGCAATTTATACCCTTGACAACGAGGAATTAAATCTTGTTCCGACTGAGTGATCACTACTCCTTTCGAGAGAGTGACCACCGCTTCCAACGGTAAAATACATTGGTTTTGCTGATACCGTCCTCCCTCACTGACTAAAAAACCAAGACAGAGATTACGATTTTGATTGACCAACAAGTCTTCTATTTGATAATCCAAGATTTCCCCCGTCTCTTGGACTTGCACAGTAAAATTCAATACTTCATTTGCTTTCCGCACAAATAACATCCTCCTTCTTTTAAGATCAACTTCTACTTTTCTGTTGTTTCATAGTTATTTTTAACTGGGTGATAGGCTTGCTGTAACTTGGTGATATTCGTCTTTAAACCCATCTCAATCGTTTTACGACTGGACTGTTTTCGGGACACCTCAAAAATCTTCAACCCCAGTAAACCAGACGCACCCAGAAACGACCCCAGGATAATTAAGCTCACGGAAGACGTTGTGAGTTGAGTTGATTGAGATTTATTTGACATGAGATGAAACCCAGATTCATTTTTCATTTAAACGACCCATTGAGTTAGGTCTTGATGTCTTAAAGTTGTTTTAAAATTTGCGTTTTTTAAATGAGGGAAGGTGTCAAAGCCTAAATACTGCTGCATACAGTATTCTGCTGAGGTTCAGGGTTGATTCCTGTAACTTATACTTTCCTTAACTACTATTGAATAATAAAATGTAACAAATTCAATCCCACTCTAGATACAAATACTAGGGTGTAGTTCTCTTACTTGCGGTGTATAACAGTACACAGTGTCCGAAGGCAGGGAGAGATGGAGGAGATGGGGGAGATGGAGGAGATGGAGGAGATGGGGGGGGAGGAGTGAGGAAAGAGAAGTGAGAAGTCTGTAATTGCTTCTCTATCCTCTCTCCTCTATTCTCTCTCCTCCCTCTGGGGGAGAACAAAGAACCAACTATTCCCTATTCCCTGTTCCCTATTCCCTGTTCCCTATTCCCTATTCCCTGTTCCCTTGTTCGCAAAGAACAAACAACAAACAACCAATTAACCCATTATTCCGCCCACTTGCGCAGTAAATTAGCAATACTCTTAGAGAGTAAGTCAAACTCCGGGGACTTGCCTTCTTTGGCAAAATAAGACCGTCTCACTGTTTCTAAATCAAATAATATTTCTCGGTTTCCCACATCTCGCACTAAACTCTGAACCCATCCCACCACCACCAAGCGAGTCCCTTCTTTTACCGGGTCAACCCGGTGTAACGTGGACGACGGATAGACAATCATCGACCCTGCTTCTAGTTTATAACTCTGTTCCTGATCTGCTCCCTCAATAACCAACTCTCCTCCCTCATAGTCTGACGGAGAATTGAGAAAGAGAGTAAACGACACATCAGACCGCCAAAACGAGTCTCCTCCCATTAACGCATTGTCCGTATGACGACCATAGGACATCCCCGCATCGTAGCGACTCACCAGCAGGGAATGAACCGTTTTAGGACGGACTGCGGTTTGAAAGAGGGGGTGACGCGCGATCGCAGTTTGCACTAAACGCTTTAACGGTTGAGACTCCCGTTTCCCCAACTGTTGATTATGTTTGACCTGTTTTGCATACCATCCCGCAGTCAGTTTCCCCTCCACAAACTCCGCATCGGCCAAAGTCGTGTGAATTTGCGTTAACTCGTCAGGAGAGAGAATATCGGGAATTTGAAAAATCATCGTTAATTGAAACTCAGTCGCATCTATTCCTTCATTTCAGCATCAGCAGTGAACAACAAACAACCTTCCCCCTATTTCCCAAAGGCACAAAGCAACGGATAATAAACAAAAGAACTCACGCTTCCGGGGTGAGGGTTGACCTCTAAAAACACTGATGATTTTTCCCGACTTTTCACAATTTAGCGAACTGGCCACTCAGGGAAACTTTGTCCCTGTCTATCAAGAATGGGTTGCTGACCTCGAAACTCCCGTCTCTGCGTGGTATAAGGTTTGTGCGGGACAACCCTATAGTTTTCTCCTAGAGTCCGTCGAAGGGGGAGAAAAATTAGGTCGCTACAGCTTTTTGGGATGTGACCCGGTTTGGGTGTTAGAAGCAAGGGGAGAACAAACCACCCAAACCTACCGAGATGGGACACAACACACCTTTACAGGTGATCCCTTTACTACCTTGTCCCAATGTTTAGACCCCTATCACCCGGTCAAGTTACCCGAATTACCCTCTGGACTGGGGGGACTGTTTGGGTTTTGGGGATATGAACTCATACGCTGGATTGAACCCCGTGTCTCGGTTTATTCCCCCCAAGCTGAAGATTTCCCCGATGGGGTGTGGATGCAAGTGGATAGCTTATTGGTGTTTGACCAAGTGAAACGAAAAATTTGGGCTATTGCTTATGCTGATCTCCGCAACCCCAAAGTTGATCTAAAACAAGCCTATCAGGACGCTTGCGATCGCGTAACCACCCTCGTCCTCAAACTCCAACTCCCCCTCCCCGTCGAAGCAAAACCCCTAGAATGGAATCCCCAACCCAACAACAGTGAATTAACCTATCAAAGCAACACCTCAAAAGCACAATTTTGTGAAAATGTCAAGAAAGCCAAAGACTACATTCACGCCGGAGATATTTTTCAAGTAGTCCTCTCCCAACGCCTCTCCACCCCTTACACAGGCAACCCCTTCAACCTCTACCGTTCCCTACGGTTAATTAACCCCTCCCCCTACATGGCCTATTACAACTTCGGCAACTGGCAACTGATCGGTTCTAGTCCTGAAGTCATGGTAAAAGCCGAAAAAACCCCCCAAGGCAAGACCCAAGCCACCGTCCGACCCATCGCCGGAACAAGGCGCAGAGGTAGCAGTGAAGCCGAAGACCAAGCCTTAGAAGCCGACCTCCTCCAAGACCCCAAAGAAATCGCCGAACACGTAATGTTGGTGGACTTAGGCCGCAATGACTTGGGCCGGGTTTGTGTCAAGGGAACAGTGACCGTGGATCAATTAATGGTCATCGAACGCTATTCCCACGTTATGCACATTGTGAGTAATGTGGTGGGAGAACTCCAACCGGATAAAACCGCCTGGGACCTCCTGAAAGCCACCTTCCCCGCCGGAACGGTCAGTGGTGCGCCCAAAATTCGGGCCATGGAAATCATCCACGAACTCGAACCGGAACGACGAGGCCCTTATTCTGGGGTGTATGGTTATTATGACTTTGAAGGACAGTTAAATAGTGCCATTACGATTCGGACTATGTTAGTGCGTCCTCAAGGCGGCGATCGCAATTTAGTCTCCGTCCAAGCCGGAGCCGGTTTAGTCGCCGACTCCCTCCCCGAATCCGAATACGAAGAAACCCTAAACAAGGCCAGAGGCTTATTAGAAGCCATCCGGCGATTACAGTAACAATAAACAATGGTTCGTTGTTGTTGGTTCTTTGTTCTTTGTTCTTCGTTTCCCCCCCCCATCTCCCCCATCTCCCCCATCTCAGGACAGTGATTACGGATTCATGGGCAACAGTGATAAGATGAGAAGACAATCTTGAATGGTTGCCCGACCTCGAAGCGATACTATTTATTCCTTTCATGGACATTAAGGCGTTCAGCGAGCTTTTCCCCCTTTTCAACACTGCCAGTCCAGAGACCCTAGAATGGCTACTCTCCGTAGCTGTTCAACATAGCTACCCCAAAGACCGAGCCGTTCTCATGGAAGACGCTTGGGGGAATGCAGTCTATTTCATAGTTTCCGGTTGGGTAAAAGTCCGTCGTCTAGCAGGAGAAAAAGCCGTAACTCTCGCAGTCATGGGACGCGGCGACTTTTTTGGCGAAATGGCCATCTTAGATGAATCTCCCCGTTCCACCGATGTAGTGGCTCTCAGTGACGTAGAACTCCTCAGCGTTTCCGCACAACGCTTCATCCAAACCCTCTTTAAAGACCCCCAACTCCATCACCGAATGCTACAACTCATGGTGCAACGACTGCGCCATTTTAATATCCGCTTTCAAATTCGTAACCAACCCCCCGCCATTAAACTCGCCAAAACCCTCGTTACCCTAGCCGAAGAATACGGCGAGTCCACCGAACAAGGCACGGAAATTCTCTTAGTTCCCTACGATGACTTAGCGCAAATTTCCGATATTGGAGTCGAAGAAACAGCTAAAATTATGGAAAAATTGGAAAGCAAAGAATGGGTCGAAACTGATAAAGCTCGTCAGAGTCTTTGTTTAGTCCATCTCAAACAGTTAAGTCACCTCGCAGGCCGCGTCTGAGCTTAACTCTATTGTTTGCTTTTCTTTAATTTTATGGCAAATCCAGATTCCTCGAAACTTTCCATTTATGCGGCCATGGCCGCCAATATGGCCATCGGTGTGGCAAAATTCATTGGGGCCGCCATTAGTGGTAGTTCGGCCATGCTGTCGGAAGGCATCCACTCCGTAGTGGACTCCACCAACGAAATTTTACTGCTCTACGGTCTCAAAACCAGCCAAGCTAGTCCCGACGAAGAACACCCCCTAGGATATGGCCAAGAGCTTTATTTTTGGTCTCTCATTGTCGCTGTGTTGATTTTTGCCTTGGGGGGAGGGGTGTCTATTTATGAGGGAGTGCGGAGTTTACAACATCCTGAACCCTCCCATGATTTTATTGTCAGTTACGTAGTGTTAGGGGTGGCCGCCATTTTTGAAGGAGTTGCCTTGTTTGTCTCCATTCGAGAATTTAATAAGAGTCGAGAGGAGACAGAGTTGGGCTTTTGGCAAGCCATTCTCCGCAGTAAAGACCCCAGTTCCTTTATTGTCATTTTTGAAGATGCGGCGGCTTTAATTGGACTAGGAGTGGCGTTTGTAGGGGTTTTATTAACGGAGTTTCTAGAAAATTCTCTTTATGATGGCATTGCCTCAATGATTATTGGGGTATTGTTGACGGTGGTGGCCATTGTGTTGGTGGCGGAAACGAAGGGGTTATTGGTGGGAGAAAGTGCATCTCCGGAGACGCGAGAGAGTATTAAACAAATTGTCCAAGGTGATGAAGCCGTGACTAAGATGGAGTCTCCCATTACATTTCATTTGGGGCCCAAGGACATTTTATTGGTTTTAAATATTGAGTTTAATGACGCGCTATCTTCTGATGAAATTGAGGCAGCAGTCCGACGCATTGAAAAAAATATTCGCGCTGAACATGACGATATTCAGCGCATTTTCATTGAGGCTGCTTCAGTTAATTAGCAATTAACAATTAACAATTAGCAATTAACAATATATTTTCCCAAAAAATGCCCGTTATACTGAGGGGTATAACGGGGGACTGTTACCTGTTGGAAAGTTAATTAGGGCTTGCTGAATAACTCTAAAACCCTCGTCTAATCAGGGCCCGTGAGGATTTGGAAAAGCAAAAAAGGTCAAATTTTGCACTCAATTGGGGAAAAATCGCGGAAAAAATCGTCAATATTCTTAAATTTCACTTATCCTGATCCTCTGTTCCCTGTTCCGGAGTTCCCTGTTCCCTACCCTCGCAAGCCAATGAACACTTTTTCAGCAAGCCCTAATTACTGATAGTCGAAGGGATAGCCTCATGGCTATTCGGAGAGATGGCTTCAGCTTCAACTTGTACCCCTTCTACCCCATCTTGAGCCATGACTTCTTTCGATAAAACCTCAATGGCTTTGGCGAACTGAGGGTCGTCCATTGTGCCAATTTCACTATTATTGGTTTGTAGTTGTTTCCGTTGGTCTTCGCTGAGTTCAAAGATAATATCTGGGGTAATACCTTCTTTGTTGATATCTCGACCACTGGGGGTCAGATATTTGGCGATAGTCACCGCGAGTCCAGACCCATCGGCGAGGGGACGGACGGACTGGACTAAGCCTTTCCCAAAGGTCTGTGTTCCTACGAGGGTGGCTCGTTCATTATCCTGAAGCGCACCGGACAGAATTTCACTGGCACTGGCAGACCCCCCATCAATTAAGACAACGAGGGGTTTATCGGTGATAGCGCGGCTATTGGCTACTTGACGGTCTACTTCCCCTTGTCGGTCTACGGTGGAGACAATTGTGCCATCTTCGAGCCACATTCGGGCAATTTCAATACTCGCGTAGAGGAGTCCACCGGGGTTGGAGCGTAGGTCGAGGATATAACCGACGACATTTTCCTCCTCCTGCTCGGCAATGGCCTCTCGCATATCTTTGGCCGCATTGGCGTTAAACTGGTTGAGGCGGATATAGCCGACTGAACCCAAGTCTGTATTCTCAATGCGAGCTTTAACGGGGTGAATTTCAATTTTGGCGCGGGTGATGGGGTAATCAATCTCTTGTTCTCCCCGTTTAATGGTTAGCGTGACTTCTGAGCCTTCTTCACCGCGAATCAATTGTACGGCTTCATTGACATCCATCCCCACGGTGTCTTGACCATCAATTTTGTGAATAATATCTTTGGCCAAAATCCCCGCATCGTAAGCTGGACTATCTTCAATGGGAGAGACCACAATGAGGCGATCGGTTTCTTCATCTTCCGCAATTTGAATTCCCACTCCCGTTAATTCTCCAGAGGTATCAATTTGCATATTCTGGAATTCTTCGGGGTTCATGAAGCGCGTGTACGGGTCTTCTAGCTCTTTGAGCATTTCCCGAATGGCTTCATAGGCTTCTTGGCGGTTCTCGTAATTGCGGTCTTCGAGATATTCGCTTCGGACAGCCCGCCAGTCCACTTGGTTAAAGGTGGCATCGACATACTGACGGTCGATAATTTGCCAAACTTCGTCGATGAGTTCTTTAGGGCTATCACTAAAAAAGGCTTGACTTTTGGAGAGATGAAGCCCTGCACCTGTAACTGCTACTGTAGTGACAGCTACGGCGGTCGCACCTAAAATCAAGCCTCGTGTGTTAAATACCATATTCTTTCGTCACGCTATTCTTTCGTCACGCTACAGGAGAGGATGTAGTACGGAAGACATCTAAGCCCACTCTAACACAGGAATTCTGTTGCGTGTTGAGAAGCTGATGAGTTTCTTTATCCTTATCTACCAGTTTAAAAGAAACTGTCCGGGACGTTCACAGGAATGGGACAATTCCTTCATTGGCTGTTTATAGTTGATAGTTCTTGACAAAAGACAGGTTATCTTAACTTGTCGCTCATAGAGGTTGAACAGAGGGATAAGGTGGGCTGCGCTTGGGTTGCAGCGAGGTGGAGGCCGCTTTGGGGGTTTTGGGCTAAATAGTCCTCAACCCATTGGCATCCTTGGGTTATGAGGCGATTGAGTTGTAAATCCCAGAATAAGACGGTTTGATCTCGACTGGCGGTGACAAGGGCCGTTCCTTTGGGATGCCAGTCTAACCCCAAAATCCGCCCCTGATGTCCTTCCCAGACTTGGAGTAACTGCTCGCTCATGTGCCATAATTGTAGGCGATCGTCCCACGTTACCGCCGCCAATAGTTCTCCGGTGGGATTAATACTTAAATGACTGACACTATCGGTGAGTTGGTCAAACTGGCCCACTTGTTGGCCTTGGCGATTCCAGAATAAAATTTGATTATCATAGCCCGCAGACGCTAAAAATGGGGAATTTGTCCCCGTCTCCGTTGGGAAAAATGCGACATCTAACACCCAATGGGAATGGCCGGTTAAAATTTGGGGGGGGTTGCGGCCAAATTGTCCTGTTTTCTGGTCTCGTTGCCATAAGCGCACTTGCTGGTTATCCCCTGCTGTAGCTAACCAGTCACTATCGGGACTAAAGGCCACTGCATTGACTCGCGCGGCTTCTTCTTCATCTTGTCGTAAAATTTCTTGTAACTCTCCCCTAGAAGACCAAAGGCGAATAGTCCCATCTCGACTGGCCGAGGCAATATGTTCTCCGTTGGGACTCCAGTCCACATCTAAGACTTCCTGCTCATGGCCTTGTAAGACTTGTAATAATTGTCCTTCTTGACTCCAGAGACGTAGGGTTTTATCCTCACTGGCTGAAACTAACTGGTTTCCGGTTGGGGAAAAATCCACTGCTTCTACTTGGCCTTGATGGCCATTGAGGGTTTTTAAGAGTTTACCCTGTTCTGTCCAGATTTTAACGGTGCGATCGCGGCTGGCCGTTGCCACCAACCGCCCATCCTGACTAAACACCACATCCTGCACATCATCCCCATGACCCTGCAAGGCCAAGCGGGAATTGCCCTGCAAATCCCACAAGCGCACCGTCTTATCATAACTCCCGGACAACAAAAACCGCCCCTCCTGACTAAAGCGCACCGAAGTCACCCCATCCCGATGATTCCGAAATACCCCCAACGTTTCCCCATCCAAGGACCAAAGGCGAATAGTCCCATCATTGGACGTACTCACCAACCGTTGTCCATCGGGACTAAACTGCACCATAAACACCCAGTCCTGATGGCCATAGAAGGTATCCGTCAATTGTCCGTCCCGAGTCCACAGTTTCACGGTCTGGTCATCACTAGCACTGGCCAACCGTTGACCATCTGGGCTAAACACCACATAACCCACAGGTCGTTTATGACCCGTTAAACTGTGTAATAATTCCCCCTCCACCGTCCATAAGCGCACCGTCCCATCTCCCCCCGCAGAAGCCAACAACTGCCCATCGGGACTAAAACTCACCCAGCGTACTTTCCCTTGATGACCCGTTAAACTATTCAATAATTCCCCTTGGGGAGTCCATAACTTAATTTTTCCATCGGTCCCCGTTGTCGCCACCCTTTGCCCGTCAGGACTAAACTGAGCATTATAAAGATTAGGGTGTTGGGTTTGCCAACTGCTGCGGGGGGACTTCACCTCCTGCACAGGTTGAGCAATATCCCAAATTTGCACCTTCCCTTGACTACTCCCGGTCAGTAAGCGAAACCCCTTGTTAGTTGCATAAGTATCTAAACTGGTCATACTCCCCCCTTGGGGGGATAAGGTGGCCAACGTTTCACCCTGCCGACTCCACAGTTTTACAGTTTGGTCATTACTGGCACTAATGAGTAAGGTTTGGTCTGGCGAAAAGGCCACATCCCAGACCACATCTTGATGACCCTTGAAACAATTCTGTTCTTTGACTTGATAAAAGGCTTCTTCCAGTGCCGTGATCACCTCCACTTGGGTGCGGGTGGAAATGGGAATGGGGGTTTTGAGGGGGAATTGAGAGGAGGGGTCTGGCCTCGACCCAAAGGGCCAGAAACGAAAGGCAGGTTTTACATAGTCCTGTAACTGTTCTGCCCCCCACAAGGCTTCTAATAGGGCGTTTAAGCGTCTCGCTTGGGCCAGGGAAGACTCGGAGGTGGCACTGGTGGCCAATAACTCCGCATTGGTTAAGGCGGCTTGCATTTGCTGACGTTGCTGATTACTATACCAGGCTAAAATGCCTGAAATGCCCGCTAAAATGGCCATAACACTGCCAATGGCTAGGGCTTTAAACCGTTGTTGGCGAATTTGGGTGAGGGCTTGATAGTTGCTGGCCAGTTGGTCTTTAATAGCTTTGTCGTAATGGCGTTGATATTGGGCCCGGATGGGGGGGACGAGATAATCGTGAACCAGTTGATAGCGGGCTTCTGGGTCTTCGGGGAAATGTAAGACCAGTTTAGAGCCGACTAAAATGTGGAGGATGAGGTCTAGGGCCTCTTGAAGTTGGCGGGAGGTTTTACTCACTTCCCAGTTACCTGTTTTGTGGAGGACTTGGAGAAGTTCACTTTTACTTTTTAAGGGTCTTGTGCCGTTTTGGCCGGAGAGAAAGTAGAGAATGTGCCAGGCGGCGTTTTGGTTTTCTTGGCCGCAGTCGCTGACGATTCGTTGGAGCGACGCGCTGATTAAGGTTAAAGTAGGGTTATTCCCTAAACGCTGATATTGTTGCAGGGTGACGATATTGTCGGCTTGGAGTTGTGCGCCCACCAAATGCAGTTCTAAGGGACGCACTGTGCCGCTTTTTTTGGCTAAGTCATGGCTTAATGCAGTGACTAAGGCGGGTTCTAGGTGAAAGTCGGCATTTTCGGTTAAGCCCACAATAGCACTCACTGTTTCTTCGCGGGTGAGGTCTTGTAGGCGATATCTGAGATGACGATCTAAGATATTTTGGTTAATAATGGCTAAATCAACTTGAGTTTCTAACTGGAGGAGAGAATGGAGATAGTCCTCCCGGAGGGATAAAATGAGTTTGACGAAGGGTAAGCGAAGGGCTGCTTGTAAAAACTCATAAAATTGTTGCCGTTGGTTAGAATCGGTACAGAAACAGAAAAACTCCTCAAACTGATCAAACACTAAGACGGTTAAAAAGTTCTCTTGGGCATTCCGTTTCAAATAGAGAATTAAATCATCAACGGTTTCTAAATTGCCTGGACTATAGGGCGGGACAGCCGCTTGTATGGCATATTTAAACTGTTCTAACCAGTTGCGATAATGACTCTGAAAAATGGGGAACACTTCCCGGGCCGATAAAATGCGCTGGCGGAGAGTGGGGAGTAAACTACTGCGTAACAGCGTGGTTTTCCCGACTCCCGATAACCCGTGTAAAACAATTAATTTCCGTTCATTGCGACTGAGGGCTTCGATTAACTCCTCAACTACCTTTTGACGACCGGAGGCCATGAGGGCAGAATGGGCATGGAGGCTTTTTGGGTCATTTTCTAATTGGGTGGTCAGGGTTAAGGTTTGGGCGGCGGCAGGATACACGCCATGAAAAGCCCGGAGGCCGCTATACTGTTCCACTAGCTGCTGTTCTTGTTTGAGATCAAAGGCGGTTTGATATTGCCGTTGTTCAAAATACAGCGATCGCAGTGCCTGTAAAATATCTACATACAAGCGTTCTTTTTGCTTGGTGTCTAAGCGACTTACAATTGGGTCAGACCAACAGTGCAAAAGTTCCTGACGGGCTAATTCTAAGGACTCAATGGCCCCTTGGTGTTGCTGTTGTTGTTGTTGAATGCGGGCTAACTGGAGTCGATAGGCCGCGATGGAGTCGGGATAATGTTGAGGGGACTGTTGTTGTAATTCTAAAGCCCCGTGAACATAGAGCGAAGCAGTTTTCAGTTGAGATTTTTGTAAAGCGACTTGGGCTAAAAAACTATAGCCTTTGGCCCGTGAAGCATTAAAGGCACTGGTGGTGGGATACTGGGTGAGACGAGTGGCCACCCGTTCTAAGGCCGGCCAATTTTGCAGTTGTTGTAAGATATCCCCAATATGGACTAACAATTGCACGGCAAAAAGCTGATAATTTTTCACCGAGACAATATCAAAACTGCGTTGAAAGGCTTGTTGGGCTTGGGTGAGGGCTTGTTGCCGTTGGGCGGGATGTTGTTGGGCTTGTCGTAGATAACAGAGTCCAATATGAAAGAATAAGATGCCCTGTTGGTTGAGAAAAGGATTAGTTTTTTCTTTCCCTTGACGACGACTCCAGAGGGTGAGGCTTTGTTGATAGTAGGATAAGGCTTCGGGGAGTTGGTTTTGGGCGTAGGCATCCCGGCCTAAAATAAACTGCCAAGTGGCTTCACTGGTGGGGCTGAGACTGGCTTTCGCTAAATGAATATCATTGCGGGCAAATTCTAATTCTCGCCGTAAGGAACAATGGGGGGCAAGATCAAACCGTTCATTGGCGACAAAGGCTTCGGCCCCGGCTTTGTAGAGTTCTTGAAAAAGGCTTTCGGTGAGTTCCCACCATAAAATAATCGAGGACTCAAGGGCAAGGTCAAATTTAACCGAGGCCGCAGCCCAGCTTTTAAAGTCGGGGGCAAAACGAGTAAATTTTTGCAGGATATCTTCTGTTAACCAGAAAATAACGGGTAAGGAGAGGTGTTTACTAAATTCGTCTCGGACTTGGTTGGTGGCTTTAAAGAGTTCTTCTAAATTTTGTACTTGGTCTAGGCCAAAAACGGCCAAGACATGGGGGGACTGGGGGGCGTTTTCGATGGCTTCGAGGAGGGCATTTAAGAGACTCTGACAGTTGCGGGGGAGTTGGACTTCTTGGAGGGTGAGAGGGGAGTTTTTGTTGTTCCCATTATGGACATTCACTTGCTGCCGCAGACTTTGCCACATTTGTTGCTGGAGGGTTTTATAGTTGCAGCGCACCAAAATGGGGGTAAATTGCCCTTGGGAAAGGACAATGGCACGAAGTAGGGTGGACAGGGATTGTTGATTTTGCCGTTCGGTGGGGTCAGGAGTCTGAGTCATTCGTTATCCGAAGGAAACTTTAATAGTTGATAGTTGATAGTTGTTCTTTATTCTTGGTTCTTTGTGAAAAAGGGAATAGGGAATAGGGAATAGGGAATAGGGAATAGGGAATAGGGAATAGGGAACAGTAAACAGTAATGTTGTTTGTTCTTGGTTCTTTGTTCTCCTCCATCTCCCCCATCTCCCCCATCTTCCCCATC
>NZ_JAQMSD010000036.1 GCF_028330525.1 Spirulina sp. CS-785/01
ATGAAAATAGTGCCGTTTTGATCAAACGGATTGCTATTGAGTCAGTTGCGGTGGGCAGTCGTAACTCTAAAACGCTTCCTTCCTTGAAACTAATTCTGGGATGAGAAGAATCCCGCGTCTTTCAGCGCGGGAGATGTCAACCCCTATCCGCCAATTTGGGACATGGTACGGTGATAGAGTCCGGTTTCTGTGCCAGTTTCTCGTTGTTTAAAGTTAATTTCTGGTTTTAACTCTAGTAACCCTTGGACTTGTTGACGGAGTTGGGGAATGCTTACCCCTTCTCGGAGTTGGGTTTTTAAGTCCAGTTGTCCGGTTTCGTTGAGTAAGCAGGGCCGCAACCAACCATCGGCGGAGAGACGCATTCGGTTACAGCGATCGCAAAAACACTCGGACATCTGAGAAATAAAGCCTAATGTCCCTTTGGCCCCCGGAATGCGAAATACATCCGCCGGACCATTGCCGCGCACGGTGGCTTCTTCTAACCCCCACTGTTGGCGAATCCAAGATCGCAACTCCTCCGAGGGAATCCAGGCCCGATCGCCGAATAATTCTGGATTGCCAATGGGCATAAATTCAATAAATCTCACGTGCCAATTCCGATCTAGGGTTAAGGCCGCTAAGTCCAACACCTCCCCTTCATTCACCCCCGGAATCACTACGGTGTTTAATTTTAAGGGGTCGAACCCCACCCGATGGGCTTCCTGTATGCCCTCCCACGTTTGTTTCCAGCGACTTTTTCCCCCTGTGCCGATAATTTTGTCAAAGGTGTCTGGGTTGAGGGAATCTAGGCTAATATTCAGCCGATGTAAGCCCGCATTGTACAAGTCTTGGGCATATTGAGCGAGGAGAAAGGCATTGGTGGAGAGGGCGATATCTTGGGTTGCGGGTAAACGGGCAATGTCTCGCACTAAGTCCACCACTCCTGGACGCAGTAAGGGTTCTCCTCCGGTGAGGCGAAATTTCTGAAACCCTAGGGGGATAAAAACGCCTTCTAATAGGGTAATAATTTCTTGATGGGTGAGTAAGTTTTGTTGAAGAATGTAGTCTAGTTTTGCCCCTTCTGGCATACAGTAGAGACAGCGAAAGTTACAACGGTCAATGAGACTAATTCGTAGATAGTCAACGGGGTTCATAGGCGGAAGTCGAGGGTGATCTGTTCATAGTAATGCTAGCTTTATATGCCTTGGGTTTAAACCCAAGGATGTTCGGCGATGCTCAGACGTTCGGCGATGCTCCGTCGAGTCGCTAATAGCTGAAACCCGTTAAAACAGGTTGATAGACGTAAGCATTCAGCCGGAGCGCGTTTCCCTTGGGGGGACACGCTCCGCGAACAGCTTTACTTTCAATTCTCCACAAGTCTCTCACTTGTTATATAGCATTATGGGGATACGTTTGAGCATAGCCAATATTGCTCATTGTTAATGGTTAATTGTTAAGCCGTAACTTTCTTTTTCTGCTTTTTGGCTTTTTCTTTCTCCCGTTTTTTCGCTGCTTTTTCTCGTTTTTTCGCTTCTTTTTTCTCTTTTTCGAGACGCATTAATTCTTGTTCTCGTTCTTCTTCTAGTTTATCCAGATAATAGTGATAATCGCCATTATAAACGACTAATTCTCCGTCCCGAATTTCGACAATTTTGGTGGCAACTTTGGAGATAAAATAACGGTCGTGAGACACTAGAATGACTGTCCCGTCGTATTCTTGCAGTGCGTCTTCTAACATCTCTTTGGCCGGAATATCTAAGTGATTGGTTGGCTCATCGAGAATCATTAGGTTGGCAGGCCGGAGGAGCATTTTGGCTAGGGCTAAACGGGCTTTTTCTCCTCCACTTAATGCTTTTACTTTTTTAAAGACGGTTTCGCCACTAAAGAGGAAACGACCTAATAAGGTTCTGACTTCTTCGTTTTTCCAGTCGGGGACTTCATCATGGATGGTTTCCATGACGGTTTTTTCTAGGTTTAAGGCTTCGGCTTGGTTTTGTTCAAAGTAACCAGGAATGACGTTATGTTCCCCTAGTTTGACTGTTCCTTCTTGGGGGGTTTCTATTCCCATCATCATGTGTAAGATGGTAGATTTTCCGGATCCGTTGGGGCCGAGGAAGGCGATGCGATCGCCGCGTTCAATTAAGAGATTCGCGCCTAAAAATAATATTTTGTCTTCGTAAGTATGCACCACATCTTCAATTGTCACCACTTCTCGACCACTACGAGGGGCGGGGGGAAAGTGGAATTTGAGGCTTTTTAAGCCTCCGGTTGGGGCTTCCACTTTCTCCATTTTTCCCAGTTGTTTTTCCCGGCTTTTGGCTTGGGTGCTGCGGGTTGCACTGGCGCGGAATTTCTCGACAAAGGCTTGTTGTTTTTCGATTTCTTTTTGTTGGTGTTCGTAAGCACTTTGTTGGGCGGCAATATTTTCGGCTTTTTGCTGCAAGTAGGCTGAGTAATTCCCTAAGTACGTGGTGGAAACGCCGCGCTCAGTTTCGACGATCTGGGTGCAGAGACGGTCTAAAAATTCTCGGTCGTGAGAGACGATGACAATGGGGGTTTTCAGGTTTTTCAAATA
The DNA here is from genome assembly GCF_028330525.1 of Spirulina sp. CS-785/01. Classification (GTDB taxonomy): domain Bacteria; phylum Cyanobacteriota; class Cyanobacteriia; order Cyanobacteriales; family Spirulinaceae; genus JAQMSD01. The sequence continues at coordinate 2,555 of NZ_JAQMSD010000036.1, forward strand.
GTTCTCTAACCATTCAATGGTTTCTAGGTCTAAATGGTTGGTCGGTTCGTCCAAGAGAAGGATATCGGGGCTTTGTAGGAGGATTTTCCCTAAACTCATGCGCATTTGCCACCCCCCACTAAAGGAACTGACTAAACGATCGCCGTCTTCGGGGCTAAAGCCCATTTCGGGTAAAATTTTCTCAATCTGCGCTTCGAGGCCGTATCCGTCGAGGGCTTCAAATTGGCGTTGGAGTTGGTCTAATTTGTTGATACATTTTTCGAGTTCGTCGGGAGCGGCGGTTTCCATGTCTTGGGTGACTTGCGCGATCGCGTGTTGCACGTCATTAGCTTCAGTGAATACTGTCCAAAACTCCTCCCGGACCGTGCGGGTGGGGTCCACTTCAAATTCTTGGGTTAAATAGGCAATATGGAGGTTGGAGGGGCGCACCACGTTTCCTGATGTGGGTTCGGTTTCTCCCATGATGATGCGCAGTTGTGTCGATTTCCCTGCACCATTCACCCCGACAAGGCCAATGCGATCGCCTTCTTTGACTTCCCAGGTTACATTTTTCAGGACTTCACCGTTTGGATAAATTTTGCTGATATTTTCGAGTCGTAGCATTCGCGCCTTACCCCCTTTTGTCTCGTCACCTTTCGTACTTTAACAATCTTTACATCCTAATGCCAATTGAACAGGGGGAAATTCCCGTCCGTTAATACAACCAAGATTGATATTCGGGGGTTGCATTTTGCATATCGTGATACAACCAGACCATGCGATCGACAAACCAAATTTTGGCAAGATAAACAAGGACAGTCCCTAGTAGGGTAGGCCAGACGGACAATGTATAAAGTCCCCAGAGGAGAAAGGGGAGTCCTGATGCAGAAATCAGGTTTAAAATGATCGGGGCGGTTTGATGATGTTCGGGAATAGCCACTTGCTCTCGATTGAGCCACACGCGCTCCCCTAAAACCGCTTTAGAAGCCCAGTTGCAGGTTGAGGTTGGTTTGGGAAAGAGTCGGGGATTGAGCCAAGTCCAGAGTATCACAAGCAGGATAGGCGCGATCGCGCCCCACCCCAACCAAACCCGACTCCACACCGCCAAAATCAGCAGAGGTAACACGGTGAAGCGAGTCCAGAAACTCCACGGGTTAGCGTGTTTTTCCCAGACTTCCTCCGTCATGGAGAAAGTATTGGCAATGTACTGTTCAAAATTCATGATTTCCTAACTTTGCGCCCTCAACCCGTTTTAACAGATTTTCACTTCGCCCCCTCAACCGTTTTAACAGATTTTCACTTCGCCCCCTCAACCGTTTTAACAGGTTTTCACTTCGCCCCCTCAACCCGTTTTAACAGGTTTTCACTTCGCATCCTCAACCTGTTTTAACAGGTTTTCGCTCTTAGCCTTGGGTTTTAACCCAAGGTTAAAGGTAAGCTATTCTAAACAATGATACACTGAACCCTTAAACCCTCATCTCTGTTAATCCTTCATGGTCTTTCGTCTCTATCAATCGCAACCCTCTGGCAACTGTTATAAAATTCGCCTTCTCCTATCGCAATTACAAATTGAGTTTGAAAAAGTCGAAATTGATATCTTTCAAAAAGAAACCCGTACCCCAGAATTTTTAGAAAAAAACTTAAACGGTCGTGTCCCAGTCTTAGAAACAGAGGAAGGAAAATTCTTAGCCGAATCTAATGCAATTTTATACTATCTCAGCGACGAAACCCACTTTTTACCCAATAGTCGCTGGGAACGCGCCCAAATCTTACAATGGTTATTTTTTGAACAATATAGTCACGAACCCTATATTGCCACCTCCCGTTACTGGATTTCCTTATTAAAGCAACCTGAAAAATATCAAGACTTAATTAACCAAAAGCGTGACCCCGGTTATGCCGCCTTACAAGTGATAGAAAAACACTTGACAAATCACCCATTTTTTGTATTAGACCAATATACCATCGCCGATATTGCCCTCTTTGCTTATACCCATGTGGCCGATGAAGGAGGATTTGAATTGAACAAATTTCCCCATATTTTAAACTGGATTGAGCGAGTGAAAGAACAACCCAATTATATTCCCATTACAGCGTAATAAGCGTTAGGTGTTAACCGATTGTTCATCAATTGGGCGATCACGTCCAAACAGTTTAGGTAATAATAATCCCGATTGAGCTTTATAACTGGCAAACTCAGGGTAACGCGAGAAAGTCCATGATACGCCGATTATAGACCTTTGCGGCGGGTCGCCATTCAACCTCAGTAACCGAGTTCCCTCCTTCGTCATATCCCCCCATAGGGCATATTTGTTACACTGACAGAAAGTATTGAACTCAAAGGAGTTGTGACGTGGTTGCTACCCCGGAAAAAGTCCAACAAGACCAAACCCCCACATCAGGAAACGACCGAGTGGCCGTCTTATTGATGGGGTATGGTGAGGTGGAGAGTTATGAAGATTTTGCCAACTACAACGAACAGGCATTAAATCTTTTAACCGCTAAGTTTGCGCCGGTCCCGACTTGGATTTATCCCCCCTTGGCCAAACTCCTGGCGATTTTTGACCTCCATGAGTGGGGACACCAACACGGGAACTTCATTTCCCCTCACAACCAGATTTTTGAACAGCAACGGGTGGGGATTGAACAGGAATTACAAAAAACCTGGGGCGATCGCGTTAAAGTGTTCAAAGCCTTTAACTTTTGTAAACCCTATCTCCCCGAACAAGTCCTCGAACAAGTCCAAGACGAAGGCTTTGATAAACTCTTAATCTATCCCCTCCTGGTGGTGGACTCCATCTTCACCAGTGGCATTGCTGTAGAACAGGTCAACAACGCCCTCACCCAACTCGCAGGAGAGGGAGATCACTGGTTAACCGGGACGCGCTATATCCCCTCCTTTTATAACCAAGAGGACTATATTGAGTTATTAGCCCGCCTAGTCGAAGAAAAAATCCAAAATGACCTCAGCGTAGCCCATCTCCCCTCCCAAACCGGAATTGTCCTCCTCAACCACGGATGTCCCCACAAAGCCAAAGGCTTTACCTCTGGCATCATGGAGAGTGAAGCATTGTACGAAAAAGTACGGGAAAAACTGATCAACAAATATCCCTTAATCTCGGTGGGTTGGTTAAACCACGACACTCCCTTAATCGAATGGACCCAACCCAATGCAGAGTTAGCAGCGAAAAACTTAATTGAGTTAGGGGCTACGGCCATTGTCATGATGCCCATTGGCTTTGCCACCGAAAACCACGAAACCATTTTAGATGTAGATCACATTTTAGAGCGACTGCAACAGAAGTATTACAAAGTAACCTATGTGCGGATGCCTTGTGTGAATGATCATCCTGAGTTTTTACAAATGGCGGCACAATGGGCAAATTCGCAAATTGAGGCGTTATTATCGGAGACTGCGGTTGTGGTTAACCCCCAACAAGCAACCCATGATCATAGTCATGGCCACCACCACCATCATGATCATGATCATGATCACGGCCATCACCATCATCACTAAATAACCCGTCGGTTGGGTGTAGCAACAGCAACACAACACCCAACCTTGTAAGGATGGGTTGATGGGGTGATGGAAACGCAAACCATTAATATCCAATCCGGTTAATCTAGGTTCGTAGTAAGCCCTTTAGGGCTTACGCTATTATTCATTATTCTGGTTCTTTTGGTTGCTTTCACGCACAGCAGCAAACACAAGTCCAACTATGGCAATGGAGCAAAAGAACAATGTGATAATGGGCTGATTGAGTGCCAAAAACATTGCACCGACTGCCGACAGCATCGACATGATCACGATGATGCGGTTATTTTTGCGCATTATGAGGCCTCCTTTGTGGTGTATAACAGGTGTCGTGTTGACAACTCCCACCCTTCAAGGCAGTAGGAGTCTTCCTTCAACAAAAAACGCCCCCCAAAGAAGGAGTGATTAACACCTAACGGCGGTCTGAGGGTATCATACTAAAGCCCAAGTCCTCAACGCTTTGGGCTTTTCTCGTGATCAATGCCTAACGGCAATCAAAGGTTATCACACCTCTCCCCGGTTAAAATCCATTTGGCCAAAAGTCAGTGATCAACGCCTAACGGCAATCAAAGGTTATCACACTTTCTAAAGATTGTTTAGTAATAAGAGAATATATTTAGTGATCAACGCCTAACGGCAATCAAAGGTTATCACACAATCTAATAAGCGGATTATGCTTAAATGTGTGGTTAGTGATCAACGCCTAACGGCAATCAAAGGTTATCACACTAGAAGTATCTCGGAAAGAGTGGTTAAAATGATATAGTGATCAACGCCTAACGGCAATCAAAGGTTATCACACTGAGTTTTCACACCATCTTCATTAGAAACTACAAAGTGATCAACGCCTAACGGCAATCAAAGGTTATCACACCATTTCCATCAATTGCAATTCCATCATGTCGGACTGGGTGATCAACGCCTAACGGCAATCAAAGGTTATCACACTTGAAGACCTAGATTCTTGGAATAGAGATAATCATAGTGATCAACGCCTAACGGCAATCAAAGGTTATCACACGAGCAAAATCGCTGGCTCATCTCCATCGACAAAGGTGATCAACGCCTAACGGCAATCAAAGGTTATCACACTGAGACTCAATCCGCACAAACCAGCGTGTATGCTTGGTGATCAACGCCTAACGGCAATCAAAGGTTATCACACAATCTTAAATCCAAGCCACTCCACAATCGCATCCAGGTGATCAACGCCTAACGGCAATCAAAGGTTATCACACCCCCAGAGCCGCCCCCCCCACCACCAAAAATACAAGTGTGATCAACGCCTAACGGCAATCAAAGGTTATCACACGGCAGATTCTACAACCCGCACCAGACAAGGACGCTCAGAGCATTTTGCAAGCACCTCCCGTCTTTCGTGTAACTTACCCCCAAAATAGCCCATTTTCCCAAAAAATGCAAGCCCCCAAACCCAGACCCCATCAGCCTTACAGCATTTTGCAAGCACCTCCCAAGCAAGAAAAATCGCCAAAACCCTGCTCCCCCAAGAGATACAGCGAATTTTTGCGACTCCCAACCCCTCACAAGCGGAGGTGCTTGTGAAAATTTAATGATTTACGAGAGATTAAGGAGATGGAGGAAGGAGAGAATCAATATAAACACAGGCAAAATTGAACATTTCTACAGCACGATTCAGAATTTGCTCTACTTCTGTTACACTAATTTCTATACTGGCATTATAGTCTGCTTCAATGCGTGTTTTTTGAGCATCAATTAAGTAACGATGGAACTGCACAGGAACACGCTGAGTGCGGGCAAATTTTTGTCCAAATGCAGCGATGACAGCAGAATGTCGAGCGTATGATAATTTGTCACCTTCCAAAAAGGCACTCACGATGTAAAACATGACATAATAACCGCGAGAAGCGGCAGAATCAGAAAATCCTGCATCTTTTAACATTTGTGCCGCTTGTAAGGTTTTCTCGGCCTTGTCTAATAGTCTTTGTTGCTCTGGAGTCATACTGTTACTCCCTCTTGACGGATATTTCTGAAGAAACCGCTATCATAGGTTTGGTATTTTTGGACTGTGGCAAATGTGCAGCAGATGACCACAGCATATTCTAGACAGAGATTTGCAACTAATTCTGAAATGCGATCGCTTTCTGTCCCATACACAAAAGGCCGTTTGAGCAAAATTAAAAGATCAATATCGGAGTCTTGTTCAGCATCTCCCCTAGCTTGAGAACCGTAGAGAATAAGACACTCTAAATCAGTACCATACAGTTTTTCTAATCCTTGACGAATTTGGGTCAAAATTCTAGATAAATCTGGATGAGTCATTCAAAAACTCAACTTTTCGGATACTGTGACATCCCTCGAACTATAATATAACATTTGTGGATAGCGCAGTGAAACCCAACCCCACCCACTGAGGGTTTGTACAAGAATCGCCAAAACCCTGCTCCTCCAAGAGATACAGCGAATTTTGGCGACTCCCCACCCCTCACAAGCGGAGGTGCTTGTAAATTCAGAAAATCCGATAGCCCGACTCCCACTGCTGCCAAGCATTGGGACGATTATAGAGCGCGAGATTACGGATACATTGGGCCGAAAGCTGGATCAACAACAGATCATCCTCCTCCGTGAGAACCTCCTCCAACTGCCAGCGTAACTTCTCCCGTTGTCGCTGCGTCAACCAACAGCGAAACAGAGAATATTGTACGCGATCGCCATATCCCGTAATAATCTTATAAGCCCGTCGCCACCGCTTAGGAGAGCGAATATCATAGGCCACCAAATACCAATAATGTCGTTCAGCCATACTTCCCCCTTAGCGGACAACCCACTGGCCAAACAACCCCCCTTCAGCGCACCACTCCTTCTCCAGTAAGCGCACCTCCAGTTCCAAAAACCGCCGATAAGTCAGCGAATACCCCAATTTGGGATGCTTCCAAGTCTGTGCCTTACGCTGTTCATACAACTCCACAAACTTATGACGGCCCAAATCACTCAACCAAACTTGCTCCCCCCGGATGGTAAAATCTGCCTCAACATCCCATTGACCGCGATGAATAGAGGCCAAAATCGGCATATCCACCAAGGGAACGCGAAATAACTCCATTAAATCCAACGCCAACGGAGGAGCTTGCGAACGGGGTTGATGATAGAATCCCAAGGCAGGCTCTAAACCCACCGTTAAAATCGCATTCATCACATCCTTGAGCAGCAGCGCGTAGCCAAACCCCAACATAGCATTAAAGCGGTCTTTGGGAGGACGACGGTTGCGGTGGTTAAACTGGAGTTCTGGCGGGACTTGCGATGAGATAATATGAGGCAATGCCCCAAAATATAAGGCCGCTAACTTCCCCTCCAATCCCAATAACGTCTCCAAGGAGGACGCATCCGGGACTTGTTTAAGAATGGCCTTCATTTGAGCAATTGTTGTTTCAAGATGCGCGACTTTACCCTTGAGATTGCGTTTCCCCCGCATCAAAAACTGTCGCTGTCCCCGACCACGACCCGCAACCAGCGTCTGTGCTAAAGTGAGACAAGCCTCTGGATTCGCTAATGCCTTGTATTGCCAACGACGACGTTGAATACTCCCCCGTCGCTGCTCAAAACTCCCCACATAGCGGCCTCCTCCGGAAATCCAATGGACTCCTATCCCTTGACTAGCGCAAAAATGCAGAGCTTGGGTAGAAATTTGTGAGAAACTGTGCAACACTACTTGGCCGACTTGTTGAGTGGGGAAAATCTCTGGAGTGCGATCGCGTCGCGTTAATTTTAACCGTTCTCCCGTCCGTCCCAAACGCGAACCAGGTTCAAGGACATGGATAATTTGTCGCTCATCATCTGAGGGAAAGAGTCGCAAGGAGGACACTTCCTTATGATGGGCCAGTCGTGCTTCTTCCGGGAGACAGACGGGAGCAAGAGAACACCGTTGACAGAGTTGCTCATTCTCCGTCACGGGGGGACGATAGGCAGAGTGACGGAGCATTCCTGCTGCTGCAATGGTTTGGTGTACCCAATCCCGTCCGCTATCATCAAGGGGAATATGTACTACAACATTATCAGCATGATAGCGAATGCGTCCTTCTGCCACGGGAGTCCCTAAAGCTGCTTCAATGAGGCAACAATAGGCAAGCACTTGCAGTTTATCACTCTCCCACGCTTGCGCTTGTTTCTGCTCATCTCGATAACACCGTCCCCGTTTATGTTCATAGGGGATTAATTGGCCCTCACGAGTCCGCAACGCATCCACACGGCCCCGCAATCCCAAGGTTTCGTTTTCCAGATACAGGTCTTCCCAGTCCTCTTCCTCATTCCGTTCAATTTCCGCGTGCAACCTGCGTCCCGCAAAAACCGCCGCATCTTGAGTATAAAGTTCCTCAACTTCTTCGAGGTAGAATAGGCGCGGACAATAGGCAAAAGCGTGCAATGCAGAGACGCGAATTGTTTGTTGCATTTTTGTTGATTCTATAGGCAAACTTTGTGTCATAATAGAGAAAAAAGTAGCTCTAAAATTTAACCTAAAAAAAGAAAGCGGCAAAAACCTTACCGCTTTGAAAAATTGCCTCAAAAAGAGGACACTACTGTTTTTTGTTTAATTTGTCTTTAAGAATTGCTTCAATTTCTTCTGCATCAATTTCTGATGGGGGAGGATATTTAAAGTTATTATGTTTTCGATTCATCAAGATTTCTAAGGCTTGACTAAAATTTTCTTCATCATTCCGGTGTTCTGAAAGATATTGACGAAGTTCTGTATTATTCATTTGTGAAAGGTGTTCTTTCATAGATCAAAGTTTCAATTGCCGTCTTGATTGATGACAATTTCTAAGCCATCATTAAGATCTGCTAGAATATAAATAATTTTTAATCGTTTATCATAGCGAAATAAATTAATCGGCTGATAAAGATTCGAGAGTAATTGACACACAAAGATTACGGTTTCTTTTTGCTTATCAGTCGGCAAACATTAACTCCTGACGACTTGAGTTGATAGAGAATATTATAAACGCCTAATGGCAATCAAAGGTTATCACAGGGCTTTTTGAGGGAGACAGTAGTGTTCGAGGAATCGTGATCAACGCCTTACGGCAATCAAAGGTTATCACAGTTTTGCTTTGGCTTCTTTGAGTTGGGCCATAGCGGTGTGATCAACGCCTTACGGCAATCAAAGGTTATCACAGTTTAACTCAGTCGTAGCGGGGTTTCCCGTCTCTGTCGCGTGATCAACGCCTTACGGCAATCAAAGGTTATCACAGGCCCGCCATTCCTCTAAAATTTTGCCAATCTCTTCGTGATCAACGCCTTACGGCAATCAAAGGTTATCACAGGGAGAAACTAACGGGGGGAACACCTCAACTAGCAGGGGTGATCAACGCCTTACGGCAATCAAAGGTTATCACAGGAGGTCATCCTGACCGTCCTGACCGTCATCCAAGTGTGATCAACGCCTTACGGCAATCAAAGGTTATCACAGGTAGATAATGTGTTATTGCAACATGGATGGTCAAGAAAGTGATCAACGCCTTACGGCAATCAAAGGTTATCACAGTGCGCGATCGCTTCCTCATTCAATCCCCCGCCCAATTCGTGATCAACGCCTTACGGCAATCAAAGGTTATCACAGAGACTAAGTTTGACAAACTCGTTGAGCAAATCGAATAGTGATCAACGCCTTACGGCAATCAAAGGTTATCACAGGTAGCCGCTAGAGTATGGGATTCCTTTAGCACATTTCGGTGATCAACGCCTTACGGCAATCAAAGGTTATCACAGAGCCCCGACTACGTGACGGTTGATAACAATTTCTGCTTTGTGATCAACGCCTTACGGCAATCAAAGGTTATCACAGGTGCAAGGGGAAGAGTTCGATATCCGGAAGGATATCTAGTGATCAACGCCTTACGGCAATCAAAGGTTATCACAGTGCCGATTCTACAACCCGCACCAGACAAGGACGCTCAGACAACTTTGCAAGCACCTCCCGTCCTTCGTGTAACATACCCCCAAAATAGCCCATTTTCCCCAAAAACGCAACCTCGCAAACCCAGACCCCATCAGCCTTACAGCATTTTGCAAGCACCTCCAAGTCAAGAAAAATCGCCAAAACCCTGCTCCCATCAGAGATACAGCGAATTTTGGCGACTCCCAACCCCTCACAACCAGAGGTGCTTGTAAATTCAGAAAATTCATCATTAATGCCACCTAGACTATCAATTTTTGCGCCTTAAACTGGCGAGGCGCAAGCATTGCGCCCCTACACAATTAATGTTCTGGAGTTTATGGAGGTGGCAAAGAAATCCAAGCCTGATCGGGTGGCGTTAAAACAAACTCACTGGGGACAAAAACTTGGGTTTGTGTTTTGGTGTTGTCTTCTCGATCAATCCAAGTGGTAAGACGGCAAACCCCTCGCTTGGGGCGTTCTTCTACCTCTAAGGGACAATACCATCGTGCGAACGGTGTAGTCTCAGAGACGCTGATTTCATCGAAGAAAAAGTTATTATCCCCTGCAAAGGGTACGCCATAACGGGTTTCATTAAGTTCCCCATTCAGTCCTTGTAGAATACGATCGCATAACTCCTGGGTCGCTTTTACCCCCACCACAATATCGAGATTGACTAAAACCTCACGACGGACTGGGACAATCCAATATTTTGCCCCGTAGGTCTTTTTGGCCAAGTCTTTCCCCGATGAACCGACGGGATAAGTATGGAGTTGTTGGCTAAAAATGGCTTTTTCGGAATTCGACCCACTGGGAATTGCGATCGCAAGTTCTATAGAGGGTAAATTCTCCCGAATGGGGGTAATGGGTTGCGTTGTCTCTCCCCTCTGTTCAATCCCTGCAAGATTCAGCAATAGACCATACACCGTCGAGGGGGAAGGAATGGGAGTCGTGGAACGGTACGACCCCGACTGGAAGGAACGGAAGGCAGCAAAAGGGGCTTTTAGCCTGAGATACACAGTATTTAACCTCCTAAAAAGGTGTCAGCTAGTTCATGGAATAATTTTTCAGGATTGGCGAATAGATGAACCCCTGTATTCTCCAAGCGAGTTTTGTCCTCTGGGTTTAACTGACGGACAATTTCACCCCCTAACCAAAATTCATCTCCTGGTAAATCGCAATCTTCCGCATCGGGGGAACTGAGACGACTTAATTCGCTAAAATGACCTGTTTCATCAAAGCCATAGGTTTGATAACCTGCGACTAATTTAGGGGTGAGTCGGGCGACCACAGAACGGGGGGCGAACTCATAATAAGCCCTTGCGTGTCCTCCAGCGACTCCATTTAATTGCGCGATCGCTTGTAATAATGCCCTCACCCAGTCCGGTTTTTGCAAACAATCCCGTTGAGATAAGGCAAAAGGGTATTGAAAAGCGGTGTGGGTCACTTCCCGATGGAGTAAGGCAGAAGTTGAGGCATTTTTCCACGGACTATTACCCGCATTTAAGGGAGATTGATGAAACACCGCATCATATTTGTAGGGATTTAACGCCACGGCTAAATTGCACCGAAAAATACTATCTCGTTTGGGCGGTAAATCGCGCTTTTTCATTTCCTTGACTTCAGTATTTTGTGCCACCATATAGCCAAATAAAAAATCATCGGCATACTTGTCAGCATTGGGAAATTCTTTGAATTCAACAGCTAACTGATCTTCCTCATAAAGACGAGTACGATTATGGGGTTGATCGAGTAAAATTAGGGTTTCTCGCAGGGCATTGCGAATAGATTCTGGGCTAATAATGGCGTATTTTTGCCCATCAATGGCAATTTTTTGTAATACCGTGCGATTTTCTTCCGACTCACCCCGATAATTTCCGGAAGGGGCTGGATAAGTTAAAACTGTGGCAAACAAGTTGAGATTAGTCATGATTTATGGTTTCCTGAGAATAATACATACACCTAACGGCATCAGAGGAAAAGTTTATTAAGCAGCGTTGTTACTGGTGTTAGATTGATCCGTCTTTTTACTAGAAGAAAACTGACTGGATAATCCTAACAGGGTTAAAGCTCGAATTTCGTGAGTTTGATTGAATAACGTTTCGGCAAAATCCGGAAATTCTTCTTTGCGAATATAGGGATACAACGTCGAAACAAAGTATTCAATAAAAATTTGCGCTTCAGTACGAGAACGCACGGCTAAAAATGCGTCATTGGCAATTTTAGTTTTTTTATCATTGTATTCCTGTTCTTTTTTAGGTTTGCCTTGGCATTCTTTCCAGTCTAAACCATATTTTGAGTTTAATTTACTGAGTACATAATGCTGGCAAACCCGATAAACAATTTCGGCATAATGACGAATTTCAGTGGTCATGGCATTTTCTCCATTTTGAGGGATTTCATTTTTAAATAATTCACGAGCATCGTGATTAAAATAAGGGTCTTGTAACCACTTTCTCGGAATTCGACTCAACAAAGCATCAAACTCTAACCAAGCGGGAAGTTCTTGTAAAGGGGCATCGGTTTCAGGAGATTCTGGTGTAGAATGAAGCAAGTTTAATAAGCGTTGTTTGCGAAACCAAGGACACCAATAGGCTTTTTTAATTTCTGCATAGCGATCTACTTGGCGGGTTAATGGTTCGACATAATTCAGAGAACGAATTTTGACGACATTACCCACTTTTTCCGCATGAATTACTTCTACCCCTAAAATCAGATCGGCTAAAGTTTGATTGCCTGTTCTGCGACTGATACGTTCGCACATTAATCGCATTAATTCTAACCCCCCTTCTTCAGGAAGATCGATAATCGCTTCACGAGGTCGATATCCGTAAGAGTGCGGCTCTCGTTGATTTAAAACATCCTTAAATTCATCACAAAAATCAACAAGATTGGCAACATCAGGAATAGCTAATACATAACCTGAAATCTCCCGTTTCCCATCTTTATTTAAAATCGCCGGACAATACACTTGGGCAACATAAACCCAAAAATGGAGTAAAAATTGATGGGCAACTGTATCTTGAGTGGGGATATTTTCAGGATTAATGGTCATTGCCCCCAGATAATATTGACTTCTTTGGCCAGTTAGTTTCTCTGGGGTTTGTAATGCCTTCCAAGTTTCTGTTACATCTTTGGTATAAGGCGGTTTGCCTTCCACTCGTTCATCGTAGGATTTGCGGGTGGTAGGGATGCCTCGAATGATTGTCCAAAGCATATCTCGCCACAGTTTAATCCACAGTCCGGCGTTGTTTTCATCTCCCGATTTATCCCAGTCCGCTAAAAATGCTCCTTTGGGGACAACCACCGAATAGTAATACCGTTGGATAGTTTTGGGTTTCCCTTTTTTGTCGGTGGTTTCAATCTCCTCTACACGGTCGTATTTTTTGATTTTTTTATCCGTGTGACGTTCGTCTAGGGTGGCAGAATAGGTAAAGTCAAATAATGCCTGTAATCCCGCTTCATTAACTTGCAAGGTTGCATGAGGGTCTTCTAACTCACTGAACTCTAGGACAACTCCCTCACGGTCTGCAAATTCAGGATAACGGGACAGTTCTTGCACCATTAACACCAATCCTGCCAAACCTGCACGGTGTTGAACAGAGGGGAGTTCAGCGAGGTGATAGGTAAGCTCGATCATTGGCCAAAACCTCGTTGAGAACAATATTTATCGCTAGGTGCGATCGCTAGATATTTCGGCAACCAATCAGGATGTTCTTGGGGACTCACAGCAGATTTAGGAATGGGTAAAATATAGCCGTCATAGGGTTTTTTATCGTCGATTAACTGCTTTACCTTGTCCAAGTCTTTATCTAAAATCGCACTCACTGAATAGTCATTGCCCTCTCGGAAGGATTCAGATTTTGCCCAGTATCCCCCCCGCACAAAGTAACTATTCCTATCCGCTTGAGGTTCTGACTGGGAATATTTCGCTAAGACTTCCGCCAGTTGCCGTTGACTGACTTCGCCTTGCACTTCCCCTAGAAACTTCTCTGCGTTTTCCAATTCTGTTTTTAAATAGGGTAAAGATTGGTCAGCAGGATAAACCCAAATTGCTGCCCGAAAGTCATCCCCTCTGGCCAGATGGCGATTAGAACGGCCAAAGCGTTGGACTAAGGAGGAAATGGGGGCTGTTTCGCTGATGAGAACGTCTGCATCTAAATCTAGGGACATTTCGCAAACTTGGGTTGTTACTGCGATCGCGGGTTTTCGTTCTCCTTCTTTCGTCTTAAATGCCGCAACTGTTGCACTGTGCCTGTTTTGACGATCTTTCAGCGTAAAACGACTGTGATAGGTTAAAACTTCGGTGGGGAGGTCATTTTCGAGTAATGTGGCAATCTCTCGACATCGGTTAACAGTATTAACCACCCATAAAACTCGCTCTCCTTCTCGCTCTCCTTGCTGATAAGCTGCGATCGCGTGACGATAAGCCGTATCATAATCACAGGACTGCACCTGATAACGAGGATGTTGTTCAGCTTTCTCCAGTTCCTCTAATTTAGCCCGATTTTCAGCAGTGGGGAAAACCTCTAAAAAGTCTCGCAGTTCTTTTTGACGAGATGGGGGTAACGTTGCCGTCATGCAGAGTACGGGAATATTGAAATGTTCCAAAAAACTGATTAAGTTATCGAACATCTCCCGTGAAAAACTATGCACCTCGTCAATAATAACCACCGAATCCGCTAAAACAGGCAACAAACACAACCCGCTATAACGGTGAGTGAGAAACGAGAGAAACTGATCGACCGTTGCCGAAAAAAACCGCTTCCCCCAAAACCCCAAAGCATATAACCGTTCTTCTGGGGTGTAATCCTTGTCTCTTGTCGCCTCAGAGGGGTTCTCAGCCATGTTATTGAGTTCATAGGTAGCTGTTCCCGTTAACAAGCTGGCATCGGACTCTGGGGCCCAAGCCACATAATCTTTAAAACCTTCGGTAGCTGTACCGCGAGTAGGATAGAGAAAGATTAAACGTCCCAGTTGATGGCGAGACAGTACCCCTTGACTCCATTTATAGCCAAAGAGGGTTTTTCCCGTCCCACAACCGCTTAATAACAGCAGATAATCCCCTAAACTGGGTGCTTGTTCTTGAAATGGTTTTAGTTGAAAGGGTTGCTTTCGTTCTTCCTCAATCTGTTTATAGCGAGGTTGAAGAATTTTGTCTTCCAGTTCTTCGGAAGTCAGACAAGGAGAGTGTAACGTTTGCTCAACCCAGGGAGGAATGGCTTCAGACCGATCTGTGCGAAAAATTCCACTGGCCACGGAATCCGCAGCAATCACTCCTGCTTTCAGGGCTAAAACTAAAGCCCGTCGCCCTTTATCCCGTTTAATTTGGCGACCGAATTGACGGCCAATGGAGTTCACCTCATCATACAGTTGTTCCCAAAAGGGTTGACCTTTCACCCACTGGTGAGGCAGTTCGGGAACTCCCGTTAAACCAGCAATTGCAGCGATTTTTTGAAAAATACGCTGAATTTGTGGGTGATCTAAGTAAAATTTCACCGTTTTTTTCTGGTTTTGGGGTTGGCCCCAGTTTTCCTCAGAGTGGTTTATAGTGGCTCTAAGATGGTGAGATAAGACAGCGGCCACAATGGCTTCTCGGTCAAGTCCACTCTTGTCTAACCATTGCCAAACGGTGGGATAGTGCAAGATTAACGCACTAATCCACTCATGGCGTAAGGTTTGCTTCTCTCGACTCCCATTAATCAGAGCGATAAAATCAGCATTAGCTTTCCCAACATCGTGAAACAGGGCAGCAATGCGGAGATGTTGCAGAAACCTCTCTGCATCAGTTACTCCAAAAAAGCGACACCAATTTTTGAGAATGCGGCCTTTAAAAATGTGCTGTACAGCAGTTTCCGTGTCGATGAGGTGTTGTTCTAGGGGAAGTTCCCCATACTTGAGACTTTTAGCTAAAAGTGGCTGCTGCATCCTGTCCTCCTCTGCTGCGACGATTCACCGGAAGATTGGGATAAAAGACCCCACACCCCATGCGACGCTTACCGCCTAACCCCTGAATTTGTAGGGTAATGGAGTCCTCTGGACTTAGATCGGAGACGACGACGCTAAAGCCCACAATGGTATAGTTGCGTTCGGGTTTATGAATGGTGAGAGTTAACCGTTTGGGTTCACCTTGATGATTGGCTGGAATGCCGATATTAGCGTTAATGTTAAGGGTTTGTAATTGCCGTTGGGCAGCTTGTAAGAAGGGGACTGGCTCAGTATAGCCTTTGATGGTCACTAAACGGGCTTTGAGCGTGTCAATGGGTTTAAGGGTTTGTAATTCGGGATTCCCCAGTTGAATGGTATGCCTCCCTACTTGTAAGGTTTCTCCGGCCAATTGATAGACTTGCGCGATCGCTTCTACGGGTAAACGCATCCATAAGCGAGAACTGCGGGTTAATTCAATGATCCCTTGTCGGTCAGGAATGCCTGTAATGGTATTGATGGCGAGGTCTTGTAAATCGTGTAATTGGGGAAGTTTGCTTGCGATCGCAGCATACAAGCGATAATTGTGGTCAGCCGGAAGTTGATTTCCTGTGACGGGAAAGGTCAGGTTAACAATATTAGTCATGGTTCAAATTGAATGGATGTGATTGGCAAGTCCAGAAGAATCTGGCACTTGCCCAAGGTATTACGGATGGGAAAAAGCAATGCAGTTCAGAAACTACTCTTGGTGGCTATACTGCGATCGCTTTCCAACGATTTCGCGCTTTGTACAGAATCACGAAATGGTCTGTTTCCCAATGTCCTCGTTTTCTTGCTTTCTGAATCTCTGACGGGGACAACTCAAAGTGTTTTTGGAATTGTTGCGTGGTCAGAATTTCAGCAGAACGGGGAAAGTGAATAGAAAGTTGCTCACCAACTCCCTTGTTGAAATGAGTCTTTTTTGCCATGATCGTGCTTAGGTAATTTTTTGTCGCGTCTCCAGTCTTGATGACTTGGAGATTTTTTTTATTCTAGCGGTTATTCGCTATTCATATTAACCCATCTTTTGGATGAACGTCCACAACCAGATACGATTGTGGCAATAGCTAGACTATAAAATCGCCTGACGGCATCTAAGGGAGCAAAAAATGGACTAATTTGGGAAAATACGCTAATCCTATTAACCTTGCTCAACGCTGCTAAAGAATTGAGTTGACTTCTATCTTTCGCAGCATCAAAGGACGTTCTCTTTTGATGATACATGATGTTTTTCACTGTGTCTCTACTCCTAACCGATACTGTTCGTTCAAGATTGCTGCTTCTTCACGCATCAAAGCGACTAATTCTGGGGGGTGTTGCACCACTGCACCGCGGCCATATCCCAACACCCACCGCTTTACATCTTCGAGGCCAGTGACTTTCAGGTGTAGGGTAATGGAACGATCGCAGTGGGTTTCAATCCGTTGGGAGGAATGCCACTTACGTTCTGTGATATAACGAGCAGTGGGTTCGTCAAACCAGATGGCGACATCCACGGGATCACCTCCCACTTGGTATTGAAAACTGTCGCCTAGAACGGTTTTTAGGTCAAAATCGGGATCGCGCTCAAAGGGTTCTGAAGTCACCACCAGTTCACGGATGCGATCGACTCGAAAGGAGCGTATTTCCTGCCGTAAGTGACAATAAGCCCACAAATAGGGATTACTGCCTCGATAAACGTCCAAAACGTAAGGATCGATGGTTCGTTCTGAGGTTTCATCGCTTTTGGGGGAATAATAGCGCATCCAAACTTGTTGGGATTGGGTACAGGCTTGGATTAAGTCTGTCCAAATTTGCGGATCGAGGATGATTTCTCCTCCAGCCCGGAATTGTACTCGCTCTTGGGCTAGTTGGTGGAGGTTGATGGCGACGGGTTCAGGGAGTCGTTCGGATAATCGCGCGATCGCAGATTGTAACAGTCCTTCATGTGCCGATCCTGCGTAGGCTTCCAGCATCCTTGCACCTAGGGTGAGTGCAAAGAGTTCCCCTTGACTCAAGGAAATACTAGGGAGTCGCCAGTCGGTGTCGGTATAGTACCATCCGTGGGTTTTACTCCATTCTAGGGGAGCAGAGAAGCGATCGCGCAAAAAGTTTAGATCGCTGCGAACGGTGCGCGGACTGACTTCTAGAGCGTCGGCCAGTGTCTCACAAGTTTGCCGACTCCTTGAGCGCAGTTGTTGATCGAGATGTAATAAGCGTTCGAGATGGCGTGACATTGCCGAGTTTAAGTGGAATACAGGTTTAGCCTACACACCGAACTCGGCAAAATTCTTGCCGCTTTCCAGAAAATCTCGATTTTTGTTACAAAAGTTCACAATTAATACTTGATAGTGTCTAATATTAAAGCCCTGTAATCCCACCAGTCTGATTCTTCTCCGGCCAGTTCGTAGTTAGTCCTTTAGGACTTCTCTAAGAGCTAAAGCTCTCACTCAGAAGAATTTTGATATTTGTCTAAAAGTGACGTTAATAGGGAAGGGGCAATGCGGAAATTGGTTGATTGCAAACGGTTTATAGCTGTTGGAAAATCAATTATTTTTTGCTGCGCTGCTTGACCCAGAATTCCCAATAGTCCAACCACTTTTAGTCCTCGCTCTTTGGCTATCGTTCTAGCTGCTTTTTCATCAAGGATGATGAGGTTAGCTTTAATTTCTTCAGCTAAAATAATGGCTTCTCGTTCTCCTTGGTGCAATGAGTTCAAACTAGGGTCTTCAATAGGTGTAATTGTGCTAATTTTGATCCAGTTAGGTTGCTCATTAATCCAAGCTCTGACTTCATCAGGTGCGCCTTCTGCCTGAAGTTCACAGAATACTGCTTGCGGAATTGTAACCTCCTGAAATAATGAAAGAAGTAAATTGATTTCACCTATTAAAACCAGATAACAGAGCGGGGATGTATCAGCAACAACAATCATTCAGATAAGACATAATTTAGGGTGTTAATATCTTTCTCAAAATCTGTTTCTGTGTAGTTTAAGTAGGCTTGAGAACGCTGTAAAAAGGCTTCTGTTTCCCAACGGGAGGGAAGGTTCAGTAAGGATTGAACCTGAGCCGAAGTCAAAACCCCTTTACGGTAAGATTCTACGGCTAATGCTTCTAACATTTGTTGAGATAAGTTTCCGAGTTTGGCTTCTAATTCTTGTCCGATTTCTTCGGGAAGATTAATTGTAATTTGCATGGTTCACGCTGTTAGTGATCAACGCCTAACGGCAATCAAAGGTTATCACAGGGCAGACGCTACAACCCGCACCAGACAAGGACGCTCAGAGCATTTTGCAAGCACCTCCAGTCCTTCGCGCAATATACCCCTAAATTACCCTATTTTACCCAAAAAAGCAACCCCCAAAACCCACGCCAGATCAGCCTTACAGCGTTATTGATGTTTGGCCATGGGGGAGAGGAAATTGCAGAGGAGGTGGGAATGGAGGGGATGCACTTGGGCTATGTGGCCAGCGATCGCCTTAAAGCTATTGCCTACAGTGCTGCCGATATATCTATTTTACCCACTCGTTTGGATAATTTGCCCCTGGGGATTCAAGAAAGTTTCGCTTGTGGGACTCCTGTGGTGTCTTTTGCGGTGGGGGTAGTCCCAGAGTTAGTGCAATCCTATCAAACAGGATACCTCGCCTCCCCTGAAGATGCCCAGGATTTAAGTGGGGGAATTGTAGAATTATTGCACGCAGAGGGGTTACGGGGAGAAATGGGGAAAACTTGTCGGGAAAGGGTAGAACAGGACTATACTCTAGAATTGAAAGTCCAACGCTATTCTGAACTGTATCACAAGCTATTGCAATGGCCATCCTCCACCACCCCCTAACTCCTGATGATCTCCCCCCCCCTCCTCCCCAGAAATGGGGGTGGGGTTGGACTCAAGGGAGTGATCCAGTTTCCCCCCAAGGGGAGTATCCTTTAATTAGTATTGTCATTCCTAGTTACAATCAAGGACAGTTTTTAGAGGAAACGTTACGGTCGGTTTTATTACAAAATTATCCTCGTTTAGAGGTGATTGTGATTGATGGGGGGAGTACGGATGGAACGGTGGAAGTTTTACAAAAATATGCCCCTTTTCTGACTTATTGGGTGAGTGAACCAGATAATGGACAATCGGACGCAATTAATAAGGGGTTTCAACGTGCCACAGGGGCGTTAATTGGCTGGCAAAATTCCGATGACACCTATGAACCTAATACTTTTAAAGCGGTGGCAGAAGCGTTTTTAAGCCATCCTGAAGCCGATGTTTTTTATGGGTTGGTGCGACATATTGATGAAGCGGGAAACTTTGTGGCAGATTATCCCGTAACTGAGGCAACGGTGGCCAATATGATTCCTTATTCTGCGGTGACAAATCACTCGTTTTTTTATACTCAAAAAGTGTTTAAGGCGGGTCACTTTATTAATACTAATTTAAAGCATTGTATGGATCAAGAGTTTATTTTAAGGCTCTTGTTAAATCAGTTTAATTTCTATTTTGAGCCTCGTATTATTGGCAATTGGCGAATTTATAAAAGTACCAAATCTTCCCGACAAATGGACGTTTGGGCGCAAGAGTCTTTTAATTTATGCTGGCAAGTTTATCATGATCAAGATTTAGATAAAACTACGAAAAGTAAAGCGCGAGACTGTCTGTATAGTCTCTGCTTAAATAACTTTAATCACGGGAGAGCTAGCATATTTTGTGACCAAATGCAAGTGCTTTTCAAAGAGTTTGGTTTTTTCTCCTTGTCTGGGATAATGTGGATAAAATATGCTCTGGCCTTATTGGGGGAAAAGCAATTACAAAAACTGCTGTACGTTAAAGAGAAATATAGCACAAAATTGAGTTAAATTAGGTTCAATAAAAATGGTTAATATTGGGTATCGGAGTGCTAGATTAAAAGGGAAACTTGCTCGACATCTTTATGAGCAGAATATTGACCAACGGTTAAGAGTTCCCATTGAAAATTTTACCCGACTGAACTGTTCAGTCTATTGTCTCTCTTGTGCGCGAGACTTTCCCGAACAAGTGGCTAATATTCGCAGTTTTTTTAAATATGTGGGGATTCCGGAAAAGTATGTGGTGGTTGCCGATGGATACTCGTTAGAGCAACAGAAATTTTTGTATCAACTCCATGCTTGTCTCAAAGTTGTCCCTCTCCCAGACTTTATCGGACAAGAATTGCCTCAACAAGTCTATGACTATGCGGCCTCTAATGGGATGGGAAAAAAGTTAGCTACTATTTTATCTATTCCCATTGGGAAAGGGTCTATTTATACGGACTCCGATGTGTTATTTTTTCCGGGGGGAGGGGAGTTAACGGAACTTATTAATGCTAACGATACTCAGTCCTATTATCTCCCTGATGCAGACCCCGCATTTGATCTCCGTATTTTACAGGAAACCGAACGGGATAACCCGGTTAATGGGGGGTTTATCCTGTTTAAGCATCAACCCGACTGGTCTTTGGCCATGGAACGGTTTTTGAATTTACAAGACCCTCCCAATTATTTCACGGAACAGACCATGATGCACTTAACCTTACATCGAGATAATGCGAAACCCCTTCCCAAGGATAAGTATATTATGTGGCGAGATGATGAATTTATATTCCGCGATCGCTATGCTAAAGATACCACTGTCCTCCGTCATTACGTCACCCCGGTTCGTCACAAATTTTGGTGTAATTGGCAATATTTAGCATAATTCTGCACAATTAACTGTAGTGTTGTTGTATTCCGGCCATGACGCAAAGTATAGACCCCGTTTCCCTCCCCCCACCGTTTCCCGACCATACCCAACTCCCTGAAGAAGATGGAACATTTGTGAAAAACTTTCAGGAACATCCCCAAAGTATCCTCTTAACCGACTCTCTCGGACTTGTCTTACGAGAACGACACCCTGATGGTCATTATGCCATTGGACAGGACTCAGGGATTTATTGGCGACTCACAGACCCCCCCCAACGGGGTGCAGAGGCCCCCGACTGGTATTATGTCCCTAATGTCCCCCCTCTGTTAGACGGTCAACATCGTCGGTCTTATGTCCTCTGGAGAGAACTCATTTCTCCCCTCATCGCGTTAGAATTTGCCAGTGGGACTGGAGAGGAGGAGAGGGATAGAACAACTTTATCTCAAGTGGATGCAGGAGAAGCAGAACGACCGGGTAAATTTTGGGTGTATGAACAGATCATCCATATTGCCTATTATGGAATTTATTGGGTTAGTGAGGGACAGTTGGAGATGTATCATTTGGTTAACGGGTTTTATCACCCTCTCCCCCCCAATGACCGAGGCCATTACCCAATTGAACCATTAGGGATAGAATTAGGATTATGGGAAGGTAACTATCAAAACCAGCATTCCTTGTGGTTGCGATGGTGGGATAATCAGGGAAACCTTTTATTGACAGGACGGGAACAGTCTATCTTAGACCAACAACAGGCCGACCAAGAACGACAACGGGCCGAGGCCGCAGAACGTTCTCAACAAGAGGCCATCCCTCGTTTACTCTCTATGGGACTCACTCCGGAACAAGTTACAGATGCGTTAGGACTCACCCTCGACGACATCCACCCCTTCCTGTGATGTACTGGTGACTCTCCAGAAACTAAAAATTGCTTAAATTTGGCTGAAAGCCTTGCTGTGATGAGTTTCTGACCTTCTCTTTAGGGTAAGGGTAACATCTCCCTGTTCCCTATTCCCTGTTCCCTGTTCCCTTCGGATGCTGGTGACTGATTACTGTTTACTGTTTACTGTTTACTGTTTACTGATGAGACCTCTCAACATCCTGCTAATGCTTCATGTTCCCCTCAATCGGAATTTTGGGGGGTCTAGGGTACAGTTAGAATTGGCTGAAGAATGGGAGAAACTTGGCCATCATATTGAAAAATTTGATGCTAATGATGCGTTTCCTCAGGCCAAACATTCTCTCTTTAATACGCTAACCCGTCCCCGTTTCCACGAAAAGGCCGAACAATTTATCCGAGACCAAGGACACCGTTTTGATATTATCGACGCACATCAGGGTAATATTACCTGTTCTAAGACCCGTTTGGGGTTTTCGGGGTTGCTGGTGACTCGTTCGGTGGGGTTGTATCCTCTCTATGAAGCGTTTCGTCGGTCCACGGTGGGGAAGGGGAAAGCGGAGAGTTGGAAAACTCGGTTGGTGAATGGGGTGTTAGCATGGCGCGATCGCAAGGAAATTCCCCATTGTTTTCAAAGTTACCACCATTGTGACTTAATTAACCTCCCCAACCCTGACGAAAAGGACTATTTGGAGACAGAAGCAGGACTCGGAGACAAATGTGTTGTTTTCCCGTTCGGCCTCTCTGAGGAACGACTCACGACTCTACAAACTACCAGTAAACCTCCCGCAGTCCGGTTACAGTCTCCCCAAGTGGTGTTTATCGGGACTTGGTGTTTGCGGAAGGGGTCCAAGGACTGGCCGCAAATTATTCAACAAGTGAGGGAGAAAGTCCCCCACGTCCAATTTCTCTTTTTAGGGACGGGTTCTCCTGCAAATGTTGTTCTAGAGGACTTAAACCTCTCTCCAGAGGGGATTAAAATTATTCCTTCCTACGATAGCAACAGTCTCCCCTCTCTCCTCGAAAACGCAACTGTAGGGGCCTTTCCTAGTTATATTGAGGGGTTTGGGTTTGCGGTGTTGGAGAAACTGGCCGCGGGTATCCCGACGGTTGCGTATGATGTCCCTGGACCGAGGGAGATGTTGCAACGGAGTCGGGTCCCGTTAATGGTTCGGGTGGGGGACTCTCACGCATTTAGTCAGAAACTTATTGACCTGTTACAGTTGCAGGAGTCCCAGTATCATGCTTTGGTTCAAGACTGTCAGACTATTGCGGAGAAGTTTCGCTGGAGTAGAATAGCCAAGGAAATGTTAACGGTTTATCAAGAACGTCTCACTCAACTCTCATGACCTCTAAAATTCGTCTAAGTATTGCACTATTGACACGGAATCGGCCAGAGTCGTTAAATGAATGTTTAGAAAGTGTGCGATCGCAATCTGTCCAACCTTTTGAAGTTGTCGTGTCTGATAACTCTGACCCTGACTTGGCCACCGATACAAAAGCAGTTGCAGACCGTTGGGATTGTCGCTACATTACCGGGAGTTTACGAGGGTTATGTTCTAACCGTAATCATGCCGCCGTCGCTTGTCAAGGCACGCATATCCGCACTATGGATGATGACCATATTTTACCCCCCGATCATCTCAAAAAATGCCTAGAGGCCATCCAATCTGATCCCCATTCCATTTGGACAACGGGGGAAATTGGCTATATTGAAGGGGAATTTTATAATCAAGCTGAAACCGCGAACCAATTAAGTCCCTCTGGGGTGGGAATTGGTATTACAAACCCCAATGACAATTGGGGAATTGCTGATGGTTCAACGATTTATCCCCGGACTATTTATGACCAAGGGTTTCGGATGTTGGAAGATTATGAGTATGGGGAAAGTTCTTTGGAATTTGGGGCCTATCTCTATGCTAATGGGTTTCGCAGTCGCTGTATTTTAGGGGTCTATGTGGAACATTATGCGGAGGCCGCAACGATTACCCGTCGTCCTCTCAGTATGTACGAAAGTCGTTTATACTCTAGTATTTGCTATAACTTATATTTTCAAAAAAATTACGCTTTATTTCTCCGTTATTTGGGGTCTTATAGTTGGCGATTAAGACAGCACAAAAATATCTTGACTTATCTTCCTCAAATGCTCAATAAGGTTTATAATAGATGGGGGAATATTTAATATTTTACGCTGTCTAATCGTTAAAGTCAATGAAAAAAACAATTACTCAATTTATTCAGCAAAACTGGGAACTCTGGATTAGCTTATTGTGTTTTGCAGGGATTTTATTTTTATTCCTGATTCAGTCTTTACAACAAAATCAAGGCCATTTAGTTTATGCTTTGGATGATGCTTATATTCATATGGCGATCGCTAAAAATTTGGCACAACATTCTCTCTGGGGAGTTACTCCTTTTGAGTTTTCTGCCGCATCTTCTTCTATTTTATGGACATTGCTTTTAGCATTTGCTTATAAAATTTTTGGTATTTCTGAACCTTTGCCGTTAATTCTCAATATTATATTTGCCATTGGTATTATAACAGTTTTTTACTTTTATCTCAAGCAATACAATCAAAATTCCCTGTTTTTAATCAGTAGTACCCTCTTATTAATTATCATCACTCCCCTTCCCACCTTAGTCTTTACGGGAATGGAACATACTTTACAAGTTTTGCTGGTTTTCCTCTTTGTTTATATTCTCCAAAAAGTCCTCAAAACTCCTCAAACTAACACTCCCTTTAAACTCTTATTATTCCTCACTTTACTCTTGGCCTTAACTCGGTATGAACATCTACTCCTCATCACCACCACTACTGCTGTCTTTGCCTTTTTTCATCAACTCAAACGCGGACTATCTTTACTGGTTATTCTCTTAACCGCTTGGTCTATTTTTGGTGTATATTTTTGGTTGAATGGGAGTTATTTTTTACCCAACTCCGTCTTAGTCAAAAATCCCACCCTTGACTTTGATTTCTGGACAAAAGTTAAAAGTCTCTTGGGGGGACAACTGATTTTTACTCTCTCTAACTATCCCGCAATTTGGTTGTTAATTGTCATCGGATTAACTCTGCTCATTTTAAACTACCCAAAAAGTCACTTAAAGGACTCCAAACAAATTATATTACTCATTGCCCTAATTACAACCATTCTGCATATTCAATGGGCGAGAATTGGCTGGCTTTTTCGCTATGAAGCCTATTTTATAGCCTTAAATTGGCTGGCCATTAGCACATCATTAAGCAATTATATCCCTCGCAAAATTAACAGGATTTTCAACTTATCTTTGACCCAAATTATAGCAACTCTTTCCGTAATTCTATTAATTGTAACGTCCCCTCTTATGTCACGGGGAAGAAATGCTTTTACTCAATCTTTACAAGCAACTACAAATATTTATGAACAACAATATCAAATGGGTCAATTTGTGCAAAAATATTATCAAGGAGAAGCAATTGTAGCCCATGATATCGGAGCAATAAGTTATTTGGGCAATCCGCAACTTTTAGATGTCGCAGGACTAGGAACAAATGAAATTACCGGGTTAATTATTAATCAAAAAATGACCGATAAAATATTACAACAATTAGCGCAAAAACACAACAGTAAAATTGCTGTAATTTATGAAAGTAATATCATTCCCAGTCAATGGGAAAAGGTGGGAGAATGGCAAATTACGAACAATGTTATTGCCTTACGGGATACCGTTATTTTTTATGCGGTTGATCCCCAAGAAACTCAGAAGTTAATCACTAATTTACAAGATTATTCGCAACACCTTCCAGACACCGTTCAAGAAAAAGGAGAATATACCCAAGAATGAAAATTTTATCTATTAGCAATTGCCCCTTAAATGAATCCCAAGGTTCAGGTTATGTAGTTGTTAATTTCTCCCAAAGATTACGACAATTTGGCCATGAAGTTGATAACTTTGCACCCGATGATTATGAACCTTTACAATTTTTAAGAGGGAGAGCAAATAATTATCGTCTCGCATTAGGGATGCTTCCCTTTACTCTCCAAAAATTACAGCAAAAATCCTATGATATTATTGAATTTTACGGGGCAGATGCTTGGTTTACAATTTATGTGTTATCCCGATTTTGGAAAAATAAATATTTATTAGTGCATCATTCTAATGGCATTGAAAATCAGTTTAATGCCGTCTTGAAGCAATATTCCCAACTCCAAGACACCTCGCAAAAATGGTATCAATTGGATCAAAGTCTGCTCTTTCAATATGCCTTTCGAGAGGTACAGGGAATTATTACCCAATCCGATTACGATCGCCATTATGCTTTACAACAAAACTATCAAGATGCAGATCATGTCTTAACTATTCCCTCTGGGTTAAGTAAAGACTACTTAGGGTTAAACGTGGACTTTACTCGGCCTCCCGTAATTGGTTATTGTGGGTCTTGGATTGCTCGTAAAGGGATTAAAACCATACAACAAGATATCCCCCAAATTTTACAAGACTTTCCTGATAGTCAGTTGGTCTTAATTGGAGTTGGGGAAGACTTCCGAATAGCCGATTATTTCCCCACTACGGTACAATCCCAAATCAAAGTTATTCCTTTTGTGGCCAATAAACAGGAATTAGCCCAACTCTATCAAACCCTCTCCATTGTTATTGTCCCCTCCTTATACGAAAGTTTCGGCCTTGTCACCGCAGAGGCCATGGCCTGTGGATGTGCGGTGGTGGCCAGTCGGGTGGGATATGCGGTGGGCCGACAGCATCAAGAGGAGATTTATCTACTAGACTCCCCCACCTCTCCCTATCTCTATGAAGCGGTTAAAACCCTATTGGCCAATGAAACCTTACGGCTTAAAATAGCACAACACGGTTATCAGGCCGTACAAGGGTTAACGTGGGAGAATGCGATCGCACGCCTTGAACAAGTCTATCAACATTGGTTAAAGCAACAATAAACAATAAACAATTACCCATTAATATATGCTATTCCTGATCATTGCTTGGTTGATTCTAGGGAGCATCTGTTGGACCATTGGCACAGGTATTTTACACCGACTCGATCGCGGTCAAGTGTGGGATAAAAACAGCGATCGCGCCATTCTGGCCATCTGGTTAGGATTAATCCCCCTTACCCTCTCCCTCCTCACCCTCTCCTTCTTCACTCCCCTCTCCCCCCTCAGCTTACTCGCCACCAGTCTCCTCCTCATCCTCCTCACCCGGAAACCCCACCTCAGCCACGATCTCACCCCCCTCTTGCGCCATCTCTCCTGGCGCACCGGAAGCGGTTTGCTCCTCATTCTCCTCCTTGATGCCGCCCTCCTCACCACCGGATGTCCCCTCTTTCCCTCCAGTCTCTTTTGCCTCAACACCCTCCCTTGGGCCATCGGCACAGAAACCACCCAGCAAATGTCCCACAGCATCCAAAACTGCGCCCGTTGGTCCTGTCCCCCACCCCCACCCAGCAACCCCCAACCCGGAGCCTGGATTCTCCCTTGGCTACAACAAGAGAGACGAGCCACCTTTCTCCTCCTCTGCACCTTAGCAGCATTAGGCGGGTTACTGCGCTTACCCCGTCGCTACTCTCTCCCCGGTCAACTCTACCTCATCAGCTTAGGACTTTTAGGCAGTAGTTTTGTGTTTTATGGGAGTCCCTCCTTACGCATTGGCATCAGTTACTTTTACATCATCCCCACCCTACTCCTCACCCACTACTGTCACCAGCAAAAGCATTTACGCTTATTCGCCCTCTGGGTCATTGCCGGAACAGTCAACCTCTGGTTACAACCCTCCACCACCCTCGCTCTCATGGTGTTTCTCACCATCGGGTTTACCCTCGCACTCCGCTATTTTATCTCCCCCCGACAAGTGGGAGTCTTTCTCGGTGCATTACTCCTACTCGTCGGCCTCGTCCCCATTAAAATGTACCTCACCCCCCCCGGATTTCAACCTCACTGGGCCTGGCCACCCCCCATCCAACCCCTCAACCCCTTCCCCTTTGTAACGCGGGAAATCAACAATATTACTTACTATACGCCAGACCCCGATTATAAATGGATGAGGGCCCATAACTTCCAAGTCGCGGAAGACCGATGCTGGAATGCTCCTCTCCCCTGCACCCCAGAAGTTACTCACACCGATATCCGTCTCCGAAAACCCAGTCAGGGTATTGCAGGAGGGTTTGTCCGAGAGGCCGATGACGAATAACTGTTTACTGTTTACTGATTACTGATTACCTGGCCCCATAAATGTTGGCCAAAGTGAATATCTTGGGGGTGACGTTGGGGATAAATGCGATCGTCATACAACAATAAACCTTGCTCAATGCTCTCCACCTCTGCGGGTTGGAATCCTGAAAGAAAGCCATTTAATGGGATCACCTTATGACCCCGAAACAAGGGATATTCGTAAAAATCCCCCGGTAACACCGTATAAAGGGGCAAATCAGGATGGCGGTCTAACCATTGGTAAATGCGTTGGAAAGGTTGATACAGCGTCTCTCGATGTACCATCATTTGCTCTAGTCGTGTCATTTGTAACACCGATTTTTGTCCCTCGTAAGGAATTAAGGGACGATTAAAGCGAAAGGCTAGGGTAGAAACGGAAGCCAAAGCCGTTATGATGAGGAGGAGGCTTAAAAGCAGGTTAAACCAATTATTCCGCCATGACCAAACCGGACTGGTGGTGGGGACCGCAAACACCGCACAACTGATAAAATAACGACCTCTCCAAGGATCATAAGGCCCTGCAAAAGATTGGGTGACAAAAAACAAAATTGCTGCAACCGCAAGGGGGAAAAAGGGGCGAAAGGGTTTAAACCAAAGGCTACTGAATACCGTTAACCAAATGGGAACACCTAACAGTCCCCAAAAGGCAACATCTTCACTACTATAGGGGGGAGCAATAATAAAATCTTCTCTGGAGTTATTCGAGTTGTTTAAATTAATTCCAATTTGCTGAAAGGGAAATAAAAATACTTGTTTTGCGCCTTGATGCAGTTTAACAATTAAAGGGTGGCCGGGAAGTCCGTCTAAGGCAATAAAATGGGAACTATAGCGCACCATATTTTCTAGACCAAACTGGACTCTCTGGGGCAAGGAATTTTCTGTGTAGGCGTGTTCTTTAATTACTGCTTCACTGCCTACTGGATGCCCAAATTTGGCGTAATTTTGGGCATATCCAGAGGTCAAAAATACAATCAGCATTAAAAGCGGCAAAATTAATAAATATTGGCTTTTTTTAAAGGATTTAGTTTTAATAAAGAAAAAGAGAACGAGAAATAATAAACTGGGAATATAGAGTAAAGCGGAGGCTTTCATCCCCAAGGCTAAAGCAAACGGAAGACTTGCCAAAAAAGCATGAGTTAAAGACCTGTCTCTAAACCAAAGTAAGATAAAATAAACGCTGATTCCCAAACCACTCGCCATTAATAAATCATTTTGATTGGATGTCATTTGTAAAATCACTTGGGAGAGGTTGAGAAAAACACAAGCAGATAATACAGATACAATGATTTTATTGGTAAAAATTAAAGTAATCCCCACAACTGCTAAACTTGCCGCCAAACCTGCAAAAAATTGCACAAGATTCATTAGCCTTTCATCTCCTAGGAAATAAAAAGCAATATTTAAATAAGAACTATAAACTGGATGTATGACTTGCGGCCAGTAACTTGCCTCAAAAAAATCGGTGCTTTGATGCTGTATAAAATACATCACTCTGGGCAAATGATATGCCAAACTATCCCAATTATAAGGGTAGAGAAAAAAGCCACTGATGAAGTTAACCAAAACTACCCCTAATGTAATCCCTATCCAGA
Source organism: Spirulina sp. CS-785/01 (assembly GCF_028330525.1). Classification (GTDB taxonomy): domain Bacteria; phylum Cyanobacteriota; class Cyanobacteriia; order Cyanobacteriales; family Spirulinaceae; genus JAQMSD01. The sequence continues at coordinate 32,289 of NZ_JAQMSD010000036.1, forward strand.
GTTTGGGGATAAATTTCAATCGCCCTATCTCTTGCTTTAAAACGAGAAATTGTTTATAATAATTAAAGCGATAAAAATAAATCAATCTATAGACCCAAAGACCTAGGGGAAACAGCCAAATTAAACGCCAGAAAACGGGTTGACCTAAACTCTGGGTATAATCTAAAATAATTCCCCCTAAAATCAAAGCCATTAGGGATAAACAATAATCCCTGAGTAGGGGGGAAATGACCTGACTTAACCATCCTTGAGACGCTGAATTTAGTTCCATTAATTAATCCTTAATACTCAATTTTATGAAATATCACGTAATTTATGATGGTAACTGTAATCTATGTGTTACCTTAACCCAACTGCTCGAACAATTCGATCGCGGTGAATTATTCGATTATATTCCCATGCAGGACGATCGCACCCTCGCACAATTCCACCTTACCCCCCAAGACGGGGACGCGGGAATGATTGTCCTCGAAGACCAAAACCCCTCCCATCGGTGGCAAGGCAGCGACGCAGTGGAAAAAATCGCCGAACTCCTCCCCACCGGAGATTTGTGGATGGCGGCCTATCGCAGTATTCCTGGCTTAAAAGATGTGGGGGATCAGGTGTATGCTCAAGTGCGAGATCATCGTTATGAGTGGTTTGGGAAACGAGACTCCACCTATTCTTCCGCCTACCCCTGTCAATGTCCCCCGACATCGGATCCCTCAACTGTGGAATAATAGGAACACTTGGCGGCAAAAATTTTGCATTTTGGCCACCACATCGGGTTTAGGAGGAGACACCCCTTCTAACTCCCAATTGTGAACAGTGGACAATCGCCAAGCCTCCCCATTATGATTAAAGGCTGCGGTTTCCAAGCCAATTAACTGATAGGTTTTCTCCAGGGGGTCTTCGTGAAAGCGAATTTGCACCAAAATACTGCGTCCTTGAAAGCGAGGACTCCACCCTGGCAGATGAAACCCAATATCAATAGACTCTGGATCGACCCATTCTTGGGTATCCGGGTCATTACACCAAGGTTTTAAGTCCGCTTTAGCATCGGGGAACTCGGCCTTGAATAGATTGACCACCGCAGCAATTTTGCTGGTAAGTTGTACGCTTCTTGCCTGTTCTGCTGCATTCACCATACTTCTCCTTGACGGGAATCTTTCGTAAAGGGTTGTTGTTATATATTTTTACCAAAAATAATGGGTCTAAAGCCTCGCCCTTTTAGGGCGACTTGATGCTATAATACTTTTGTGTAGGTTTATCTCACGTAAAATGCTCGTCTTAGAGTTCAAGGCTAAAGGAAAACCAACTCAATACAGTGCCATTGATGAGGCCATCCGAACGGCTCAATTCATCCGCAATAAAGCAATCCGTTTTTGGATGGATAATTTAGGAGTTGGACAAAAAGACTTGTATCGCCTCAGCAAGGTACTTAGAGATGAGTTTCCTTTTGCTAAAGCCTTAAACTCTAGCGCGTGCCAAGCATCTATTGAGAGAGCTTATTCTGCCATTGCTAGGTTCTATGATAATTGCAAAAAGAGTATTCCTGGCAAGAAAGGCTACCCTCAGTTTAAGAAGAACTGTCGGTCAG
>NZ_JAQMSD010000037.1 GCF_028330525.1 Spirulina sp. CS-785/01
ATATGGCGGTTTGGAGTCGCCCTCACCCCCCAACCCCCTCTCCCAACCTTGGGAGAGGGGGAGAAAATGTCTCTCACAAGTGTCTGAAACAACGGTGTCTCGTTCTACAATTTCTCACCTTGACAGGGCTGGGTGGGCATCGCCCACCATAAATGAGTTTCAAGAGAGATACCATAGCATGAGTTTTTGAAAGAAGACATCACAAAGGGAGTTAGGGAATTTAACAAACATTTACAGTGGTGGACAAGGCAAACCCTACTCTTGGAAAAGTAAAATTACAGTAATAAGTTACGTGATGGTGGGCATTGCCCACCCTACTTTCTACTTTCTAATGACTAATGACCAATGACTAATGACAAACTTTGGTTAACCTCCTTGCTTTGGCTTAAAGATATGCACTAAACTAACAATAATCGCAGCCATTCCTGGCCATTTATAGCGTCGTTTGGCGTTGTAAATAATGCCGCCATGATTACAAATAAATCTTAACCCTGCACTGCGAGTTCCCCCTTGGGCGATAGTATTAGTCGCAATTAATCCCATAGTTCCATTTTGACGGATTAAGTTAAAGGCTCGGCGAAAGAAGAAAGCCACTAGATCAGGACTTCCTTTTGATTCTGGATATTGTTCCGTTAACCATGCTAGATAGGGGTTTCCATGAACTGTAGAAATTTTCTTCCCTCCCAAAAAAGGAGGATTCCCAAGGATTGCGTCAAACCCGCCATTAGCGCGATCAAACACCTCTGGAAACTCAATCTCCCAGTTAAACACCTTAATCCCCGTCTCCCCCTCTTGCAACCGTTGGGAGATGGCTTGCGCTTGGGTTTCATCCTGCTGTAAAACTTGTTTATATTCTAATTTTTTCTCCTGGAGTGCCGTTTTCGTCTTCTTCTTAGCATCAAAAAAGGCCGCCACGGCCACTTCCCCACTCAACCGCGGTTTTGCAGACTGAGTTTCCGCCTTTTCCCACTGTTTCCGTTTGCGGGTATCATCGGCATTGGTGCGGGTATCGGCGGCTTGAATTTGGAGGCGATAGGTTTTCACTTGCTCGATTTCCTGTAACATTTGCATGAGGGGTAAATCGGCAGTGGGGTCCTTGGTGAATGCGCCGATTTCGCTGCCAGTTAAGCCCACTAGGGAGTCGCCACATTTTAACCCATGGTCTAGGAAAGTAAAGGGGCGATCGCGGGACAAAGTAAACAACCAGAGAGACAATTTCGCCAAATTCACCGCAAAGGGATTTTTATCCACCCCATAAATACATTGTTGCACCACCAGGCGACGGGCAATGATCACCGGGTCTTCCGTATCTGGATCAAGATCGTTTGTGCGTTCCCATGCTTCCACGAGGCGATCGGCAATTTGACGACAAGCTTCCACTAAAAACGCCCCACTCCCCATGGCCAAGTCACACACTTTTAAATTTAACAATTGTTCGGGAGTGGGATGATCCCCTAATTTCTGAAACACAGGCTGTAATGTCGTTTCCACCACTGGTGCGGTTAAACTGCGGGGGGTATAATGAGACCCTGATCTGCGTCTTTCTTCTGTGGGTTGGAGATACAGGGCCCCGGCAGGTAAAGTGTTAGGAGTGCGTTTAGAAATCTTTGTCCCCAAAGCTGCAATAATCTCTGGGAGGGTTTGGGCGGCTTTTAACGCTTTAGTGGCTTTGGAAGACAGTTCACAATTGGCCCATTCTTTCAGTTTTTTGCTGCGATCTTTCGGTTTGGTGTCCTGTAAGGCTTGTAAGTCAATAACAACGGCGGTGACAACTTTTGATCCTTTGGGTTTACTGTGAACAGCTATAGAGGGATGTTGCGCGACTTCCACCCGATAACCCATAATTCCTTCATACACCGAACCAATTTGTTCTACATCCAAGGCCCGATAGGATAAGCGTTCGCCCTCTAACATTAATAAGTTATCCAACATCCGAAATACTACCCCATCGGGAATGCGTGGCGCGATTAAGGTGGGATAATCTCGAAAAGAAGTTTTAAGGGGCCGTCCTTCTAAAAAGGGATATTCATCGGGTTTAAATAACTGTCCGTGACGGGCGGGGAGATAGTCGGGATAATGGCCACCCCCATCATACACCAGGCGAAATAAACTCAACAGCCAAGACCAGGCCCCATAGCGTTGATCCATAGTATCAGGATAGTTTCCCGCATCCTCTCGCAGTTTCTCATAGAGTCCACAAACGGCATAGTGACGCTGATAAGTGCTATCCAGGGGCATAATATCCCGTTCTTCAGCATAGAGGAGAAAGACTAACCGCATTAAGGTAGTGACTAACCCCCCGTAGAGATGTTGGGGATAATGAGTGGCTAAATCGCCAATTTTCTGGGTATCATCAGAAACATTGGTTTGTTCCCCATCGGCCCGTTGAAAGCCGCGTAATAGTTCCCACAGGGCATCTAAAACTTGTTCTGCGAGACGTTCAGAGACATTATTTTGATAACGGCGACTTTCAGCCAGGAGTTGGGGTAAACGGCGATCGCGCGGTACAGTAAACAAGCGATCGGCATTCAAAAGCATCACCAATGCCGCTAAAATTGACCGTCCCGCCACTTCTCTCATCGCTTCTAGGGGAAAGGTCACATACCCCGAAGACTCCCCAGAGGGGGCGTAAACGAGGCGTAAATGGGTCTCATTCCACAACACCCCGATGGGGATATTCGTCCCCCGCAACAACCGTTCAAATTTTTCTTGGGGGGTTGCTTCCCATCCTGATGTTTCATCTTGATCAAAGTCTGTCCCCCGTAAGCAGGTTTTCACCAGCAATAACCAACCCTCTCCCTCATCGGGGACACAGTAGGTGGGACGCAGGGTTTCCCCATATTCGGTTAACACCAATTCAATGTCGGTGGGAGGGGTGAGTAAATCTTGGTCTGGTATCCAGTCTAGGAGTTTTTCAGCGAAGGGTTGAAAGTCGGGAGTTGGGAGAGAGGAGAGGGTTTGTTGATATTCTATAGCGCGATCGCGATCGAGATAAACCCCCTGATTCACCAAAGCAGGAGGAGACACCACCAACCCCACAGGTTGCAAAAACCCCAACCATTCCCGATGCTGCTGAATATATTTCAAGGTTTCATAATCAAAGCTCATATTATTTACCTGACTTTTTGGTTAACAAAAATGATATAGCAAAAATAAATGATTTGTAATAAATCAAAAAGTAATAAAAAACTCTAAAACTCTTATCCCTGTTCCCTATTCCCTGCGAAGCACGCTCGCTTGCCGAATTGTTCCCTGTTCCCTTTGCCAAACCAGTCAGTTTACAACTCTGATGAAAACGCTATAAGGGTAAATCAATTCGATTCGCAATTTTCTCGGCTAAGTCTTTAAAGTCAAAATAAACATTTTTGACCGCCGATAAATGAGCGCCAATTGCCCCATCTGCGGGTTTTAAGTGAAAAATGGGTTTATGGGATTCTTGCGCCATCGGCATTAAACTTTGATAATGTTTAATTAAGGCTAAACGATTGGGGTCTTTGGCAGCATCAATCTTGTTGACTTGTTGGGGATGTTTTAAGACTTGACTCTGATAAATGGTGGGAATTTGTTCAATCCATCTTTGAAAGGCTTTCACAGGTCGATCAAATCTTACCCCATGTTGAAGGATAATATAACCAATGGCTTCCATTTTTCCTTGGGGTAATTGTAAGTCAGTCGCAGGATTTTTGGCGATTCTTGCTTCCCATTCTCGCCGCCAACGGTTAACAGTGGGGCCGAGATTTTTTAAACCTTGTAGGGAAAATAAGTCAGGAGATAACGGCACAACAATATAGTCAGCAGCGATTAAAGCGGCCCGATTAATTGCCCCTAAATTGGGTCCTAAATCCACTAATACCAGGTCAGCAGAATTTTGAGTGGCTGCGCGATCGAGTAACCGCCAAAAAGCCGAAATAACGCGAAATGCTCTTTCTTTTCCATCTAAACAATCCGGCCATTGAGAAGATAATTCATCTTCAAACCCAGAGAGTTGTAAATCACCAATAAAAAGGCTTAAATCATCTTCAATTTTCTCTAATTCTGGGTCAGCAATATCACCAATTCCTTTTAATAAGGGTTGAATACATCGAAAAATTGTGTTATAATTATTGATGTTTTCCCAAATTTCTTCTAATCGATCATCATCAAGAAAAGCAGCCGTTAAATTGGCTTGTGGGTCTAAGTCCGCAGCAATCACTTTAAAATCTAAATCATAATACATCCAAGCGAGGTGATAGACTAAAGATGTTTTTCCTACTCCTCCTTTATTATTAAAAAAAGCAATAATTGGTGGTTTCATGGGGTTCTCCTAACAATCACTAAAAAGTTCGCTTCTTCAATTAGAAATTCTGCTGGGGGATTCCCGTTTTTTTCTAGTTGTTTTTGTGCCGTAGCAATGCCAATCCCAAACCGTTGAACATAGCCTAAGTTTTTCATCGCTTCTGCTAAGTGCGGATTGCGATAATCCGTAACTCCTTTGCCAAAATTTTCGCGGTTAACTTGTCCAAATAACCCCCCAGGATTTTTAATTTCAATGCGATCGTTAAACCAATATACTCGCACTGGAGCATTGGTTTGTTCATAAGATCGGTGCATAATTGCATTACGAATCAGTTGTTGTAAAGCGACAATCGGATAATCAGGTTTTTTAATTTCTAGGGGATTTGTTGTCATATCAGATGCTATGGAAATATTTGCTTGTAAGACTTCATCGAGATAACGCAATAAATCAATCAGAGACCCATCAATCTCTTTTTGATCTCGAATGGGATCGGTTAATTCTGTACCATCAAAACGAAGAAACTGAAGATAAAATCCTGCAATAAACTGTCTGGGGTCTTTTCCCACCACTAAAACGCCTAAGTTAGTGGGATGGGCTTCGGGTTGCGGTGTAAAAAACCGTAGAGAGGTTAATTGTTGCTCTAGAGAGCGTTGATTTTGTTCTAAGATATCAGGAGCAAGGGCTGAGTTTAGATATTCTCGTTGAAATAAGTCTAAGTCTAAATCAGCCATGGACGCGGAAATTAAGGGACGTAAATCAAAGGGTAAATCTCTTGCCCGTCTTTTTTCGTTGAGACGACGTTCTTCTTCTGGGGTTGCGTTCGCGCGTGTCGGGCCGATCCGAATGTACGTCCGTCCCTCAAACCGCACGGGAGGCGCGTCAGAGGGCTGTACAATCACTACAGCCACTTCACAGCCCTCAAAAACATATTTATCCACTTGTAAGACTGGAATTGGCAGGATTTTCCCTTCGGAACGAATATTAGCCAAGTTGGTTAAAAGCTGATCGGTAATGGGTAAGTTAGCACAGGTCCCATCATCATTAACGCCAACAAACAGAACGCCTGGCTTTTTATGATTGGGAAGATCATTGGCAAATGCACAAATCGCTTGTCTGATCTTTTTCCCATCGGAAGGGGATGTTTTACGTTCAACGCGATCGGATTCTAACTCTTTGAGAAGCCTTGCTAGTTCTTTTTCATCCATAATTGGGTTCTTTTTAACTTCTTTCTATGGTAAGCGTGCAGCAGAGTTTTTAGGCTTTGAGATCAACTACTCATTGGCCAAAGATAGACTAATCCTACAGGTTCTAAACGACGGGCTTTTACTTCATAATTCTCCCGAATGCGCTGCGGTTCTGAGTCTAATTCTTCTTCGAGTTTCTCTAAGCGTCTTTCCCAATAGCGACGATCCGCTTCTAGTTGTTTTTCTTCTTCTTTCGAGAGTTCCCCTAGATTAAATTCTAATTGAATGGGAGTATTTTGCGCTAATTCTCCCCGAATTTCCTGTTCCCGTTTGCGAATCCTTTCTTGTTGACGTTTCAGTAAGTCTCGCATTTGACGGGCTTCTCGTTGGGCGCGTTTTTTCAAGGTTTCCACCGCCTCCCTTTCAATGTTGTTGGCTTGGGTTTCCAGGTGGGGTAACAGTTGTTCTACGTCGGGTTTTGAACATTGCTGTAGGGTGTCTTTTATCCCAGAGGAAATGTCTTTATTGTGGGGTGAAATGAGAGAGGTTTCTAACAGGTTTAAGATGTCTTTTTGTTGTTCCCCTTCCACGGGACGCAGTTGGGCTTCTCCTCGACTGTCGGGGTGACTCCACTCCGCAGCCACTATAACAATTTCATCATGTAATCGCGTTGCACCATTGCCATAGAGGGATAATCGTCCTAATAAAATTACTTTCGGAATTGGGTCTTGAGAAAGACAAACACAAGCGCGAGTGAGTTCGTCATAAATGAAGCCTTGAGACAAAAAACGACCCAATAGACGCTGTACCACTCGATGTTCTAGGTGTAAGTGAACCACACTATCATCAAGATAGCCCACATCTTGGAAGACAACGGGACGCACCTCTGTTTCTTTGCGCCATTCCCAAAGTTTCTGTTTCCGTTGACGGGGGGGACGCAGGGTGTCGAGGGTGGTTTCCCAACTGGGGTCATTGGTGAGGGTTTCTAAATTGGGAATTTCCCATATTCCTTCCTCATTTTTGGGTTGGAGAGGGGAGGCCCCTAATAATTCTAAACTGGCGGAAAGGGCTTCTCGAAAGGCGCGATCGTCCAATCCTAACCACTGCTGCGATTGACTCAACATCTGCTGTAAGGTTTCTTCTTGTTGTCGCAGTTGACGGATTTCAGGGCGGACTGTCTCCAATTCTTCCCGAATGGCACCATTTTGACGGCTGTTCTCGGCTTGGTCTGCCCTATCGAGTCCAGAGATTAATATTTGTTCGGCTTTGGCTTCAATGCCGTCATCTAAGAGTTGAGAGACATTTTTTTCGATGACGGGGGAGAGACTGCCCAATTCGCTAACGATGGTTTTGGTTTTATTGACTAATACTTCTAAAACCCGATCTTCGGCCCGTTGCGGTAAAACAAAGTAGTGACAGTGTACTACGGGTTCTCGTTGGAGTTTGCGATCGATGCGTCCGTTCCGTTGTTCCATGCGACTGGGATTCCAGGGAATGTCAAAATGGAATAGGTCAGCGCAATAGTTTTGTAAGTTGACTCCTTCTCTGGCAGCATCGGTGGCAATGAGAATCCGGAGAGGATGATCTTTGGGGTTGGTGTTAAAGGCGCGTTTAATGGCTTCTCTGCGATCGTCTCCCATTCCTCCGGTAAAGCAGTCGATGCGTTCGTCTTCTTGTTCACTACCTGCAATGGCATCTCGGAGTTGTTGTTGTAAGTAGCGTTTGGTGTCTGTGTATTCGGTGAAGATTAATACGCGGCGATCGCGCCATTTTGCTCCTAGTTGCCCTAGGTCAGGACAAAGGTTATTCCGCAGCCACTCTAATAAAGCCTTGACCTTAGAATCCGCTTCATAACGGGAATTTTGAGCAATTTCGCTCATACGGTCTAATAATTCCCGTTCTTGGGGGCTAATTTCTCCTCTGCTGGCTGTGGTGGCGGCGATCAGTTGTGCATTTTCTTCTGCTTCAATTTCATGTTCCGGGAGTTCTGCGCGATCGTCATCTGCCCCAGGAGATTCTACTAATAAGCCATAATTTGGGGAGGTTTGGGCGTTTTTCTCCTCTTGACGGTTGATGGCTTGTCGATGGACTTGCAGGGTCCGGGCAAAGGCTTCAATGGAAGAAAGTAACCGTTTCTGGAGAGATATCACCACCAGCATTCCGGCTTTGCGTTTTGATTTTGATTCCCCTTGTAACCGCTTTTGTCGGCAACGACGATAGTCTTGTAAAAGCCGAGAGAGTTCTAATTCTGGGGCATCATCGGGCAGGTTTTGAAGGGTGACGGGAATGACTTCCCGTTTGGGAAAGTCACTATCGCTGATTTCTCGGATGTCCTGTTTTAATCGCCTCACCATCACCGAATCTAGAAGTTTTCGGCTTTTGACGGGAACACCGCGACAAAACCGTTGGGGATCGAGCATTTCTAGTAAGGCGGCGAAACTATTAGAATGTCCGTTGTGTGGTGTGGCGGAGAGAAAGAGTTTATGTTCAAAGCGCGGGGCAATATCCCGCATGGTTTTGGTGAGTTTAGAGTCGATCGCATATTTAGTAGAGGTGGCAGGGGCGACATTATGGGCCTCATCGAGAATTAACATTGAACCGACGGCTAAATCCCCTAACCAGTCTCGTAAGGGGGCGGCGTAGGCTTCGGAGCGAATTAAAGCATGAGAGATGATAAAACGGTTGTGAGTGGTCCAGGGGTTGATGCCATAGCCTCGTTCCCGTCGTTTCTGAATCAGGAATGCGCGATCGAAAATGGTAAAAGTTAGCCCAAAGCGGTTTTCCATCTCCTCTTGCCACTGTCGCACCATAGAGGGGGGACAAGTAATGACCACCCGTTGTAATCTTTGCCGCAGTAGCATTTCTCGCAGAATTAACCCGGCTTCGATGGTTTTGCCTAAGCCCACATCATCGGCAATAAATAAGCCCACACGAGCCATTTGTAGGGCTTTCCGTAGGGGTTCTAATTGGTAGGCTTTAATTTGAATTCCGGCCCGATAGGGGGCTTGAAATAACTCGGCTTCGGTGGAGGTAACACAGTTCCAGCGCAGGGTGTGCAGATAGGCGGAAAAGTAACGGGGGTGATCAAAGCCTTGACGGGTGAGAAGGTCCCAAGACCCTGTGCCAATAACTTGTGCGTCGATTTCTCGTTCCCAGAAAACTTCTAATTCCTCGCCTTGGGCATCGTCTTCTAGGCAAACCAAGCGCACTGTTGTATCTCCTGCTGGACTCTTGGGAGGGGAGACATTTTCAACGAGATATTGGCGCGATCGCACTTGAGCAATTGTGCCGGGTTGCAGGGGTTGAGTCTTCATTGACGGGTTGGGAAGGATGTAGGAATTATGACTCTCCCACGAATCCGCTTCGTGGGAGGTGGGTTAATGAAACCATACCCATTATTTCGGGTATTGTTTCATTAAACGTTGGACTTCTCCGGCATGGTAGGAACTACGGGTTAAGGGAGAGGACACCACTTGTAAAAAGCCTATGGACTCCCCATAGTCCCGCCAAGCGTCAAATTGTTCGGGGGTGACAAATTCTTGGACTCCTAAATGTTTTTGGGAGGGTTGTAGGTATTGGCCAATAGTGACGATATCACAATCGACTTCTCGCATATCGCCCATCACAGTCCGGACTTCCTCATCGGTTTCTCCCAGTCCTACCATAATCCCGGATTTGGTATAGACTTTAGGGGCCAGTTGGCGGGTGCGTTGTAATAATTCCAGCGATCGCCCATAATCCCCTTGAGGCCGCACCCGACGATAAAACCGAGGAATCGTCTCAATATTATGATTGAGAACCTCTGGTTTTGCCTCCAGAATCGCGGCTAATGCCTCCCAATTCCCACATAAATCGGGAATTAATAACTCAATAGTCGTTTGAGGGGAAACCTTGCGGACTTCCTCAATACAGCGTTGAAACTGACTCGCCCCCCCATCAGGCAAATCATCTCGATTCACCGACGTAATCACCACATGATTTAAATTTAACCGTCGTACCGCTTCCGCCAAATTAATCGGTTCAAGGGGATCAAGGGCCTGGGGTTTCTTCTCAAAATCAATATCACAATAGGGACAAGCGCGAGTACAAGCGGGCCCCATAATCAAAAAAGTTGCCGTCCCCGCATGGAAACATTCGCCAATATTCGGACAGGAGGCTTCCTCACAAACCGTATTTAGCCCCAAGTCCCGTAAAATGTCCTTAACACTGCCCACACGCTGGAATTGTGGGGCTTTCACTCTTAACCAGTCTGGCTTGACAACCACAATTTCCCTTTCACTTTCCTAGAATTTCCCTTCCTATCCTATCAACAAACCCCCATCCCGTGTTAGGATATTAACCTAGGGAAAGAGCCGCGCCTGTTGGGTTGAGCTTAAAACCGACTTGAAACCTAGATTACGGGATGTAGCGCAGTTTGGTAGCGCACTTCGTTCGGGACGAAGGGGCCGCTGGTTCGAATCCAGTCATCCCGATTTGATAAGGAAGTGATGTTAACGATCCGGATGTTAAAGGTCCGGATGTTAAAGGTCCGGATGTTAAAGGTCCGGATGTTAAAGGTCCGGATGTTAAAGGTCCGGATGTCAAAACCTGAAAGGTAGCAACCATCCGGAAAGCGAGCAACAAGAAAATGCTATACCAGAGGTTAACCCCAATAATTACTCTTTTTCTGCCAAATTTTTCCACTCTTTCACCACAAAATAGGGGATTCTCAATTCGTGGGGGTCTTTGAGGGGCAATTCCAAACGCAGGAAATTGACGGCGGGCAGTTGTTTGATAATTCCGGTTACATCGTATTGTCCCACATTAGAGGCTGGTGTTTTTTCTGCAAAGCGATCGGGGACTAGAAATTCTTGGTCCTCGGTGGCTACAATTTTCAGGGGTTGAGGGTGCAAAAATTGGGTGACATCCGGATATCCTACTAGACGCAGGTTCATATCGGCAGGTTTATCGGGTTGAGTCCGTTTAAATAATACGACTTGCCAAGCATACCCTTGTTGGTCTTTGATGGTTTGTTGGGAGCGATACAGCGTTTTTTGAAATCCTTCTTGGGTGATCCGAATAACTGCATTGGCCGGGGGAGCAATCCAGAAAGACAGGAGTAGCAAACTACTTAAAATTAGCGCAAACCAGTGTTTTTTCATTTTTTTGTTGGTAAAAAAGGGAACAGGGAACTCCGGAACAGGGAATAGGGGACAGGGAATAATAATGGATTCTTGGTTTTTAATTATCCATTATTAATTATCCATTATCCATTATTAAAAACCCCCATATTCGCTTAAAGGTGAAATGGGGGCAAAATAGACCAACTCAACAGTCAACTCGTCTAATTTTGGACGAGAGCCGCTTGTAATGCCGCTTTAACTTCCGGGATGAAGACGGAATACATTCCCCGTAAATCTCCCACGTTGAAGTTATAGGCTAAATCATTGGGATAGTTCTCTTTTACAAAGTCCGGACGTTCTCCTTTGGGACCGTGACAGGCTAAACAACTGGCCTCAACGGTGATCCGTCGGAAATAATGGACTCCCTCTTGGCCATCTAGGGTATCTTTCTCCCAAAAGGCCATGAGTTCCGGATTTTCTTGAAAACGAGTAACCGCTTGTTCTTCTGCGTCGTTTTTCGGTGCGTGGGCCGGGTTGCGATATTTGGCTGAGACTTGTCTCAATTCCCAGTTATTCTCTTTACTGAGTTGTTTGGCCTGCATCCCTACGGGTTTACAGACTTGTTTCATGGTTTCCATGGTCGGCTGACCTTCCATGTCTTCGATAGTCGAGGCCAAACCCGATCGCATTTGGTCTAAATTTTCGATCTCCTGTACTGCTTTCCCCAGTTCGGAGGGGGTGATTTCGGCTTGGGCTGGGGAGGGATGCCACAGGAATAGCGCGATCGCACCTAAAATTCCCAACATCACTTGAGGCCAGTTTTTGTACATGACTATATTAGAATATAATGCTCTAAGTTTAGCTTACCGATCTTCTAGGCCGTTGCCAAGGACTTCCCACATTGCTGGTTAGCGGGGACAGCTTCCATAATTTTCTTGGGATTGGGTAAATTGAGATTAGCCATGAGGTTCACGAAGTCTTCTTTACTCTGGTTGGCCAACCGGGGATTAAACTGTTTTTCTTCTCCAATGGTGGAAACGGTTTGGCCGCGATAGTCGTGGCCCGGATACACTAAGGTTTCATCGGCCAGGGTGAACATTTTCTGGGTAATGGAGTCATACAACAAGGCCGAATTGCCGCTTTGAAAGTCGGTGCGGCCACAACCGCGAATGAATAACGCATCTCCGGTAAACAGATGGGTTCCATTCACTAGGTAAGACATATCACAGTCTGTATGTCCTGGGGTAGAAATTGCTTTGATCTGGATTGACCCCAGTTGTAATTCTTCGCCATCTTTAATGTAGCGATCGGCACAGTCTGCTTGCGCTTTCTCAGGCACAATTCCTTGACAGTTGACCCGTTTTCTCAATTCCCCCGTCCCGGTAATGTGATCCGCGTGAATATGGGTCTCTAGACAATACCGGAGAGTTAAACCCAGTTCCTTGATTAATTTTAAATCTCGCTCGACTTGTTCCAAGACGGGATCAATCAAGAGAGCTTCTTTCGTGTCTAAATCTGCCAGTAAATAAGTATATGTACTGGTTTCTTGATCGTAAAGTTGACGAAACAACATAGTCGGTCTCCTATGGGCAAGATAAAAAAAAATTTTAGGGCTTACAATATTATACTACCATATGGTAATATGATGACAACCGAGAATAGTATAAAATAAAGATAAAGACTGGTTAGATGAACAGAACAATAGTGCCAAATTTAACATCTGATTGCCCAATGGAAGCCGTAGCGCAGGTCTCACCCACTGCGTTAAATCGTATTGCTGAATACTTTAAAGTTCTCTCTGAGGTTAGTCGCTTGCACATTCTCTGTTGTCTCCGGTCTGGAGAGAAGAATGTTACAGAAATTATTGAAAACACTGGGTTAGGACAAGCGAATGTGTCCAAACACTTGAAAATTCTCACCCAGTTAGGGATGGTTAATCGTAAACCGCAAGGGGTGAGTGTTTATTATGAAATCGCCGATCCCAGTATTTTTAAGTTGTGTGAGATTGTGTGCGATCGCTTGTCCATGGCCTTAGAAGCACAATCCCAAGAACTGGAAGTTTTTAGTCTATTCAAAGATTAATTGACTTCTCCACGCTTTGAAAAACGTGGATTCTAAAAGGAGGCTACGCAACGGGTTGAAAACCGCGTTGCTTCGCTTCTATCCTTTTAGAGTTCGAGAGATAGATTCTCGATAGCGCAGTCAAACACGCCCTATTGACCTGGGTTCGTGGGAAAGTTTAGCTGTATCTCTACTTTTTGAATTAGCCCGCTTGGGTTTTTCACCAATGGAGATGGGGGAGATGGGGAAGATGGAGGAGATGGGGAAGATGGAGGAGAACAAACAACAAACAACAAACAACAAACAACAAACAACAAATAATATTGCTGTCATTGGGATAGGGTTAGGGGGAGTCGAGGAACTTCCGACGACAAGACAAGAAAAAATAGCCCACGCATCCGTTATTGCGGGGAGTGTGCGTCATTTGCGTTATGTGAGCAACCATCCCAGTCGTACAATTAGTTTAGAGAATTGGCGCGAGGGATTAGCGCAGATTCGGGAAGCGTGGGAAACTGGGGAAAATGTAGTCGTTTTGGCCTCTGGTGATCCTCTATTTTTTGGTATTGGCCGCTTATTACTAAACGCCTTTCCGAGGGATGCGTTGCGGTTTTATCCCCATCTGAGTTCCATTCAGTTGGCCTTTAGTCGGGTAAAATTGCCGTGGCAAAATGCTACTCTTGTTAGTGTACATGGGCGATCGCTCTCAGAACTCACTGAAGCGTTACAGAGGGGTGAGAGTCCCATTGCAGTATTAACCGATGGGACAAATACACCAAAGGCAATTATGGCGCATTATACCGCCTTAGCGTTGCCTTATGAGTATGGGGTCTGGGTCTGTGAGAACTTGGGAGGAGAAAACGAACAAGTTCATGATTACGACGCAGCATCCCTGCAAGATCAAGAGTTTGCACCTCTCAATGTGGTGATTTTAGTTCGTCAGGAACAAGAAAAGGCATTAAACCTTGACCAACTGCCGCTTTTCGGGATTCCTGACCATTATTTTATCAGTTTCCGCGATCGCCCGAGTCTCATTACCAAACGAGAAGTCCGTATCGCTATTTTAGGGGAACTAGCCTTACAACCCAAGCAAATCATCTGGGATATCGGGGCCGGAACCGGGTCAGTTTCCGTAGAAATGGCCCGACTTTCCCCAACGTCCCACATTTATGCCATAGAAAAGACGGCCATGGGGGCCAAATTAATCCAACAAAACGCCCAAAGCTTCCAAGTTGAGACTATCACATCCCTCGAAGGAACAGCCCCCCAAGCCTTAGAAAATTTACCCAGTCCTCAGCGTATTTTTATCGGAGGAAGTGGGGGAAATTTAGCGGACATTTTACAAGTTTGTACAACCCAATTAAGTCCAGAGGGGAGAATTGTGGGTGCATTTGCCACAGTGGACCATTTAAACACGGCTTGGGAGTGGTTTAAACATAAAGCATGGTCAGTGCGTTTGTTACAGTTACAAATCGCCAAATCCGTCCCTGTGGGGTCATTAACGCGCTTTTCTCCCCTTAATCCTGTAACGTTAATTATTGCTGAGAGGCATACCTTGGGTTAATCATAACTCTCAACTCTCAACTCTCAACTAATCCTCCTCCTCCTTCTTCTTCTTCCGTTTGGGTTTCCAGTAGAGGGAACGGCGTTTGGGGGTTTTATAGACTGTGAACAGGCAGGGGAGGGCGTGTAAACTGCCACTACGAGTCCCAACGGTTGGGCCAGTCATTTCAATGACTAACCGCAAGGTAAACTGTTTTCCCTCTGCTGCGGCCTCTCCTAACTTATCGGGTTTGAAAATGGGGGATGCGATCGCAAGTTCCCCCTGATCATCCCCCTTCAACGCACTTTCTACCGTAATTTTGGCCTTAATTTTTTGGCCCGGTGCAATAAAACTATCCATCTGAGACTGGGATAAATCCACCGACATCCCCGGTACCACCCGGATAACCCGTAACGCATCCCCCTTGAAATTCGCCAACGTACACCGTTCCCAAATCACCAACAACGATCGGGTTTCCGTCTTATTCTCAATCGTCACCTCCAACTCCCGCAACGCCTTAGGTTTATATAAATCCTTCAGCTTAAACTTTACCCCCACCAACCCCTCCAACTTTAACCCCTCCAACATCTGCGTCAACGCCTCCTTTTCCCAGCGCAAACTGATAAACTCATCTAAATCCAGCCAAATTTGATAAAACACATAAGCCACAACAATCCCATAGACCACTAAAATTAAAAGATTCCATTGCAAACTATCTGGCATGAACCTCTTTAAGCAAAAGAAAGACCCTGAAGCGCGAGAATTGCCCAAATCTTATCCCATAATAGTTACCATGTTTCAGAGGTTAACCCCCTAACGTGAATTTTGAACCACTACAGACAACCAGTATGCGGCAGCTTAAACAATTTTCTTGGCACACCTTAATCACCAGTTTATGTATTGCCCTCCTGCTGTGGAGTGTCGCCCCAAGCAGCGCAGTGGCACAACGCCTTCCCCAAAGTAACGCCCAGTCTATTCAACCCTACCTGGACCGGGTAATCGAAAAAGTCAGTGAATTTCGCCTCGATAACGGCATGAACTTCATCGTCCTTGAACGTCATGATGCCCCCGTTGTCTCCTTTATGACTTACGCGGATGTGGGGGGAATTGATGAACCTGACGGCAAAACCGGAGTCGCCCACTTTCTCGAACATTTAGCCTTTAAAGGAACAACCCGCATCGGCACAAAAGACTACGACACCGAGAAACAACTTTTAAACCAACTCGATGAACTGGCCGCCCAGCGACAGGCCGCCCTCGCAGCAGGGAACGCTGAAAAAGCCCAACAACTCAACGAGGAATTCCAACAACTCCAACAAAAAGCCCAAGAAATCGCCATTCAAAACGAATTTGGGCAAATTGTCGAAAAATCCGGTGGGGTAGGACTCAACGCCGCTACCTCTGCCGATTTTACCCGCTATCAATATAGTCTCCCCTCCAATAAACTCGAATTGTGGATGTCCTTGGAGTCAGAACGCTTTCTCGACCCCGTATTTCGGGAGTTTTACAAGGAAAAAGACGTAATTCTTGAAGAACGACGCTGGCGGACGGATAACTCGCCGATGGGACAATTGGTAGAAGCCTTCCTCGATACCGCTTTCACCACCCACCCCTACAAACGCCCCATTATTGGCTACACGGAGGACTTATTAAACCTGAGACGGGAGGACATAAGACAATTTTTTTCCACCTACTACGTCCCTAATAACCTCACCATGGCCATTGTCGGGGATGTGAACCCCCAACAGGTGCAAGAATTGGCGAAAGTCTATTTCGGTCGCTACCCCAGTCAACCCGAACCCCCGGAAGTGACGGCCACTGAACCCCCACAAACGGAAACGCGAGAGGTGAGTTTATCCCTAGACTCTGAACCTTGGTACATCGAAGGGTTTCACCGACCTTCTCTGACTCATCCAGATAATGCCGTATATGACATGATGGTGGCTATTCTCAGTAATGGTCGCACGTCTCGTTTGTATAAGTCTCTGGTGGAACAACAACAGGTTGCTTTATCTGCGGGGGGATTTAATGGTTTTCCGGGGGATAAATACCCTAATTTAGTGATGTTTTATGCTTCTACGGCCTCTGGTCATACGTTAGAGGAAGTCGAAACCAGTTTAGAAGCGGAAATTGAGAAAATTAAAACTGAACCCGTTGCCGAAAAAGATTTAAACCGGGTGAAAACCCAAGCGAGGGCGGCGTTATTACGTCAATTAGATTCTAATTCGGGGATGGCGAATTTACTGGCAGAATACCAAGCAAAAACCGGAGATTGGCGCAATTTATTTAAACGACTCGATCGCATTGCTGCTGTCACCCCCGACGACATCCTCCGAGTTGCCCAAGAAACCTTCACGCTAGACAACAAAACGATTGGCCGATTGAAAAGTATGAATTAGTTGTTGGTTCTTGGTTCTGTTGATGGTTAATTGCTGATTGTTGATTGTTGATTGCTAATTGTTAATTGCTAATTGTTGATTGTCTTATGAAATTAAAACCTTTGCGTTGGTTGAGTTTAGTCTTAGCTACAGTTGCCCTTGTTTTTCTGTCGTCTCAAAGCGTTAACGCAGCGACAGCGCGACATTACACGGAATTAGAATTCCCTCCCCTGAAAGAACTGGAATTTCCCGACTATGACCGCTTTACCTTAGATAATGGGATGGTGGTTTATTTAGTGGAAGACCACGAATTACCCTTAATTCAGGGGACGGCCTTAGTAAAAACTGGGTCCCGGTTAGAACCTGCGGAGAAAGTGGGTTTAGCGGGGATTACAGGTTCAGTGATGCGGAGTGGGGGGACAGAAACTCATTCCCCCAATGAATTAAACCAACTCCTCGAACAACGGGCCGCCTCAGTAGAAACGGGGATTAGTGATACAGTGGGGAGTGCCAGTTTTAACACTTTAACCGAAGATGTAGAGACGGTGTTTCGTCTGTTTGCGGAAGTCATCCAACAACCCGCATTTAACCCGGAAAAATTGGCCCTGGCGAAAAAACAAACCGCGAGTGGTATTGCCCGACGGAATGATGATCCCAATGATATCGCCTCACGGGAGTTTTATAAGTTGGTCTATGGGGAAGATAGTCCCTATGCTCGGACGGTGGAATATGCGACCCTAGAGAAGATTACACGGGAAGATGTGGTGCAGTTTTATGGCCAGTCGTTTCGCCCTGATCAGATGATTTTGGGGATTTCGGGGGATTTGGATCCGGTGAGGATGAAAGCCTTAATTCAAGAGGTGTTTGGGGATTGGCAACCGGAGGAGGTGGCCCCGTTACCGGAGAAACCGGAAGTCTCGGCCCAAAATCGACAAACGGGGGTGTTTTTTGTCGAACAACCCCAACTCACCCAAAGTTATATCAATCTGGGGCATTTGGGGGGAGAGTTTGAGAATCCCGATTATGCGGCCTTGAGTGTGGTGAACGGGGTGTTAAATGGATTTGGGGGACGGTTGTTTAATGAGGTGCGATCGCGCCAAGGATTAGCCTACAGTGTCTATGGCTACTGGAGTGCGCGGTATGATTATCCTGGGGTGTTTATTGCGGGAGGACAAACGCGATCGGATGCCACTGTTCCCTTTGTGGAGTCCGTGACACAGGAGATCCAACAATTACAAACTCAACCTATCACTGCCGAAAAATTAAACTATGCCAAGGAATCCATCTTAAATTCCTTTGTCTTTAATTTCCAAACCCCCAGCCAGATGATCTCCCGCTTAATGCGTTACGAATACTACGACTATCCCTCGGATTATATTTTCCAGTATCAGCAGGGCATTAAAGACACCACCATCGACGATGTACAACGGGTGGCCCAAGAGTATCTCAACCCAGAACAATTAACTATTCTCGTGGTAGGGAATGGGGAAAACATCCAACCCCCCTTGAGTCGTCTCGATTCTGATGTCAATATGGTAGATATTGCTATTCCCTCATCCCCAAGTAGTTAATTCAAGCCCGTCAGCACCTCTTCCTTGAAGGAAGAGGCTTCGTGCCTTCCTTCAAGTAGCTGACCAGTCTCTGTCCTTCATGGACTCCGTTTCCTAAGCCATCAAACCCTAAAATGCGTAGCTAGTTTTAGGCTCTTTGTCTGGTCATTA
>NZ_JAQMSD010000038.1 GCF_028330525.1 Spirulina sp. CS-785/01
CCCAAGGTGGGTTTTAACTACCCCCCAAGGTTTAGAAACC
Organism: Spirulina sp. CS-785/01; assembly: GCF_028330525.1. GTDB lineage: Bacteria > Cyanobacteriota > Cyanobacteriia > Cyanobacteriales > Spirulinaceae > JAQMSD01. The sequence goes on from NZ_JAQMSD010000038.1 coordinate 41, forward strand.
GGGTTTCTGCATTCAATTTGGGACATAAACCAAAGTAAAAAAAAGAAACCCGGTTTCTGGTGTACGACAAAACCACCCAGAAACCTCAACCCGTTTTCAACGGGTTTTAGCTATTAGCCTTGGGTTTTAACCCAAGGTGAGTTTCTCAACCCGTTTTCAACGGGTTTTAGCTATTAGCCTTGGGTTTTAACCCAAGGTGGGTTTTAACCCTTTCTACCCCCCAAGGTTTAGAAACCGGGTTTCTGCATTCAATTTGGGACATAAACCAAAGTAAAAAAAAAGAAACCCGGTTTCTGGTGTACAAGGTTTTAACATCACAATGTGTTGTGATATTGATCACACACCCTTGACACCCCTTTGCTCATTAACTTAACTTATATTTAGGATTGTTTCAATACATTACTATTTCATTATTTCCCCCCCCGATGTGCTACCGATCCAATGATCAAAAATTTGGGTTTCCAGACGTTCCTGTATCGCCCCTAGTGTGGGCGGCGGCGTTGGCTGAAACCCTCATGGCTGTAGGGGGGGGGTGGATGTTGCCCTCGATTTAAGGGGTGGGGCGACAGTCTGCCGAGACTATTTTTTAGTCGGAGAATATTTAGCTTTTGATTCTGGCTTTGGCCGGGTGAGCGTTTGGCTCATCCGGCTCTTTTGTTGTTGTTTTTTTTGGGAGGAAAAATGTTGAAAATAACTTAGATGTAGGGTGGGCATTGCCCACCCTACCAACTACTACCAACGAAACTTTAAGGAGAAGAAAATGAATGTAATACAATACAATCCTGGTCATACACAAGGAGTATTTCTAGGGGTTATAAATAATATTGGATTAGTGGAAAATTTCACTAATGCAGGTTTTTTACAGTTATGTCGGGTTCGACATAACGGAGACGCAATAAATCAGATCAATGCTATAAATGATTTATTGGGTTGGAACAATAATCCAATTCAAGGGTTTAAAGTGCAATCTTTTAATCTGAATCAACAAGGGTGGTTTATAGATCACTTGTGTCAACCTCCAGATCAACAAGCGGCAGATTATAATCCTTTCATACAAATAACAACCTTACCATTGCAACCACAACTTCCAGATTTAGAGTGTTTAGCTGTTTACTCTAATAATGGGCAAATAGTCGAAAATGGTGAGCTAGTGAGGGTTGCAAATAACCATTTACAAAGACCAATGCTATTTGATCAGCCAGCAAATCATGAGATAGACATTATTTTGGAATTCATGGTTATTTTGGTGTACAGCATTAATCAGCAATATTTTTTTCACGACTATAGGTTTTACTGGTCTTGGAATATTGCAACAGGAGCTAATTTTCAAGGCTTTAACTTTCCTTTTGTAGGAGAGCTTCCTCAGCTAAATCAAATGATGAATGTTTTACAAGAAGATTAAAGGAGAAGTAAACAATAAAGCTGAAAAGGCTATTTCCCTGCTAAATGCAGTCCTTCTCAAAACATTTTTACCTTTCTGTTCACATTAAAAATTCCAACATCCTAAAAACAATGAAATCACTCTTTTCAACTCAATGTGTCGCTCTTTCTCTTTCTGCTGGTATCGGTTTGGGTTCAGTATTAATCGGGGCTACACCAAGTGAAGCGCAAGTTACGATCAATGTGACGGGGGGCAGTGTTTCTGGTCTTCTTTCTTTCGATATCATACACAATCCAACTGGGACACTCATTACCCCCTATGGCGTTTATACTGGACCATTTGCAGCAGGAGAGATTAATAATGAGGCCAGCACTACGCCTGGAACAACGACGTTTCAATCTTTCAACAATAATGATTTTACAGGTAACGCTTATGTGAACGGCACATCGACCCCATTTACAGGCAACCTTGACTTGACGGTAGATTCAGCTTGGACTGCTGGTAGCAACGTTTCCAGAAACATTACGGACGGCACAATCACCCTGAATACACCCACCACCCTCGACGGGTTCTCGTTTGAAGCCCCTGTCACCCCACCCACACCACCCACACCCCCAGCGCCACCTGCACCCCCCGCATCACCTACCCCAGTTACCCCACCCACGACATCAGTTACCCCACCAACGACATCTGTTACCCCACCCGCATCACCCGCACCAGTTACCCCACCCGCCCAGGTTACACCACCCACCACTACAATTCCCGAACTCACCGCCACCAACTTCACCACCCCTGAACCCCTGACCGAACCCGGTGGCGTGGGACAAGCGCTGCTGCGTTCCCAAGAGCAACAAGCCCAACAATTCCGACCCAACGGGGTGCATACCCGCATCATCCCCACCTGGACACCGGGGCTGTATCAATAACCCACACAATGCCTGTCAAAAGCCAGAAAACGGGTAGGGTGCGTTAGGCGGCGATGGATGGTCAATTTCAACCGATTAATATTCACTCCGCCGTAACGCACCATCCCACAGTCCAAACGGTGCGTTACGCTCCGCTAACACACCCTACCGAATATGTAGATGTAGTCCAAACGGTGCGTTACGCTCCGCTAACACACCCTACCGAATATGTAGATGTAGTCCAAACGGTGCGTTACGCTCCGCTAACACACCCTACCGAATATGTAGATGTAGTCCAAACTTTGCTCTCCCCCCTTTTTAAGGGGGGCTGGGGGGGATCAACCACAGTATATCTAATGTTCATGCCGCCCTGCTGCATCCGCCCCCACCCTGTCAAAAGCCAGAAACCGGGTTTCTTTTTTTTCAACCTTGGTTTAAATCCCAAATTGAACGCAGAAACCCGGTTTCTAAACCTGCAAAAAAACACATTGTCACCGTGAACCTGTCTATACACCCAATTCCATTAACCACTATCATCACCCTCGCCCTAGCGAACCCTGCTACCGCCCAAACCCCCGACCTCCTCACCCCTGACCCGATGGGCTGACGGGGTGACAAGGAAGCTACAATGCTTGCTGAATGGCGGTTTTAGCTTTTAACCCCCTTTGGTAAAATAGCAATTTATTGGGACTGAGTGCCATCAATTTGACCACACAATCCTTAAACCTATCCCAAGCTCCGACCCAATTTTGTCCATATAAACCGAGCCAAAAGTTACTATTCTTGCTCACTTTGCCCTTAACTTTTCTCTGGCGACCAATGTAGGCTTGCTGACCTTTGCGTTTAATTGACTCTCCTTTGAAGGTAGATAAAGTATAGGCGATCGCTATTAGTAACACTAAACGAGTTAAGCGTTCTATATTAGCCTTTGAGCCTTCTAAATTATAGCCACCACTTTTACAATCTTTGAACATTTCTTCTATTCCAACCCGCTTTTTATAGGCTTTTATCGCTGTGGCTACATCGGGTAAATTCGTCAAGAGATACCAAGGTTCTTTTTCTCCTTTCCCTCGGTATTTTCTTTTCCAATACAACGCTAACGATAAGTCCTTCCCTTCTTCTTGATGGGTCACTTGTATCTCGGATAAAAAGAGTTGCTTTCCCGGTTTTATCCCTAACTCTTGTAATTGTTGTTTACTCTCTCCCGACCATTGCACATTGGTATCTTTTTTTTGTCTCAAAACAAATCCTACCTTCTTCTGTATGAGCCAGTTGGCTAGCTTGACACTATGAAATTCTCTATCCCCTAATACGATGACTTGATATTTTTTAAGTACCTTGAGGACTGGACGTAATAAAGCCTTTTGTTCCTCTAAGTTACTCGCTCCTTTTTTCTCTAAAAATTGCCAATATATCGGAATCGCTCTTTTTCCCATTACTCTCGCAGCCATAAAGAGATTCCTTTCTGCCCATTGCGTTCTATCTAGCACTATATAGACGGTTTGCTCTTCTGAAAATTGGCTTTGAATAATCCCTTGAATCAAGGGCAGCCAGATAGATGTCACTGATAGCTTTACTTGTTTGAGAAATCTTTGGATATGACGGCGACGACTTTCATATTTTATCGGTAAGGGAAAATGACTCGCTAATCTTTCTATTCTCACTTCCTTCTGATTTTGCAGTAAGCCCACTAACATTTCTAGCGTTAGGATTTGCTTCTCATTTAAGTATGGACTAATATAGCTATGGTATAATTTAGGTAACATTATTTTTGGCGGTCTGGGTTTTTACTCACGGCCGATTTTTTTTATATCATACTTTCTCCCTCTTGCCCACTACGCCTGACTTTCGCTCCTGTTGTCACCCCGTCAGCCCGATGGGACAAGTGACCGAGGTAAATCAATTGAGGGATGTTGCTCCTAACCATTGGGCCTATACCGCCCTAAACGACCTCATCCAACGGTATAACTGTCTCCAAGGCTACCCCAACAACACATTCCAAGGCCAACGCCCCCTCAACCGTTACGAATTCGCCGCCGGACTCAACGCCTGCGCCAACACCCTGGAAACCCTGCTCACAGAAAACGCCGATATTGTCACCCGTGCCGACTTAGACATCTTGCGCCGTCTAACCCAAGAGTTTGAAGCCGAACTCGCCACCCTCGACAGCCAAATCAATAACCTCGAAAGCCGAGTCAACTTCCTCAGCGATAGTCAATTTTCCACCACCACCAAACTCTACGGTCAAGTTGTAATGGGACTCCAAGGCCGCTTCAGCAACAGCGCCGATGCCCAAAAAGCCGACGAGACCTTTGGCAGAGACGGCAACCCCGACACCCCCGACCCCAACGACGAAATCAGCTTTGGCTATAACGCCCAACTGACCCTATTAACCCAATTCAATCCCCGCAGCTTCCTCCTAACGGGAATACAAGCCGGAAACCTCAACACCAGCGACTTCACCAGTAACTTTGGTCTGCTCAATAACAACTTTACCCGCCTTGGCTACGAGTCCAACACCAACAATGGCCTCATCCTCACCGATGCCAGCTATCGCCAACTCGTCACCGATAACCTAGCGATGATTGTGGGCCCGGCTGGTGTAAACCCCGTCAGCGTCTTCCGTGGTCCCTCACGGGTCGAAAGTGCCGGGTTTGGCCCCCTCTCCCGCTTTGCCCAACGCAACCCCATCAAACAAATCGGTGCAACCACCGCCGGAATTGGCTTCGACTGGCAACCCGCCCAAAAAATCAGCCTCCAAGGGTTGTATGCCGTCCCCTTCGCCAATACGTCCACAGCAGGTCTGTTCAATGATAGTTATATAGCCGGGGTACAAGCCTTCCTTACCCCCACCGAGACGATTGACGTGGCGCTGTATTATTTGAACTCCTATTCTGGCTCTAACGCGGGACGACTGCTCACTGGGGTGGGTGATAGTGATATTTCCTCGTTTACCGCCGCACGATTTAACACCGATGCCTTTGGCGCAACGGTCAACTGGGCAATTACTGAGGATGTGACTTTGGGGGGTTGGGTGGGGTTTACCACCTCGCGCCAGGTGAATTTTGCGGGGTCGGTACAAACCAATAACTGGATGGTCTCCTTGCAATTTCCTGATCTCTTTGCTGAGGGGAATTATGGCGGGATTTTCTTTGGCGTTCCCCCTCGGATTACGGAGAGTAATTTAACGGTTGATGGGTTTTTAGCAGGCAATTTACCGAGCATTTTTGAGGGGAATTTAGTCACCAATACCAATGGGGGACGGCGAGATAGTACCTATCATTTAGAGGCGTTTTATCGATCGCGGCTATCTCGCCATATTACCCTCACTCCTGGGGCAATTTTGTTGTTTAATCCGGGTCATAATGCCGGGAGTGATCCAATTTTGATTGTAGGATTGCGGACTACGTTTTCGTTTTGAGCAACTCACCTTGGGTTAAACCCCAAGGCTAATAGCGGAAGCCTGTTGAAAACAGGTTAAGAGGACTTGCTCAACAAAAGAGCCGCGGGACTCCCCCACCTCGGAACAGGTGGGGGAGGAAAGCGGGTGAGTCGATACCGCTTCTCCTGCGGAGACGCTGCGCGAACGATGCGGCTGAGACTCACAACCTCTTAGGCTACGCATAGACCA
>NZ_JAQMSD010000039.1 GCF_028330525.1 Spirulina sp. CS-785/01
AGGTGTAGGCAAAACTGAACTCTTTAGATACAACACAGCATTAAGAGAAGAGTTTGGATTTGTTAAAGATTTAAACTCTCATGCTTGTCAAACGGCGGTTGAAAGAACCCTTAGAGCAATTACTCGTTTCTACGAGAACTGCAAACAACCCAAAACAGGAAAGAAAGGCTATCCAAAATTTAAAAAGCACTCACGCTCTGTCGAGTATAAAGTTTCCGGATGGTAAGCATTACCTAAATTGCCTAAAGACGCGGCTTCCCCCTGTCTATTGTTAATCTCTCGTGCTATGTCCAGTTGTTGCTGTTGACATCCTCCCCCCTCAAATCAAAGATTCTGAGGGGGGATTCCCAACATAATCGTTGGTTCTCGGTTCAACGAGCCGACTTAGATTGTCGATATCTCTATCCACTTGCCCAGTGGTCATGCTCTCCTCGAGCGTTCGGGTTTTTCACCCCAGTTCGCGAATGCCCTTCGCTACTGTTTAAGTATTCTGCTAATATCTGCAATCCTTTCGCTAAAATATTGCGTGCGGCATTCCAATCCCGGTCTAGAACTAATCCGCACTTGACACATTGATGAGTCCGAGTGCTTAACGTTTTCTCCACTTTTGCCCCACATCCCGAACAATTTATTGTCGTATAATGTGGGGCGACCGGAATGCAAATTGTCCCGTGAATTTTGGCGAAATATTGCAGCCATTGCACGAATTGATACCAGGAAGCATCGGATATGGACTTTGCCAGTTTATGATTTTTCACCATGTTTTGTACCTTCAAGTCTTCATAGACAATCAGATCGTTAGACCTGACTAACGCCAAGGCATCTTTTATTGCCTTGTCTTTACGCTGTCTGGAGACTTTCAGATGTTGTTTGGCTAATGCCTTTCGTGCTTTGTGGTATCGTTTCGATTGTTTTTTCCCCTTCTGATGTCGTTTAGAAACCCGACGTTGCAATTGTTTTAACCGCTTTTCGGATTTCCTCAGATAACGGGGATTCTCTACGGTATTCCCGTTGCTATCGGTATAGAACTCCTTGAGTCCGAGGTCAATACCGACAACATTACCGTTGAATTCATGTTCTTCTTTTCTCTCCCATTGAATGAGAAACTGACAATAATAGCCATCGGCACGCCTAACAATTCGCGTTCTTTGAATTTGTTGTTCCGAGTAGAAAACTAAGTCCCGACTCGTCCAAAGTTGGAATTTTCCCGCTTTAAATCCATCGGTGAATTCAATTTCTTTACCGTCGGGAGAGAGTTTCCATCCTGTCTTTTTATATTCGACAGAACGATTGAATTTCTTGTATTTGGGATAACCTTTTTTGCCAGACTTGCTTTGCTTGCAGTCAAGCCTGTCGGCGTGTGAGACACGACTGGTATAAAACCGCGAGATAGCAGCCCACGCTCGGTCTGCCGAACTTTGGCGAGCCTGAGAGTTGAGTTGTTTGACCCAAGGGGTTTCGCGATTCTTGGCCAGTTGAGAACACAACTTTTGCAGGTCATTGCGCGTAACCCCTTTGTTGTCCATCCAAAAACGCAAACACTTGTTCCGAACGAATTGCGACGTTCGGATTGCTTCATCTATTTTTGCGTATTGGGATGCCGTTCCCTTGAGTTTGGCTTCGATGACTATCATGTCCTTCTTCTAACACATTTTACCCAAGATGGGAAAATTTATAATAATTTATTGTTGGTCGCCATTCATCCCCCATTAAATCAAAGATTATAATGGGGGCATTCTGGCGACATTTTGGTAAATTCTCATGGAAAGAGGGACGCTGCAAGCAACGTCCCTCATGCAATCTTAACTTTTCTTGTGCTTCACGCGGTCATGGTTACAGTCGCTTGAGTAGGATAAAGGGTTTCTCGCGTTTCCACCATGGCCGTGATTAATCGATCCATGTCTTCCTGGGTATGTAACGCATTGGCCGTAACCCGTAAACGGGGTTTGGCAATAAACCAAATGGGAGATACCCAAATTTTGTACTGTTCTAGTAAATGTTGCGAAAACCGTTTCGGATTCATTTCTGAGGGCAGAATGACGGGAATGACATTGGTTTCGCCGATCGCGTTAAACTCATGTTCAATTAAGCGCGATCGCAGATAACGAGTATTGGCCTGTAATTTCTCCACCAATTCCGGATTTTGCCGGACTTGACGAATACTCTCTAAGGCCGCGGCAGTCGTCGGAGGAGGCAAAGAAATCGTCCCAATAGAGGTGGGAGACACATCCAGTAAATCGGTAAACTGGGGAATATGACTGCTAATGGCCGCCCCCGCAGAAGCCGCAAACTTAGAAAACGTCGTCATAATTAAAGGATTCATCCCCCGTTCGATGGCCGATTGAGGGGTAATACCAAAATGGTCATAAATCCCACCCCCCTTCGGCCCGATCGCGCCACTAGCATGGGCTTCATCCATAATCACCACACTACCGGGATATTGTTCCATCACGTCCAACATTTCCGGAAGCGGCACAATATCCCCATCCATCGAAAAGACCGCATCCGAGATCACCATAATGCGATCGCCCGGTTTCGCATAACGACGCAACTTCCGCGCCAAATCCCCCATATCACAGTGACGATAGGGCTTCACCCGCACCTTGGGACTATTCCCAAACATTTTCCCCGACCGATTATCCGCATTTACCACCGCCGACACAATGCAGCCATGATTGAGAACATCCGTCATAATCAGCGTTTCCCGTGTATTCTGATACCCCGGAACAGGCATCGCTAAATGGCAAAACCCATCCACCACCGCCTGTAACGCCATCCAAGCATTGAGAAACAACTGAGTATAGGGAAGATGCTTAAACGCCGAAATTTCCTGTTCTAGTTGACGATGAAGATCAATACGACCACTGAGAACCGAACAAGAACTATTAGAAGTCCCATACTGGAGAATAGAATCAATAGCGGCCTGTCGAACCGCCTCCGACTGCACCAACCCTAAAACATCATTGGTACAGAAAGTCAACACCGTCTGACGCTTCCCCGACGGGTCTTCGATATCGACCCAATTTCCCGTTTTTCCGTGGCTTATATACTTATCTGGGTATAAATCATTGTCATACAACCCCTGCATATACTCTTGGACAACTTGCACCGTTCACTCCTTGCATAACTGCTGATAAACAACTGTATTAAACCGGATTGACCTCATTTACGTAAGTAAAAATTACTGCATAGCCACTAAATCTTCTGGAGAAGACTCCCAGTGCGACTGAGACGACTGCTCTTGATACTGCTCATACTGCCCCAAGATAACGCGCTGAAGGGCCAGTATGGCGGGATTCACTTCAACATAACGACGCTGACGATTCTTCAAATAGGTTTGTTGCTCACTTTCTATCATTTCCACGTCTTGATCAAGGAAACGCTTAAATAAAAGTTTCCAGACCACCTTCGCTAAGACAGGTTTCAGCGAGTTCACCAACCACTGAGGAAGTCGCATCTTGACAAACAGCAGCGTAAAAGAGCGAGTTTCTTGGGGAGAAACAGGTAAACGGAGGAGGTGCATCTTCGAGACTCCCTCCAAGGAGTTGAAATAATGGGGATAGCGATATTCTACGGTAATTGTCCGAGTCGTGACACGCTTTTGACTCTCACTCAGTCGTAAAAACTTACTTAACCAACCCTGATAAGAGACCTGATATTTCGCCTTCACTTCCCGTTCCGTCCGTTCCAAAGACAGCAACACCGGGTCAAACCAACCATTAATTTGCCGATGGAGAAACCCGTGGAACACATCCATCGTATTTTCATTACAGATAGAAAAATGGGCATTAAATTTCGCCGGAATAGGGACAACCAGCCAGTCCGGGTCATCGTATTCTGGGATATTGGGAAGATCGTCTTCGTCTGCTAATTGAGCATCCCCCGGAAATACCCAGATTACACCATACTTTTCTAACGCCGGATAGATTCGCGCCTTAGCACAAGGAAGTTTTTGCTCCGGGGGGAAATAAGGAATGCTGACACATTCCCCGTGGCCATTAAATTGCCAACCATGATAGGGACAGACGAGGTTTTCCCCTTGGACTTCTCCCATGTGCAGTTCTACACCTTTGTGAGGACAGGCATTTTCAAGAGCGTGGACATTTCCATCATTATCTCGGTATAGGGCAATGGCCTGATTCCAAACCTGCACCGGAATCACTTGTCCCTGTTTCAGGTCTTTGGCCCAACTCACTGGATACCAGTAGTTCGGATTAATTCCCGTTTCGCGCACTTGATTCTGTACTATCTGGCTATTTAAGGTTGCCGCCAGTTCCATCCCTTACTAATCTCCTTGTTAAGAATCATAACAGTTTCGTTATTTTAGCAAGTAGTTGTAAAGATTCGCTGAGTCAGTGGACAGTAAGCAGGTTGGTTGTTGGTGAAAAAGGGAATGGGGAGTCGGGAGTCGGGAGTCGGGAGATGGGAGAGATGGGGAAGCGAAGAACAACTATCAACTATCAACTATCAACTATCCCCACACCTTGCCGTCTAATGGCACAATAACAAAGCAGACACGATCTATAACTAGGAAATCATATGATAGTTCTGACTGCTGTATTTTTAACGGCCTTCGTGGCCAGTAGCCTTGTAGAATACTGGATACATCGCCTGATGCACGCTAATGCCAAAGTAGGTGAACGTCACCGAGATCACCACCGCAGAAACGAAGGCCAAGGGGTGCTTTGGGAATTTCTCGACTATGTGAAAGGGGCGTTTTTACCCATGTTGGTTCTTTTCCTCGTGTCTTGGCCTTTAGGACTCAGTTGGTTGTTGGGAGGATTGACTTATGCGGCGTTTTCGGCTTATGCTCACCAACTGCAACACGAAAACCCAACTAAATGCTTTTGGATGAAAATGCCCGTTCACTATGTCCACCACAAGTACAATATGTGGCATCACAACTTTGGGTTAGGGGTTGATTGGTGGGATCATGTGTTTGGCACATATAAGCCTGTAGAATGGCTCACAGAAGACGAGTTACAGGCCACTCGCCCCAGTTTCTTACAACTGCGTTGGTGGTAAGTGTTGCACAAACATCCCGGCCAATGGCAACGCGGTTTTCTCTTAGCACTCCTCACGACCACTTTGTGGGGGGTGTTACCGTTGGCGTTAACCATTGTTTTACAGGCGTTAGATGCCTATACGTTGACTTGGTTTCGCTTTACGTTGTCCTTTTCGCTACTCTCGGTTTTATTGTTGCATCAACAACAGTTCCCCTCGTTAAGCCGAATTTATCCTAAAAATTGGCGGTTATTGTTGGTGGCGACGGTGTTTTTGGGGTGTAATTATTTTTTGTTTCTTCAGGGGTTATCCCTCACCAGTCCTGGGACGGTGGAGGTGGTTATTCAGTTGGCCCCGGTGTTGTTTGGGTTGGGGGCAATTTTGATTTTCCGAGAACGCTATATTCTGCAACAGTGGGCAGGTTTGGCGGTTTTGATTATGGGGTTAATGGTCTTTTTTCACGATAAACTCGGCACGCTGTTGACGACCCAAGGGTTGTATCTGTTGGGAGTGGGGATGATTTTTTTAGCGGCTTTGGCTTGGTCGGGGTATGCTTTGGCCCAGAAGCAGTTACTCCGGAGTTTTTCATCTTCTCAGATTATGGTGCTGATTTATGGGGGGTGTATGGTGTTATTTTTGCCGAAGGTGGATTTTGCGTCTTTTCTAACGCTTACGCCGTTACAGGGGGGGTTGTTGCTGTTTTGTGGGCTAAATACGCTGATTGCTTATGGGTCGTTTGCGGAGTCTCTCAACCATTGGTATGCGTCGAAAATTTCGGCGGTGTTATCCACGGCACCTTTAATCACGTTAGCTTCTGTGGAGGTGGCGGCTTTGGTGATTCCTCAATATATTGCGTCTGAACAGATTACGCTGTTGGGGGTGTTTGGGGCGGTTTGTGTGGTTTCGGGGTCTATGAGTATTGCGCTGTTTGGGAATCGGTGATGGGCTAAAAGGGCAAGATTGTATTAATAAAGTCTAAGAGTTTCAACATAAAGATTGTTTGCTGGACTTCTGGGCTGAGTTCTGGGGGGTAGGGACTTTCGGTTAAGGTTTGCTGGAGTTCGGCGTATTCTGCGGCGGTGAGGGGTTCTCCGTTAACGGGCGATCGCGCGTCTAAGATAATCTCAGTCCGTAATACTTCTTCGGGGGTTTCCTCTGCCGGGGGTAAGGCGAGGGTAAGGGTGGGGGATAATAACAGCATGATCACCCCACTGGCTGCATAGGTTAAAGGTTTCATGGTGAATTGATCGGTCTAGGGGGAGAAACCGGGTTTCTTATCTCCATTTTCAGGAAAAAACCAAGTTGAGGACAGAAACCCGGTTTCAAGCGCGGTTTCAGGGAGGGGGAGAAAGAACAAAGAACCAAGAACCAAGAACGAATTAATCCATCTCCTCAATTAACTGATTCACCTCCGTTGCGGCCTCGCTGTTGCCTTGTTCCCGATAGAGACGACGGGCGGTTTCTAGGATTTCCTTGGCTTCCTCTGGCCGACGACGGTTTTGTAAGGCTTCTCCCAGTTTTTGGAAAACTTGGGGGTTTTGGGGATCGAGTTCGCTGGCCCGACGATAGGACACCGTGGCCATTAAAAACATATCCCGTTCCATCCAGAAATTCCCGACCGCCACATGAACCTCCGCAGAATCCGGGGCTAAATGGGCAGCTTGACTAAAGGAGTCTTCGGCGGCCTCCCAGTCTTGTTGGGCTTGACGGATACGGCCAATTTGTAAGTGGACTTGGGGGTTACGGGGATCAAGTTCGGCGATTTCTTCGAGGATAGAAACGCCTTGATTATAGTTCCCTTGGTTGAGGAGGGCAACGGCTAAGGGAAGACGAATTTTGACATTGTTGGGGTGTTCTTGAACTGCCCGTTCTAGGAGTTCAACGGCTTTCTCATTTTCGCCCCGTTCGATGAGAACTGATCCAATCATCCCGTAAATTTCGCCACTATCTCCTAAATTTTTGGCGATAATCTGTTCATAGGTAGCAATGGCTTGGTCGTAGTTCCCTTCCCGCATCCGAACCACGGCTAAACCGAGATAACTTTCTCGATGATCTGGATCAAGTTGTAAGACTCGCTGATAGGCGGCGGCGGCGTTGGCGTTGTCTCCTGCTTTGGCGAGACTGTAGGCTAACCCGTAGTGAAAATCTACGTTATTCCGGTCTAGGGAAACGGCCTGACGATAGGCTTCGGCGGCGGCGGTATAATTTTGTCGGTTGGCTTGTAAGAAGCCGATACCGGAGTAAATGCGGGCGTTGTCTTGGTCGAGACGGGCGGCTTGTTGATAAACTGCGATCGCAGCATCATAATTCCCCGCTTCCGATAACTCTCGCCCCCGTTTTAGTAAGTCGCGCAATTCCTCACTACTCGATTGTTGCGCGAGATAGAGAGGTTCAGCATTAGCCAATGCCGGGGCGACAGTTAAGCCACCCGCCACGAAAATCCCTGCACTCAGGGTGATGGCAATTTTGCTGATTGTCCAGAAAAACTGCTTACTCATAGGTTTTATAGTGTCAAGGTGTGAGGTTTACTTCTAAAATTCCTTATTCCGTTGTTCCAGACGGAGTTTCCGCGAGAAAGTTTAAACGGTGACTTCTACACGCCACTGGGAACTAGAACATAATTATTTTAGACAGACGAACAAATGTTACAAAATTTAACCACAATTTAGGCTAATCTGTACACAAGCCTACTAATTATCTCAACCCAGATTAATTAAAAACGCTTATTTCCAGCAGGCGAAATGGCTCTAAATTGCTCCTAGCCAATATTCTAGGCATTTTTGACAGACATTCAGCCCAAAAAAATAAGCCGCTTAGGGCGACTTAGAATTGAGCTTGCTGTATTGGGAGGAGATTTCCAGATACAGATTAGATCCAGAGATTGACAAACTGTGAGCTTAAACCCCAGTATTCGTAGGGCTTGACTATAGAAAGTTTGCTATATTAAGTAATGTAACAGACTCGCCCAGAAAGTGCAACAATTCTTTACATTTTACTCAAGATTGGGTGACAGCAAGAGGCAGAAAGGAGAGACAGGGGAATTTGACCCTAACAAGAAAAAACTCAGCCCTAGAAGCTGAGAACAAGAGGAAATCCAGATAAATTGTTGGGAAAACGGGAAAATCCCCTGAATATCAGAGGTTATGCAGCGATTTGGACTCGTCCACGTTTCACAGACCGAAGCAGACGAGTAATCATGCGGTGTTCTTCTTCCGTCACAGATTCATCGAGAGTTGCGGCCATCAGTCCATAGCGGTCTAATACAGTTAATTGTCCAGTTTCAGCCACAGAAGCAAGAATTTCAGCGATCGCGCCAGGGAGGAGTTGAAGTTGGTTTAACATGATGTTCAGGGGATTTCCTTATCGACAATACTATCCTCACCCGAATCCCCAATAAATAACGTGATACCCGTATTCACTGGGTTGTGAACTTCAGCAAAACAATCCTTGAGAGAAATTACCGAGTGATGTGAGACGATAAACCCCCTAATGTGACAGATATCACGGGGACAGATATCACGGGGGGGTTATCACGGGGGGGTTGGTTGTTGGTTGTTTGGGAACAGGGAACAGGGAACAGTTTGTTCTTCGTTCTCCCCCAGAGGGAGGAGAGAGAATAGAGGAGAGAGAATAGAGAAAAAATTACAGACTACTCACTTCTCACTTCTCACTTTTCTCTCCTTACTTCTTCTCCCCCATCTCCCAACTCCCGACTCCCCTATCAACTATCAACTATCAACTATCATGCTACCCTGTTAAAGAGTTTCGTTCCTGATTTGCCGATGACTCTGACTCTCTACAATACACAAACTCGTCATAAAGAACCCTTCACCCCCCAAGAAGCGGGGAAAATAACCATGTATTGCTGTGGAGTCACAGTGTATGACCTTTGCCACTTGGGTCATGCCAGGTCCTATGTAGTGTGGGATACCGTGCGACGTTATCTATTATGGCGGGGGTTTGCGGTGCGGTATGTGCAGAATTTTACGGATATTGACGATAAAATTCTCAACCGGGCTAAAGAACGAGGGGCAACGATGGCAGAAATTAGCGATCGCTACATACAAGAATACTTCAACGACATTCGCCGCCTCAACGTCCTCGATGCCGATGAATACCCCCGTGTCACCGAAAACATCCCCGGTATTCACCAAATTATTCAAACCCTCATTGATAAAGGAATGGCCTACGTGGCCGACGGAGATGTGTATTACAGCGTAGAACGCTTCCCCAGTTACGGGAAACTCTCTGGCCGGAAACCCGAGGAAATGCAAGCCGGGGCCGGAGGCCGAGTAGGGACAGAAGGAAGTCAGAAAAAACACCCCTTCGACTTTGCCCTCTGGAAGTCCGCCAAACCCGGAGAACCCGCTTGGGACTCCCCATGGGGGAAAGGCCGTCCCGGTTGGCATATTGAATGTTCAGCCATGGTGAAAGCCATTTTAGGGGACACCGTGGACATTCACGGGGGAGGAGGCGATCTTATTTTCCCCCACCACGAAAACGAGGTAGCCCAGTCAGAAGCCGCCACAGACAAACCTTTAGCCCGCTACTGGTTACACAATGGCATGGTGAAAATTGAAGGGGAAAAAATGTCTAAATCCCTCGGTAATTTTATTACCATTCGAGACTTTTTAGACCAGCCTGCGGACCCTATGGGACTACGGTTGTTTATTCTCCAAGGCCATTATCGTAAACCCCTAGACTTTACCGAGGAGGCCATTCAGTCCGCCCAAAATAGCTGGCAAACCCTGAAAGAGGGGTTATTATTTGGGCAACAATACGGGGAAAAATTAGGATGGTCCACAGAAACCCGTCCGCAAACGGGAACATTACAGGAGTATGAAGCCCGGTTTATCGAGGCCATGGACGATGATTTTAATACCCCTGGGGGGTTGGCCGTTGTCTTTGAGTTGGCCAAGGAGTTACGCAAGGAGAAAAACCGGTTAACCCATGAAGGGAAAACCTCTGTGGAGTCGGAGATGTTACAACAGCAATGGCAAACTTTAGTGGAGTTGGCCAAGGTGTTAGGGTTTACGGTGGATGCGATAGAAGACGCGGGAGAAACGAGTAGTGGGTTGAGTGATGCAGACATTGAAACATTATTAGTTCAACGTCAAGCGGCGAGAAAGTCCAAGAATTTTGCGGAAGCGGACCGCATTCGGGATGAGTTACAAGGCCAAGGTATTGTCTTAGTGGATAAACCGGGGGGTGTAACCACATGGCATCGGGGATAAATTGCCGCATTGTGAGTTTCAATTTACGCTTTGATAAACCTGATGTGGGAGATGCGGCTTGGGGGAAACGTCGGGAGGCCGTGGCGGCCTATTTGCGGGAGAGTCGGGCGGATATTATTGGGAGTGACATACTCCCACGCTCAATCGGAGATTAGAGCGTGGG
>NZ_JAQMSD010000040.1 GCF_028330525.1 Spirulina sp. CS-785/01
ATCCTATTGTCAAGAGAGATGGGGAGGATGGGGAGGATGGGGAGGATGGGGAGGATGGGGAAGTATTAACACTATTTCCGTTTCAAGATATTAGTCTAACTAAACATAGCTTGCCAATGTTGAGTATATTCTGTTTGGGGGGTTGGGGAGAGGGGATAGAGAAATTCGCTTTTCTCTAAAATTTCTGGGTCTGGGAATTTAAGGGGTTGGTTTTGGATATCTTGGGGGAGGGTATGAGGTGGGGGCAGGGTGAGACGGGGTGCGATACCGTCGGTAAAGAGGGAGATGGTGAGGGCGGATTTTTCTTGCCAACAGAAGTTAATCCAGTCTTCGGGGAGGGGGGTGGTATTCTCCGCAATGGCCGGTTTGACCCAAACATCAGACCAGAGTGCGGTCCCAGAGGGGGGAACAAAGGCTTTGAGTTGGGGATAATTGTCTAAGATGGGTAAGATGTCACTGGACCAACCGACGGCCACCCAAGTATCTTTGAGGATGAGGGGTTGGAGGTAGGTTTTGGAGTTGGCAAATTTAATGTTTTGAGCAAGGGTGTTTAGTTCTTGTTGTAGGTTGGGAATTTCGTTTAAATTGGCTTGATTATAGGAGTAGCCGAGTTTTTTGAGGGTGAGGCCGATAATTTCTCTGGGTTGGTTGACGACGGAGATGCGATCGCGCAACCGTTCATCCCATAAATCTTCCCAGTCTTGGGGAAACCAGTCTAGTTTTTTCAGGGCTTTTTGATTATAGACAATCATAGTTGTTCCCCAGCGATAGGGCGCACCCCAAATGGGCCCGGTATCATCGAGAAAACCTTGTTGGTTGCGTCTGACGAGGGTTTGCCACCGGGGGGGAAGATTGGCCCATTGTTCTAGGGTATCTAGGTTGAGGGGTTGGATGAGGTTTTGCGCGATCGCTGCTTTTAACCAAACATCCCCTAAACTCACTAACGAGGCAGGATTGGGGGGTTGTTGACCGATAAACGGTAAACGAAAGGGAGAGTCCTCCTGAGACGAATCTTCCGTGGCCGCTTGCTGCCACGTCTCCAAATATTCAAAAATCGTCTCAATGTCGCTATCCGGGCTAAAACTGACCGCTTTTCCTTGGGCCACCTGAGAGCGAAATTGATTAATTAATTGACGGGGGAGGGATTGATTGAGGAGACGCACCGAAAACGCTGCATTCCCCCCACCACTGCACCCCGCGAGCAAAGAACCGCAGACTACAGCCCCACTTCCTACTAAAAATGAACGGCGATTAACCATAATCAAGATATATCACAACCCAGGCCATATTTCTGTATTGTATGGGGTGGAGAAGCAATTCTTAGACCCCTCGCGTCATTCTCCCATGGCTGATGGAGAGGCCACAAACTTAAACTGCTCTCAGAATGGATATTATTGCCCTATGACTATTTTGGATTCTAAAGGACGTTTATTTGGCAAACTCAGTCTCATTGACTTAGGGGCTGCCCTAGTGATTCTCTTAGTAATTATTGGTATTTTTGTGATTCCCGGCCCATCGGGATCTTTAGCGCAAGTCACCACCACCCAACCCATCGAAGTGGATGTGTTAGTGCGGGGGTTGAGTATCCGTGATCCTGATATCTTGTTAGAAACCTTCGAGGAAACCCCCCAGACTAATATTATTGTCCGTAATCAACCCAGTGGCTCAGTAGAGATTAAAAACGTTGAACTAATTGACCGACAAATCATAGTCACCCAACCCGATGGTACAGTGATCACTATGCCTGATCCCAGAACCTCCGCAGAACTATTCAGTCACGATCTACTTTTCACCTTGACAGGACAAGCGGAAATTACTCCCAATGGGCCAGTTTTGAAGAAAAGTCAGGTCAAAATTGGGACTTCCCTTGAATTAGATGGGAATATCTATAATTTCAGGGGCAGTATCATTGATGTACGCTTGGATGCTGAGGACTAGGGGATTATTGCCTGGTTAAGGGGGATGAGTCACCCCAGTAGTGCCTTGACACCGCTAATTTAGTGCAATAATTGAGGGTGGGCAATGCCCACCCAATCAAACATAAAAGTATATTTCTAAAGCCACCTTTCAGGGGTGCGAAGGCGACAGCGTATGGATTACCGTAGGCAAATATTTGAACCGTGGGTATCTGTGCCACAAGTCCTAAATACCCCGTAGCGATCGCTCATTTCCTCAATTTCTTGAATCGTGCCTATGGTGTTCGGTTGCCAAGGGTTCACCCGACGATACGCATAATAGGTTTCTACCCCATCAATTCCTAATTCTACGGCAGCAGGAATGAGTTTTTTAGTAGAACAACGATATCGGGCCGGATGAGCTAAAACCACTAACCCTCCTGCTTTATGAAAGGCATCAATAACACAACGCGCTTCGGCTAGGTCCCCTTTCGGGGCTTCTCCTTGAGTATAAGGGCGTAAGGCCACATGATCGGGATCAAACCCATATCCCAAAATATGCACTTCTGTATTGAGTAAACGGGCTGTAATTTCCATGCCCGTCCACAGGACAGGTAAATGGGCAAATAAACCGGAGACATGAGCCTCTTTGAGCCATTGTATCGCTTCTAAATAGCCGGCTACGGTATGGTGATCGGTAATAGCTAATCCTTGTAACCCCACATCAACCGCTTGCTCCATCAACCGATGGGGATGCAGTTGTCCATCGGAGCAGGTGGTGTGCATATGGAAGTTGTAATGGTAAGGACAACTCTGAGCATTGACCTGTGACCAAACTTCTTGGAGGAGGTGCGTATTTTGAGGGTCCGCAGGTTTCCCCGTTAAGGCTGAAGCCATGTTGAGTGCCATCATCGTAGTTTAGTTATGTCTCAGTTTAGTTTAGGGTTAACCTCTAGTAGGCTATTTACTCGACTTTTTTTGACATTAGGCCACAAAGCCCTACTTATACCCCTCTTGGAGTTTTCTGGCCTGTGCCGGATGAACAGGTTTCAAAGGTGTTTGATTTTGGTCTATAGCGTTTTCAAATGAGGTGTAAAACCCCACGGGGTTTTACTCTAACAGTAAAAAACCCCTGTATGCCTGATTTTCTGTTCCCTGTTCCCTGTTCCCTATTCCCTGTTCCCAATGCCTTGTGTGAACCTACTGCCTTACTGTAACAAAATATCGTGAGGAATTGGGGCTTTTCTGTGGAAAAACTGTGGAAAAATAGGTGTTTTTCCACAGTGCATAATTGGAAAGTAGGAGGCAGGAGGCCAAGAACTTCACTATTGAACGGTTGCAACGTCAGGGGTTTTTAATGCCTGTCTCAGACAGACAGTTCATTAAAATATATTATTCATAGTTAAGAGTTTTTTTATCAGTCTTCTTGGAGAGGACTTTCTGTTACCCATTCCCCATTCCCCAACCACTGCAAAATGTAATCATTGACCTGCTCAGGTTTTTCATCGTGGGGACAGTGACCCGCTTGGGGGATGGCGTAGAATTGGGTTTGCGGGTCTTGGGTGGCTCGCTCTTGATAAATTTTGGCCCCTTTAATGGGAGTCCAGGGGTCTGCTTCTCCCCAGAGGATGAGTAAGGGGTCTTGGATGTGGGGGAGGAGGTCCGAGGGTTTGGGGCCCGGAGGTGCGTTGATGACGGAGGCGAAAACTTGGTGCGCTCCGGGGTCGCAGGAGGGTTGATAGAGTAACTCGACTAATTCATCAGTAATGGCTTGGCGATCGCAATATACCTGTTTTAAGGTACTACGAATCCGGTTTTTACTGCGTACCCGGTCAAAGAGAAAAGGGCCCATAACCGGAGCTTGCACTACTTTATTAAAAATGCCAATCATTGCCCTAAGTGGGGGGTTGAGTTCTTCGGGACGGTGACTGAGACCCCCCGCACAGTTAATTAACACCCCCCCAGAGGACAGTTCGGGAGCGTTGGCCATGAGGGTTAAGGCAATGAGTCCTCCGATGGAGTTTCCCACCCACACCGCAGGGGTGGTGATTTTTTCTTGCCAAAAGTCTTGGAGTTGCTGTTGCCACAGTTCAATGGTGTAATCTAGGGGCGGTTTGGCGGAGTCCCCAAACCCCAGTAAGTCTAGGGCAAACACTTGATATCCGGCAGCGGCCAAGACGGGAATATTGTTGCGCCAATGACCAATAGATGCGCCAAACCCATGAATTAAAACGAGGGGTTGTCCTGTTCCTTGGACGGTATAGCGAATGGTGTGACCTTGCCAAGTCCAGTCAAGTTTTTCGAGGGGAGAAAAAGACGTTTTTTGAATAGAAACCATTTATCAAGTTTTGTAAAGACTGTTCTTATTTTAGCGGTTTGCGCCGTGGTCAAGAAGTGAGACAAGATACCAGTGTTTATCGGCCTGTGACGATTGACCAATTTTTTCTCTCTTTGAGGAATAGAGGGAGATGCCATTGATGGGTTAAGAGAATTGTTACACTACGGGAGATTAGCCTCTAACCTTTGCTAACTTGGAGTGTAGCGATCGCAACTTGTATTTCCCTTTGGCTCTGTGAACATCCCCATGAATGCTCTCAACTCTCTGACTTCTCAATGGTGTACGGTTTTAGTGGAACAGTCGGCAATAGCGATCGCAATTTTAGACCAAAAATTGCGCTATTGTCTGGCCAGTCGCCAGTGGCGAGAGGTCTATAACCTCCCCGAAGCCTATCACGGCCAATCCCACTTAGATTTATTCCCCCATTGTCCCCCCCATTGGCAAAAAGCCTATGAGCGCGGTTTAGCAGGGCAAATTGCAGAAAATTCAGGCGAAACCGTACAACTGCCCAATGGGACCACCGTGGGGCTAAAATGGAGCGTAAGACCTTGGCGAGAGGACAATGGGGACATCGGCGGTGTAATTCTCCAGAGTGAAATCATCGAAACCCGCGAACCGGAAAATGAATTCCCGAATAGTCCCATCTCCCATGAGCAGAATTGGGAACAAATTTTCCGTCTCATGCCCTCCATGACGGGAATTGCCGGGTTCGATGGCACACTATATCAAGTGAATGCAGCCTGGGAACATACATTAGGGTATGCTCCCCAAGAAGTAGAAGGCCAGTCTTTTCTGGACTTCATCCATCCTGATGATTATGAAGCGAGTTTGGCCGCGGCACAACAATTACAGGAGGGGGGACAATATCTCAGTTTCGAGAACCGTTATCGCTGTCGAGATGGGTCCTATCGTTGGTTAGCTTGGACCGTGACAGGAGTGGTGGAACAACAAAAAATTTATGCGATCGCAAGAGATGTTACCGACCGCAAACGGGCCCAAGCTGAGTTAGAAGAAAGCAAACGCCTCTATCAAGTGTTGGCCGACACTTCCCCCGTGGGCATTTTCCACACCGACACCCAAGGAAACTGTATTTACACCAACCAACAGGCTTGTATCCTCACCGGACGCTCGGCACAAGACTTATTGGAAAATGGCTGGACTCAAGCCATGCACGAACGCGATCGCCGTCGGGTATTATTGGAATGGACTCGGCAAAATGATGCCCTCTTTCAATCAGAATTTCGGTTTGTCCGGCCCGATGGGACAGTGCGCTGGGTTTATGCTCAATGTCAGTCTATTCTCAACCCCTGCAACCCAGACGAAATTATGGGCTATGTGGGGACTTGTACCGATGTCACCGACCGCAAACGCATTGAACAAGACTTGCGTACCTCCCAAGAAGACTTACGCACCATTCTCAATGGGGTCTATGATGCCATTTTTATCCATGATATTGATGGCCAGATATTAGAGGTCAATGACCCCATGTTGACCATGTATGGGGTGAGTCGTGCAGAAGCCTTTCAATACAGCATGACCGACTATTCCGAGATTTCCCCCTTATTGGATTATTCCTCGGATTTAATGGAACGGGTGATGCAGGGAGAGGATTTACAATTTGAATGGAAGGCCAAACGCCCCAAAGATGGCCTGACCTTTGAGGTGGAGGTGCGGTTACGGAAAATTCGCCTCAATCAACAAACGGTGATTTTAGCCAATGTGCGGGATATTACCGAGTTTAAAAAGGCCGAACAAGAGCAAATGAAGCTCTTGTCTATTTTAGAGGCTACCCCCGACTTTGTGGGGACGGCGGATATTCAAGGCCGTTTAACTTACCTCAATCAAGCGGGACGGCAAATGGTGGGTATTGGCAAGAGTGAGGAGATTTCCCAGTATACGATGAATGATCTGGTGCCACCGGATTATGAGAATCAGATAAATCCATTGGCCCTGGGGTCTTTAATGCGTCGGGAAGCCTGGCAGGGGGAAAATGTTTTTCTCGATCAACAGGGGAATGAGATTCCTGTGTCTCAGGTGCTAATGGGGCATTTTGATGTAACGGGAGTTATGGAATATACTTCGACAATTGCTAGGGATATCCGCGATCGCAAGCAGGCCGAAGCCGAGTTAATGCGCTACAAACAAGCGGTGGCCAGTACCAGTGATGCGATCGCCATTACCGATGCAGAGGGGCGCGTCATTTATCTCAATACTGCCTTTACTCAGTTATACCACTGTCAAGACCTGAGCGATTTTCGCTCCCGTGGGGGACTGTCTGCCATTTTTGCCGATGCCACGGTGATGCAGGGGTTATTTGGGACGGTGATGAATGGGCAAACCTGGAGTCATGAAGTGGAACACCAAACCCTGGACGGTGACATCTTACAAGTTTTTTTGCGGGCTAATGCCATTCGAGATGAGGCGGAGAATATTGTGGGTTTGGTGGCGATTATTAATGATATTAGCGATCGCAAGGCCCAAGAAGCCCTCCTCCTCGAACAACAGCAAACTATCCGCGCTATCCTCGACAATTCCCCCATTTGGATTTGGGTGACGGACACCAATGGCCACATGAAGTTTAGTAATCGGGCGATTTGTGCCGATTTAGGCGTAACCGATGAACAATTCCAAGCCGTCGGGCATTATAAAGAGTTACTAGGGGAAGACAATTGTACCCCCTGTTTAGAATCAGATGCCGCTTGTTTAGCCCAAGATGAGCCTTATTTCTCTACAGAACATCTTAATCTCGCTGATGGACAATTACACAGCCTCGAAGTGATTAAAGTCCGTTTAAAAAATGCCTGTGGTGAAATTACCGGGTTAGTGGGGTTTGCGGTGGATGCGACGGAACGCAAGGCCCAAGAAGCACAACTGCAAAAACAATTGGCGGCCATTGAGTCTTCGGTGGATGGGATTTCTATTGCCGATACCGATGGTTATTGTATTTATATGAACACAGCCCATGCCCAAATGTACGGTTATGAAACCCCAGAACAGTTGTTAGGCAAACATTGGAAGCTTTTTTATGATGAGGAGGAACAACAGCGACTAGAAGGCATTGTGCCGGAATTACTGGCGAAAGGCCAATGGCGAGGAGAAACACGAGGGATACGACGGGATGGGACAACTTTCCCCCAAGAGGTGTCGCTGGCAGTGACGGCAGATGGGTGGGTTTGTTTAGTTCAGGATATCAGCGATCGCAAAAAAGCAGAAGCCGAACTATTAGCCTCGAAAGCCCAAATTCAAGACCAATTTGAACGGGAACAAATTATTAATCATCTGTCTAACCAGCTTCGCAGTTCCATTGATGTCCCCGAAGAAGAAATTATTGCCTTGGCCTTGTCTGAATTGCGGCGAGTTCTCAACATTGACCGCGCCCATTTATCCTGGTACATGAAAGACGCAGAGGAGTCTTACTGGCAGGTGATCGCCGAATCTCGCGCTGAAGGACTCCCCGACTTAACCGGGCGTTACCCCACCTCCCAACTCGGCCCAATGGCAGAATTATTGTTACGCCTCGAAATTGTGCGAATTGACAATACTAACACTGTCCTAGACTCGGTATTGCGGCAAATTCTGGAGGAATTGGATTATAAATCTTTATTAATTGTTCCTCTAGAGATGTCGAGTAATAAAATTGGCATTGTGGCCTGTAGTCATTCCCAAGCGGTTCGGCCTTGGGAAGATACCGAAATTGAACTGGTAAAAGCGGTGATGAATCAATTGGCCATTGCGACTAACCAAGCCAGTCTCTACGCCCAAGCCCAAGAATCCGCACAAATGGCCCAAGCGAAAGCAGAGGAATTAGAACAAACCATCCGCGAATTACACCGTACCCAAGCTCAACTGGTACAAACAGAAAAAATGTCCAGTTTAGGTCAATTAGTGGCCGGAGTCGCCCACGAAATTAATAATCCCGTTAACTTTATTTATGGGAATCTCAGTCATGCTGATGATTATTTGCAAGATCTTCTAGGATTAATTGATTTATATCAACAACATTATACCAGTCCTGTCCCTGAAATTGCCCAAGAAATTGAAGATATTGATCTAGAGTTTTTACTAGAAGATTTGCCTAAATTATTCTCCTCAATGAAAGTTGGTGCAGATCGAATTAAAGCCATTGTCGCTTCTTTACGCACCTTTTCCCGTATGGATGAAGCGGAAATGAAATGGGTGGATATTCATGAGGGGTTAGAGAGTACCTTAATGATCCTGCAAAACCGTATCAAAGCCAAACCCGAACATCCTGCCATTGAAATTGTTAAAAAGTATGGAGATTTACAGCAAGTTGAATGTTATGCGGGGCAATTGAATCAGGTTTTTATGAATATTATTGGTAACGCGATCGATGCTTTAGAAGAAAGAGATAGAGAGCGAGATTATCAAGAAATTGTTGAGAATCCCAGTATAATTTCTATTAGAACCGCAGTCATTGAAGACAATACCGTTCAAATCAGTATTGGAGATAATGGCCAAGGCATTCCAGATAAAATTAAACAGCGTTTATTTGACCCCTTCTTTACCACCAAATCCATTGGCAAAGGCACAGGTTTAGGCTTATCAATTAGTTATCAAATTGTCACCGAAAAACACGGTGGAACGATTGAATGTCAGTCCACTATCGGAGAGGGAACAGAATTTTTAATTACTATTCCAATCTCCCAAGGAGGAACTTAGTAAATCTATCGTAGGGTGGGCAGGCAAATTATTTATATTTCCAGCTTTTATGACTATATCCTGCCCACCCTACCCACTGTTTCTGCAAAATTGAGATGCACCTTATAATTGAGCTTTTGCATCTTGAACTGTAATCATTAATGTCATTGGATCACTAGGGGAAACCTTAAAACCCAATTTTTCATAAAATTGCTTGGCATTTTCAGAAATGGCATGAACAAGAATTGCTCGTATTCCAGCAATTTCAGACGCTTGTAATGTGCGAAGAATAGCATCCCGTAGTAAACCCTGTCCAATTCCTTTCCCTTGCCAATTCTGATCCACTGCCAGTCTTCCAATAACGATTACTGGGATTGGATCAGGCATATTACGTCGTGCTTTTCCTGTTGCTTGGCTTCGCGTCACTGCACCATTGGCAAGACAATAATAACCGACGACAAGATTCTCTACACAGACAACATAAGTCCGAGAAGCCCCTTCTTGCTGATTTTTTAAAGCACGATTCTTCAGCCAGTTATCTAACTGATTATTCCCCGAATTAAACAACTCAACTTGATGAGAGGCATTAAGTGTTTCAGGTGAGCTAAGTTGATTTTGAGCTAATCCCACGGGGCTTTTTTGTTCAATAAAGTCTGTAGTTTCTCATTTTCTGTAGGTGGCGCGTCCAATAAAGCGATAAATTGCTCAAATTGTTCTTCATCTAATCCAAAAAACGTTTGCTCTAACAGAACATCTTGAGCTTTCTGACACGCAGAGTCCAGCATAAATTCAGAGCGATTTTTCCCTTGAAGTTCCGCCGCACGATCAATCAAATCACGTTGTTCCTGTTTAGCGCGGATATTCAAGGTCACTTGGCGATTTTGGCGAGGTGGACTAGCTGACATTGCGTTTATCTCTCGGGTTGAGTCAAATCTGGATTATGTATACATTGTATACACAAATAAAACCCAGCGTCAGTAGTACCGAAATTTGGGGGTTTCACTGAACCAACGTTATTTTCCACATCACCTATTGTCAATAATCTCTGTATAACCTTATGACACACTCCCAAAACTTTTATCTCGGCTGTGCGGTTTGGTCTTATTCCGGATGGGTGGGGAGTTTTTATCCGGCCAAGAGTAAAGCGAGGGACTTTTTAAAATTGTATTGCGATCGCTTTTCCACCGTCGAAGGCAATACCACCTTTTATGCAGTCCCCAGTCCCGACACCATCGCCAAATGGCAAACGGAAATGCCCCCTCACTTCAAATTTTGTCCCAAATTTCCCAAAACCATCACCCATCACGGTGCATTAACCCCCAAACTCCCTGAAGCAGAAGCATTTTTAGAGAGACTGTCCCCCCTAGGTAGTCGTCTCGGGGTGATCTTCCTACAACTTCCCCCCACCTACAGTCCCCAAGGACTCGCAGACTTACAACAATTTCTCCAGGACGTAACCCGTAACTGGTCTGCTTTTTCGTTTGCAGTAGAAGTCCGTCATCCCGACTGGTTTCAGTCTCCCCACTCCCCCACCCTCAACACCACCTTACAATCCCTCAATGTCGGACGAGTCATCCTCGACACTCGGCCTGTATACGAAACAGACGATGATCCCCAACACCACTCGCGGACTCGTAAACCCCAACTCCCCCTTGTTTCAGACGTAACCGCCGACTTTACCCTAATTCGCTTTATCAGTCATCCCCACCCACCCAACAACCAACCCTTTCTCGCAGACTGGGCATCCCGCATTACTTCCCTCCTGCGAGGAAAAACCATCTATTTTTTCGTTCATTGTCCCCAAGAAGAATATTCTCCCCACACCGCCAGACAATTCCAGACCTTACTCCAACACCAAAACCTCCCTATTCCCCCTCTCCCGTGGGATACCCTCCCCCCAACCCCACAACAATTAAATTTATTTTGAGGCAAAAATCCCTTATTTTAGGCAAGCCGCGTCTCTAAAGACGTTCTAACCGCTCAAACATTCACCAGAGAAGCATTTTCCCCTTATCTTGCCCTATCTCTCTCCACCGCCTCAAACTTCCTTAGATTCATTTAATAATGATCCCCCCCCGTGATAAGATTGCATTTGGCTTGGTTTTATCCAGTCATTCATCCTAAAAACGAGTCCACCCGCTAACTTTTGTGAACTCATCTGATTCCTCTCACACAACTGAATCGGTTTCTCTTGAGTCTTCCCCCCCAGAGACCAAAGACCCTAATCTGGAAGTCTCTCAGGCAGAAGACTCAAATCTAGAAAATTCTAATCTAGATGACTCCAATCTTGAGTATTACCAATTACAGCGCACATTGTATTTGGTCACGCTCGGATTAACAGTTGTGATTTTTACATCAGTGTGGGTTTTCTACACCTTGAACACAGCCCTCAACTATTTAGTAGGGTCTTTTGTGGGACTGGTGTACTTGCGACTACTGGCCAAAGATGTTGGTCGGTTAGGGAACACTAAAAGAACTGTGGTAGGGTTTAATCGACTGGCCCCCTTGATTGGGTTGATTGTTTTTGCAACGCAACTCCAGCAGTTGCAGATTCTGCCAGTGTTTTTAGGATTCATGACGTACAAAGCTGCCATCATTGTTTATGTGCTGAAAACGTCCATTGTACCAGCACAGAAATAGCACTAGAATTCAATAGGGCAGTGTTTCTTTAATGAAAAGACTGGACTCATGCCCCCATATAAGGGATACTGAGGCAGTCATAGGCGTTAAAAGCTGTTTTACCGTTGATTCAATTGTTGTCGCATTTTCTTTGGGGAAAACTCACCACATGGAAATTCTAGATGGTCTGAGCGTATTTAATACTTTCCCCCTAGCTGAACTAGAAGTTGGCGAACATTTCTATTGGGAAATTGGCAATTTCACGGTTCACGGACAGGTGTTTCTCACCTCATGGTTTGTGATTGCTGTATTGCTGGTTGCTTCCATTGTCGGAACAAGAAATATTCAGCGAGTTCCGAGTGGCGTTCAAAACTTAATGGAATATGCCTTGGAATTTATTCGGGATTTAGCCAAAAATCAAATTGGTGAAAAAGAGTATCGACCTTGGGTGCCATTTATTGGTACTTTATTTTTGTTCATCTTTGTTGCCAATTGGTCTGGCGCGTTACTTCCGTGGAAGCTGATTACAATTCCTGGGTCAGAATTAGCAGCCCCAACCAACGATATTAATACAACCGTTGCCTTGGCTTTGCTAACCTCCCTGGCCTATTTTTACGCCGGCTTCAGTAAGCGGGGGCTAGGTTACTTGAAAAAATACATCGAACCGACCCCAATCTTACTACCGATCAATATCCTCGAAGATTTTACCAAACCTCTTTCCCTCAGCTTTCGTCTTTTCGGAAATATTCTTGCCGATGAGTTAGTCGTTGCGGTATTGGTATTGCTTGTACCCCTATTTGTTCCCTTACCTGTTATGGTGTTGGGACTCTTTACCAGTGCAATTCAGGCTCTCATTTTTGCGACGCTAGCTGGCGCGTACATTGGCGAAGCCTTAGAGGGGCATGGTGAAGAAGAGGAATGAGAGAGATTGACTAAAGGGCTAATTTCCCGTTAAATAAGCCGGGGAATGATCGCTCAGAAACGACCGTTTTTTTTGTTGTTCAACCATTTGTAAAGAAAGGAAATAAAGAATTATGGACTCTTTAACTGCTGCTGCTTCCGTTATCGCTGCTGCTCTCGCCGTGGGTTTAGCGGCTATTGGCCCAGGTTTAGGACAAGGTAATGCGGCTGGACAAGCTGTAGAAGGGATTGCTCGTCAGCCTGAAGCTGAAGGAAAAATCCGTGGGACCTTGCTGCTGAGTTTGGCATTCATGGAAGCACTGACCATTTACGGGTTAGTGGTTGCCCTGGTTTTACTGTTTGCTAACCCCTTCGCTTAATCGCGCTTTGTAAGCAACGGTTAAAGCCGAGTAGAGACGTAGTTTAGGGGGATTTGACTTCTAGAGAATTACGTCTCTACGCCAAATCAGGACGTTAGTTAAACAGTAGAGTTATTTAACAATGATACATTGGACAATTTTATTGGCTGAGGCCGCCGAAGAAGGGGGGGGCTTATTTGATTTTGATGCCACCTTACCCTTGATGGCCTTGCAATTCCTGATTTTGGTCGCTGTGCTGAATGTACTGTTTTTTAAGCCGTTGGGGAAAGCCATTGACGATCGCAATGAATATGTCCGCCAAACCAACCAAGAGGGGCGCGATCGCATCGAAAAAGCCAACCAATTAGCCAAACAGTACGATCAAGAACTGGTCGGCGTGCGGAAAGAAGCGCAAGACATTATTGCAAAAGCTCAAGCTGAGGCTCAAGAAACCATCAACGCCAAAGTGCAAGAAGCCCAGCAAGAAGTGCAAGCGCAACGAGAAGCCGCCGCCCAAGAAATCGAAGACCAAAAAGCACAGGCGTATCAAAGCCTCGAAGGAGAAATTGATGCCCTCAGCCGCCAGATTTTAGAAAAATTGGTGGGTTCAGAATTTGTGCAATAAGCCCTCCAACCGGGCAACTCAGCAAGTGAACGTGCAAGCAAGGGAAAAACATCATGGCAATTTTGGTTTACCTAGCCACAGAAGGCGCGGAAAGTGGCTTTGGTTTGAACCTCGATATTTTAGAAACCAACTTAGTCAACCTCGTCATTATTATCGGGGTCTTGTTCTATTTTGGCCGTAAATTTTTAGGCAACATACTCAGCCAGAGACGCGCCGAGATTGAAACGGCAATTACAGAAGCCGAACAACGGGCTAAAGACGCAGAAGCGCGACTGAAAAAAGCCCAACAAAACCTCGCCCAAGCCCAAGAAGAAGCCAAACGCATCCGTGCCGAAGCCGAAGAACGGGCCCAGAAAGCGAAAGAAGAAGTCTTAGAAAAAGGCAACGCCGAAGTCGAGCGCATCAAAGCCAATGCAGCCGCCGATGTGAGTGCCGAACAAGACAAAGCGATCGCGGAACTCCGTCAACGAGTCAGCGCCCTCGCCTTAGAACAAGTCGAAGGTCGGCTCAACGAAATCCTCGACGACTCCGCCCAAGAACGGTACATCGATCGCTGTATTAACCAGCTAGGAGGATAAGGATGCCCAGTAACCTAATCAGCAGTGAAATTGCTGAACCTTACGCCCAAGCCCTCATGTCCCTCGCCCAAACCCACGACCTCACCGAAACCTTTGGGCGGGACTTCCGGGACTTAGGGCAACTCCTGGACGACTCCCCAGAACTCCAAGACTTTATCGCCAACCCCGTCATCAGCGATAATGACAAAAAAGAAATTCTCGGACGCATCATGGGAGACAGTAATCACTACCTGATGAACTTTCTCATGTTACTGATCGACAAACGGCGGATTGTCTTCCTGAGACCCATCGTTGAGCAGTATTTAGCCCTCCTCCGAGACCTAAACAACGTCGTCCTCGCCGAAGTCACCAGCACCCGCGAACTGAACGACGAGCAACGTCGCAACATAGAAGACCGGGTGAAAGGCATGACCGGAGCCCAAGGAGTGGAAATCAAAACCACCATCGACCCCGACATTATTGGTGGCGTAATCATCAAAGTGGGGTCGCAAGTCATTGATGCCAGCTTACGAGGACAACTCCGACGCATCGGCATAAGTTTAAAGGTTTAATGGGTTGTTTGTGGTTCGTTTGTCGTGATTGGTGAACCGAGAACCAAGAACAAATAACAAAGAACCAAGCACCAAGAACCAAAAACCAAACCGCTCTATCACCGAAAACCAGCAAGTAAACAGACACCATGGTTAGTATCAGACCAGACGAAATCAGCAATATTATCCGCGAACAGATCGAATCCTACGAACAGGACGTAAAAGTGTCCAACGTAGGAACAGTCCTGAAAGTCGGCGACGGCATTGCCCGCATCTACGGCCTCGAAAAAGTTATGGCCGGGGAACTCGTCGAATTTGAAGACGGCACAGTGGGCATCGCCCTCAACCTAGAAGAAGACAACGTTGGGGCCGTGTTAATGGGCGGCGGTTACAGCATTCAAGAAGGTAGTACCGTCAAAGCCACCGGACGCATCGCTCAAATTAACGTGGGCGATGGCCTCAAAGGTCGGGTCGTGGATGCCTTAGCCCGCCCCATCGACGGCAAAGGAGACTTAAACACCAGCGATAGCCGCTTACTGGAATCTGCCGCCCCTGGGATTATTGACCGGAAATCCGTTAACGAACCCCTACAAACCGGGATTACCGCCATTGACGCAATGATCCCTATTGGCCGGGGACAACGGGAGTTAATTATTGGCGACCGTCAAACCGGGAAAACGGCGATCGCTGTGGACACCATTCTCAACCAAAAACAAGAAAACGTGGTCTGCGTTTACGTAGCCGTCGGACAAAAAGCCTCCACCGTCGCCCAAGTCGTCTCCGCCTTAGAAGAACAGGGCGCGATGGACTACACCGTGGTAGTGGCAGCCAACGCCAGTGACCCCGCCACCCTGCAATATCTCGCTCCCTACACCGGAGCAACCATTGCCGAACATTTCATGTACCAAGGGCAAGCCACCCTCGTCATCTACGATGACCTCACCAAACAAGCCCAGGCTTATCGGCAAATGTCCCTCTTACTCCGTCGTCCCCCCGGACGGGAAGCCTATCCCGGAGACGTTTTCTTCTTACACTCTCGTCTCCTCGAACGGGCCGCGAAACTCAACGATGACTTAGGGGGAGGCAGTATGACCGCCCTGCCTATCATCGAAACCCAAGCCGGAGACGTTTCGGCCTACATTCCCACCAACGTAATTTCTATTACCGACGGTCAGATTTTCTTATCCTCGGACTTGTTTAATGCGGGCTTCCGTCCCGCCATTAACGCCGGGATTTCAGTATCCCGCGTGGGGTCCGCCGCCCAAACCAAGGCCATTAAGAAAGTGGCTGGGAAATTAAAACTGGAATTGGCACAGTTTGCCGAACTCGAAGCCTTCTCCCAGTTCGCCTCCGACTTAGACGCAGCCACTCAAGCCCAATTAGCCCGGGGTCAACGGTTACGGGAACTCCTCAAACAGCCCCAATATTCTCCCTTAGTGCTACATGAACAGGTGGCGTTGGTTTATAGCGGCATTAATGGCTATCTCGACGAGATTCCGGTGGAAAAAATCACCGAATTTACTGCCGGACTGCGGGAATATTTGAAAACCAATAAGCCTCAGTTTGAGGAAATTATTAAGTCGGAAAAAGTGCTGACCGATGAAGCCGTGAAACTGCTCGAAGAAGCCATTAATGAGTATAAGCAGACCTTTATGGTGTCTGCGTAATTGCAGCCGAGGACAAGGGGAGTGGTTCCCCTTGTTTCTCAGGCGTGAAAGCCTTGATTAACGGACGCAAGAGAAAACGATGCCTAATTTAAAAGCGATACGCGATCGCATTCAGTCGGTCAAAAATACGCGCAAAATTACCGAAGCCATGCGCCTAGTGGCGGCAGCGAAAGTGCGTCGAGCCCAAGAACAAGTTACCTCGACTCGACCTTTTGCCGATTGTTTGGCCCAAGTGCTGTATGGCCTGCAAAACCGCCTCAAGTTTGAGGATGTGGATTTACCCTTATTAAAACAGCGTGATGTGGAAACCGTAGGGTTGTTGGTGGTCTCCGGCGATCGCGGCTTATGCGGGGGCTATAATACCAACATCATCAAAAAAGCCGAATCCCGCATCAAAGAACTCGACGCAGAAGGGGTGAACCATCAATTAATTCTGGTGGGTCGCAAAGCCGCCCAATATTACGAACGGCGCAAAGCCCCTATTAGCCAGAAATACATTGAATTAAACCAAATTCCCACGGCAGAGGAAGCCTCAAAAATTGCCGATTATTTATTATCCCTCTTTCTCTCAGAAACGGTAGATCGGGTGGAGTTGGTTTATACTAAGTTTGTGTCTTTGGTGAGTTCCCGTCCCGTGGTGCAAACTCTGCTACCTTTATCTCCCCAAGGGTTGGAAAACCAAGATGATGAAATTTTCCGTCTCACCACCAAAGGGGGAATGTTCAGTGTGGAACGGGAAACCGTGACCACTGAAAATCGGGATTTTCCCAAAGATATGATCTTTGAACAAGACCCTACACAAATTCTTGACGCGCTATTACCTTTGTATCTGAATAACCAGTTATTACGCGCCCTACAAGAGTCAGCGGCCAGTGAGTTGGCAGCCCGGATGACGGCCATGAATAATGCTAGTGATAACGCTAATGAGTTAATGAAAACGCTGACGCTTTCTTATAATAAGGCGCGTCAAGCAGCAATTACTCAAGAAATTCTGGAGGTTGTCTCTGGCGCTGAGGCATTATAAATTGCCACTCAGTTTCTGTGGTGACTGGGGTATGGTCTGACCGTACCCCATATTTTTGTCTAGGGTTTGCTTATGTTTTCCATACGACGGTTGTGGCACAGTTTAATAAAAATTTTCCGGAATAATCATGATTTTTTAGTTTTTTTAAAGGCTATTGAGAGTATTATTTCTAAGCTGCTGGCTTTGTTACTCTTAGGGGTTATTTTTTATGCCATTTATGACCTTGTTTGGGTTTTATTTACACATTTTTTACAACCTTTAGCTGAGGGAGTCCCCTTTCGGAATCGCTTGTTTGAGGTTTTTGGGCTATTTTTAAATATTTTAATTGCGCTAGAATTATTAGAAAATATTACGGCCTATTTAAAGAAACATGAAATTCAGTTAGAGTTGGTGATTATTACTTCTTTAATTGCTGTTGCTCGAAAAATAATTATTTTTGATATTGATAAAAAATCGACGGATAACTTAATTGCCATGGCTGTGGCTGTATTTATGCTCTCTTTAAGTTATTTATTTATTGTTAGTAGGACAAGATATAAAGATAAATAGTAAGCATTCAGCTATCAGTCTTGACTCCGGGACTCTTAAAACGCTTACCTCGCTACTTTGTAGATGAGATATAGTGCGGTTTTCTCGCCATCCCTTTGAAGGCTGAATGCTGACGATACATCAACCAATTACCAATTACCAATTACCAATTACCAATTACCAATATATTTTAGCTTATGTTATAATGAGAATTTTGACACCCTATTGTTCGGCATTAGTCTCAGCATGGCACAAACCTATACCGTCGAAATTTCCCACAACGGACAAACTCACACCATTAGCGTCCCCGAAGATAAAACTGTCCTCGAAACAGCTTTAGAAGCAGGAGTTGAGCTTCCTTCCTCTTGTACTGCCGGAGTTTGCACCACTTGTGCGGCTAAGGTATTAGAAGGAACAGTTGATCAAAGTGACGCAATGGGGGTTTCTTCCGAGTTACAAGCGGAAGGATATGCGTTACTTTGTGTGTCTTATCCGCGTTCGGATTTAAAAGTAGAATCGGAGAAAGAAGAAGAAATTTATCAACGGCAATTTGGTCAACCGTAATTTTCTTCAATGGCCTATGATTAACTAAACATTAGATTAGTTTTTTTTGAGTTGTTTTTTAATTTTGAACCATGACCACCCATTTTATCACCGCAGAAATTGACGTACAAGAAGACCCCAAGCAATTGAATCAAGAGATTCAACAGGAGTTAGAAAAACGGGGTGAACCCCTCCGTTGGTCAGTGACAGAGGTAGATCAACAAACGCAAACTGCGAAAGTTGAGGCCATTGTCACAACGAAACATTGACATCCCCGCTCGCGGGACTTCTCACCAGAAGATAAACAAGAAACTTAATAGGTTGATCATGAACTGGGTTAGGTGTAAGCATTGCGTCCAACCCAGTTTGTCGATTAATCTCGTTTCAGGGCTACTGCGATCGCCTGTTGACTCGCTTGAGTATAGGCTTTGTCCAGATACTCCTTCACCAACGCAGCATCCACCGTAGGTAAAGGCAAACTGCCTAAAATATCCAAAAGCGTCTTATGATCAGGCGACGTAGCATTATCCTCCTGTTTTTGGAGAGAAGTGGCCACCAGCGAAGCATCAAGGGGTTCATCATACTCCCAAAAAGGGTCCACATGAAGGGGTGTTGTGGCCGCTTGTTTTTTCGCCGCGGCCCGTTTCTTCTTAGACTGTTTCGGGTTGTCAATTTTCCCCGTACTGCGAATTTGCCGTAAACTATCGAGAATATCCTCCTTCGTGCGGCCCCGTAACTGGAATAAAACAAAAGGGTCTTCACTAAAGCGATCGCCCAACTCATAATACACCGCCCCAATATGTTTACAGGGGTTCGCCTGATCCGGACAAGTACACCGGGAATGAATCTCCGAGAGACTAAAAGGAAAAAGGCTCAAACCATTCATCGTAAACACCTCCTCAATATTAGAAGGCATTTCCCCCGCCAACAACTGAGCCGAATAGAGAGCTTTTGCCGACATCGTTTCAATCACATATCGCCAGTCCTCCTTCGTAAACTGATCCAACGACAGAGACACCTGATAAGGTTCAGCATCACTCCCCTTCACCTGAGCAATCACCTTATGTCCCTTAAAATCAATACTAAGGACATTCCCCTCACTCGCATAGCGTCTCGCCCGTTCCAAGCGTTTTTTGAAGCGATAGGAGTCCAATAATTCTAGCCACCGTTCCACCCACCATTCGCGGGTTTCCATCACATAATTACTCATTCCGCTTCTGTCTCTAACTCACTATTTTCCGTACCTCGTTCCGGTAAATGCTGGGCCCGGTAAAACGTCTCTAAACTGTCCACATCCCCCACATATCGCCAATGCCAAGGCTCGTATTGAATCCCTTGGGGGTTATCGCGGGGAAAAGACAATTCAAAACTAAAGCGGGCCGCATTATTTTGTAACCATCGAAAAGCCGCCGTTTTCTCAAAAGCGATCGTTAAATGGGTTGAGGGAACAGTTGCATCCCCAATATCCACCGCATACCCGGTATGGTGTTCACTATACCCCGGCGGTGCGCTCACCTCAGCCCGTTGGCTCGCCTCTTGGTTGCGTTGTTCCTTCACCTCAAAAAAGAGGTATTCCTGCTCCGTCACCGTGCGATAACCGGACAACGTAGCCAAGCGTATCCCATCCCGTCGGGCCGCATCCACCATAGCCAAATATTCCTCAGCCGCCGCATCTCGGAGGCGAATGCGGCCATCCGCCGTAATAGGAACTAACTCCCCTTCCTCTGCTTCCCCATAGGGAAGATGGCCTAAGACATTCTCCACCGTCTCTGCGGGTTCAATCTCTTGAACCATTTCAGCTTGGGCGGTGGCTTCTGTCTCCGGTTCAGGTTGACTGGCCGACTGCATCGCCGGGTTGAAGAAGATCCCATAGCCCACCGCAGCAGCCCCAGAGACCGCGACTCCCAAACTTGCCAACAATAACCAAGGATACCGAAAATTAGAGCCAGAGTAGTCCCGCAGGGCCACGGGAATTTCCTCATTGTCTAAACCATGAGGGTCAATGTCCTTGGGGTTTCCCGCTTTACTCAAAGCGTTTACTCCTACACTTCGACTTCCATCCATTACTGTACCGAATATTGGGACAATATTGATACTTGATAGCCTGTGGACTACCCTAACTAACCGCCCATTCTGTCTTCTCGGCTAATGTTGCTTAATGGTGTCTAGGGACATTAGGCTTCATTCAGCCAGCGCACTGCATCCTTGGCATGATAAGAGAGGATTAAATCAGCCCCGGCCCGTTTAAAGGCGGTGAGGGTTTCTAATACCACTTTGGGTTCATCGATCCAACCGTTTAATGCGGCGGCTTTGACCATAGAATATTCCCCAGACACATTGTAGGCGGCAACGGGGAGATGGGTCTGTTCTTTAATGCGCCAGATAATATCCATGTAGGCCAACGCGGGTTTGACCATGAGCAGATCTGCCCCTTCTTGAATGTCTAACTCGACTTCTTTTAAGGCTTCTGTGCCGTTGGCCGGATCCATCTGATAAGTCCGGCGATCGCCGAATTGGGGCGAAGAATCAGCCGCATCTCGGAAAGGTCCATAATAGGCCGAGGAATATTTAGCCGCATAGGAGAGAATGGGCGTATTAGCAAACCCCGCTTCGTCTAAGGCTTCCCGAATGGCCTGCACAAACCCATCCATCATCCCAGAGGGGGCGATAACATCGGCCCCGGCTTTGGCTTGAGAAACGGCGGTTTTCTTGAGTAAGTCTAGGGTAGGATCATTTAAAACTCGTCCCGTTAAATCCCCAACTTCTAAATAGCCGCAATGGCCATGGGGGGTATATTCACATAAGCAAGTGTCGGCCATGACCACTAATTCGGGGACTGCTTCTTTTACCGCCGTAGCCGCTTTTTGGACAATACCGCAATCATGCCACGCCCCGGTCGCTTCATCGTCTTTATTTTCGGGAATCCCAAATAAAATAATGGAGGGAATGCCTAGATCATAGACTTCTTTGGCTTCTTCGACAATTTTATCAACGGATAGCTGATACACCCCTGGCATGGACTTCACTTCTTGGGCAATACTAGAACCAGGGACGGCAAAGAGGGGGTAGATTAAATCATTGGCAGTGATTTGGTTTTCCCGCACCATGCGGCGTAAAGCGTCGGTTTGGCGTAAACGGCGAGGACGATGAATGGGAAACATAGAGTTTTGTTGAAACGGTTACTTATATAGAATTGCATAAATTAGTTTAAAGCGATCGCACTTCCCTGTTTATCACTTGCTCAACGTTTTGTAATGTTTCGAGAGGGTTAGGTTTCTGGGTGACAGGAGTAGGGTATCAGTCCAACTCCGCTCGTTTAAAGCTAGACATTGATTGACATTGTTCAATTTTTGTTGACTTAGAAAGGGACGAGCGTGCAGACTCAGCCATAAATCCTGTAAAAAGGTAGGCTACCTTCGCCAGGGTCATCACACCCAAGTGTAAACGCCAGCACTTGGC
>NZ_JAQMSD010000041.1 GCF_028330525.1 Spirulina sp. CS-785/01
AAATTGTAGAACGAGACACCGTTGTTTCAGACACTTGTGAGAGACATTTTCTCCCCCTCTCCCAAGGTTGGGAGAGGGGGTTGGGGGGTGAGGGCGACTCCAAACCGCCATATCTCGTTACCCACCTTGACAGGGCTGGGGAGATATAGGCTAATTGCCTCCTTCTTCCTTCTTCTTCCTTCCTTCTGCCCTTTGCCCTCTGCCTTAGAACCCCTCTGCCTTCGGATGCTGGTAACTGTCCCACCCTGATCCATAAAAAACCCATCACCAAAAAGAGTATTAAAAAGTACAAGATTATCGGTCAAACAAGTCACAATACAAAAAAAGAGCGAATTCTTGCAGCTAGACAGGAGCGAAATCCAACTGTGCAAACAAAACCGAATCCAGTAACGAGCGACGCAGTGCAGATTAAAGTAGAGGACGATCGCACCGGAATGAGTCCGGAAACGCTGAAACGTGCCTTTGCGGATAACCTATTCTATAGCCAAGGGAAATATAAAGATTGGGCCACCCCCAACGACTACTTTATGGCCTTGGCTTATACCGTGCGCGATCGCTTAATTCATCGCTTCATCAAAACCCTCAACACCTACGAAGAACAGAAAGTCAAAATCGTCTGTTACTTCTCCGCCGAATTCCTCATGGGCCGCCATCTAGGGAACAACCTAGTCAACCTCGGCATCTACGACGAAATGAAAAAAGTGGTTGAAGAAGCAGGACTCGACATTGAAGACTTAATCGACCAAGAACACGATCCCGGCCTCGGTAACGGAGGGTTAGGCCGTTTAGCCGCTTGTTTCCTAGACTCCTTAGCCACCCTCGAAATTCCCGCCATCGGGTATGGCATTCGTTATGAATTCGGAATTTTTCACCAACAAATCCGCGACGGGTGGCAAGCGGAAATCCCCGACAAATGGCTACGCTTTGGCAACCCCTGGGAAATTCCCCGCTTAGAAGCAACCGTAGAAGTCAAATTTGGCGGTCACACCGAAACCTACCACGACGAAAAAGGCCGGCCCCGGGTCATCTGGGTCCCCGATCGCACCGTCACTGCCATCCCCTATGATACCCCCGTCCCCGGTTACGACTGCAACACCGTCAACCCCCTCCGTCTCTGGAAAGCAGAAGCCGGAGAAGACCAAGACTTCAACTTTGAAGCCTTTAACGCCGGAGACTACGATGGGGCCGTGGCCAGTAAAATGTCCTCCGAGACCATCTCTAAAGTCCTCTATCCCAACGACAACACCCCCCAAGGCCGACAACTCCGCCTAGAACAACAATATTTCTTCGTGTCCGCTTCCTTACAGGACATGATTCGTCGTCACCTGCGGATTTACGAAACCCTCGATAACTTCTACGATCATTACGCCATCCAACTCAACGACACCCACCCCGCAGTCACCATTGCTGAATTAATGCGGTTACTGGTGGATGAACATGGCATGGAATGGGATAAAGCCTGGTACATCACCCAAAAAACCTGCGCTTATACCAACCATACCCTCCTCCCGGAAGCCCTAGAACGGTGGTCTGTATCTCTCTTTGGCAAATTACTTCCCCGACACCTCGAAATTATCTATGAGATTAACTTCCGTTTTCTCGCCGATGTACGCACCTGGTTTCCCGATGATAATCAATTATTGAGTAATCTCTCCATCATCGAAGAATCCCCGGAAAAATCGGTGCGGATGGCCCATTTAGCTTGTGTCGGGAGTCATGCCATTAATGGGGTTGCGGCCTTACATACCGAGTTACTCAAAAGTGACACTCTGAAACACTTTGCCAAACTGTGGCCAGAGAAATTCTTTAATAAAACCAACGGTGTCACCCCCCGACGTTGGATTTTACTCTGTAACCGGAAACTGGCAAACTTGATCACCGAAACAGTGGGTGATGGGTGGCTGAAAAACCTCGAACAAATGCGAGGATTAGAACAATATGCCACTGATCCCCAATTCCAACAGCGTTGGCGGGAGATTAAACAGGCCAATAAACGGGAATTGGCTGATTATATCTGGAAGCACAGCAACGTCGAAGTTGATCCCAACTCCATGTTTGATGTGCAGGTGAAGCGGATTCACGAGTACAAACGGCAATTACTCAATGTGTTACATATTGTCGCCCTCTATAACCGCATTAAGCGGAATCCTAATGTAGAGGTTGTGCCTCGGACCTTTATTTTTGGTGGGAAGGCCGCACCTGGCTATTTTATGGCCAAATTGGTGATTAAATTGGTCAATGCCGTGGCAGAAGTGGTGAATAAGGACCCGGATGTGAAAGGCCGCTTAAAAGTGGTCTTTACGGCGAATTTTAATGTCTCCTTGGGTGAACGCATCTATCCGGCTGCCGACTTATCCGAACAAGTTTCTACGGCGGGTAAAGAGGCTTCAGGAACAGGTAATATGAAGTTTGCCATGAATGGGGCTTTAACCATAGGTACATTAGACGGGGCGAATATTGAAATCCGGGAGGAAGCGGGAGCAGAAAACTTCTTCCTGTTTGGATTAACGGCCCAAGAGGTGGTGGAATATAAGGCTAAGGGATATAACCCCATGGACTATTATCACCGGGATATGGAACTGCAAGGGGTCATTGACCGTATTGCCTCTGGATACTTTTCTGGGGGAAATCAGGACTTGTTTAAGCCGTTGATTGATTCTCTGTTGTATCAAGATCAATATATGCTGCTGGCTGATTTCCGCGCTTATGTGGAATGTCAGGAGAAAGTCAGTGCTGCGTATAAAGATCAGCAGGAGTGGACTCGTATGGCGATTTTAAATTCTGCCCGTATGGGGACTTTTTCCAGCGATCGTCCGATTCGGGAGTACATGACCGAAATCTGGAAAGCAAAACCCGTCAAAATTGAACTGGAGGAATACGACCCCGCAAAAGCGGTCTTATCGAGCTAGTACAATGGTCTAAGATTGGCAATCTGTCCACCTCTCTGATGTAGAGGTTCATAAATAGCAGCGAGACGCGGAAATTCCGCGTCTCTTGCTGTTGAGGGGTAAAGTGGGGAAAAACCGGGTTTCTATCAGCCATCTCGATGAAACCGCCCAACTGTAAAAGAAACCCGGTTTCTTACTCTACAATTAAAAATCGATACGAGATATTATTTAATTTTTAAGTAATGCTTGAAACCCTGCTTGCTGAAAATGGGTATCAGCCGTTAATGCGTCAGTAATTCCTCGATTTTGCATGACGATGAAAGATACACAATCTACTAAACCCCATTCTTTATCATTGCGCTGTTTAAACAGAGTCAAGGCAGCCATATATAAATCCTTGGTTAACAAGATAATTTCAACATTTGGATCAGCCTCAAGGGACTCTAAGAGTTGGATGGCAGCATTCCGATATTGTCTTCTAGACAGTGCATTCCCAATTTCTAATAATATTGCTTCAGTGGTAACTAAGCGAACTTTATTGGCTTCAATTTGACGAGCCAATTTAACCGCTTTTTGATGATATTGATCAGTTATAGAAGAAAGTGCAATAGTAAAGGAAGTATCTAAAAAAACTTCAGTCATTCTCAGATACTATATCTCCATATAAATATTGATCGACTTTCTCAGACCAGTCAGGATTGCCTTGTAATTGTAAAGACTGAGCCGTTTTTAGAAATGAATTAGGCTGAGATTCTTGAGGAAGTATTGTTTCAACAATAATTTTTACTCTTGTTCCGGCTTCTAAGTTTAAGGGAGATTCTAGTTGCAGGGATTGACCATCAAATATTGCGTTCAGTTCTTGACTCATAATGATTCATAATGTGTAGTCTTAGGAAAATTGTAGCGTGAAGTTGGGAGTGGAGAGAAACCGGGTTTCTATCACCTATCTCGATGAAACCGCCAAACTGGAAAAGAAACCCGGTTTCTTACTCTCGATGAGGGGTAGGAGGGGAGAAACCGGGTTTCTATCACCCTTCTCGATAAAACTGCCAAACTGGAAAAGAAACCCGGTTTCTTACTCTAGCTAAGGATTAATGCTGTCTGTATCAACTAAAATTGTGCCACGTTGGTTAGAGCGCAGGTCATAACCGACCATCGACAGATTACCGGGGTTGATATCTGTTCCTACAATGTACTGAAGCACACTACCGCCAAATAATTTGGGGTCGCGTTCTCGGATATCAAAACGACTTTCTTTTGCTCCCCAGTAGAGACAAGTGCGATTATTCCCTTGGGTGGCGTTTAATTTTAACCAACCGCCGCACGGTAACGCCCTAGAATTGTTCGCAGCATTATGATCCCTGAAGTGCAACCATTCCCCCTCTAAGTCGAAGTCTTGATCACCGAGAAAACTGGAGGCAAAACGGACATTCAAGGTGTCGGTTGTATTCCCTCGGTAAATTTGCAGTACAATTTCTGGCGCACCTCGCCAAAAGCGGGATTCTCGGTCTTCGATAATCTGAAGATAAGGGACACCTACAGAACCCGCTTGACTGAGTAATACGGAGTTCTTTACAGAGACGGCGTTAAGGGCGGTTCTGGGGAGACTTGCTTGTGGTTCTTGGGGGTCTTCTTCGGGGGGGGCTTGACTCTCTGGAAATCGCTCTGCGCTGGCTTCTGGGGGTTTGTGATTGAGATGTTCCTCAATGGCAATCATTAAGAGGGGAGTGTTGGGGGGTTCGTGGGGAGAGAGGGTTACGGCCTCTCCTTCTAGGGTAAAGGCTTTGAGTGCCTCGACTTGTTCTTCTGGCAGGACGGGATCAGCCCCCACCAGAATTTCTCCCCCTTGCCATTCTCGACGCATTTCGGGGTCGGGAATATAGAAGTCTAGACGGGGTTTGACTCCTACGTTTTGTTGGGACATTTGGCTTTCGATGCGTTCCACTTGGGCGAGGAGTTCTTTGGCTTGGGGGAAACGTTCGCTGGCCTGTTCTAAAAAGTTACGAAAGAGTAAAATTTGCTCTCGGTTTGGAGATTCGGCGATCTGTGTTTTTAAGAATTTGCGTGCGGCTTCTTCTTGGAGGAATTGGCTGGTTTGTTGGGCTAATTTATAAATTTGTTGCCGTAATTCTGCTAATTTTTCGCTGTCTTGGGCTTGGGCGGGACGGTTGAGGAAGTCCGGGGCTGCTGTGGCTGTGAGGGGCAGAATTGTGGCGGTAATTGTGGCTAATAGACGTTGATTTAACATGATTGGCTTTAGTTAGTATAGATTGTTTTGGGTTGAAACCTAAGTCTAAGAGTTAAAACCCGTTGAAACGGGTTCAAAGAGTCACAATTTATAGTTAATTACTGACCTTGGGTTGAAACTCAAAGCTAAGAGTTAAAACCCGTTGAAACGGGTTAAAATAGTCACGATTTATGGTTAATTACTGACCTTGGTTTGAAGCCCAAGGCTAAGAGTCAAAACCCGTTGAAACGGGTTAAAATAGTCACGATTCACGATTAATTATAATGAGTTACCTTTTATATCGTTAGGATTTTTCTATTTTTTGAAGTTAATTAATTTAGGATTAGGGGGTTTAAAATTATTCAACTCTGTCAATGTCGGTGTTACAAAATGTACCGGAATCCTGTTGATCATTGTAGGGATGTTGATAGAAGACGTACACTAAATCCCGACTAGGGTTTAAGCCAATTTGAGTGACGGGTTTTCCGTCGTTGCCGACGGCATTTCCTTCAACGGGGCCGCGCACTGCTGTGCCATTATCAAAGGTGATTTCGCCTTCAGCTACCTGATAAATGCCGGAATCGGTATTGAAGTAAACTAAATAACTTTCGGAATCTCGGTTAAAATTAAATTGTACGTTATTACATTCAGCGATCCATGTTTCTGCGAGTGCCGGAGTGGGAATTAAGGCTACCGCAGAGGCTATGAGAAGATGAATAAATTGAAGATGAATAAATTGAAGATGAATAAATTTCATAATTATTGATGGTTGGAATTTAGGGAAACTAAGGGTAAGGGGTCAGACTCTTGCTTCTATTCCTCTTTCAACAACAGTAAAGAGGGAAAAACCCCCCTTGTTTTGGGGGAGAATGCTAGTTAACCTGAAGACTTACCAAAGAATCTTTGTTCTATTTGGCATTGTGTCGATTTTAAGCAAGTCTTAACTCCCTCCTCCGAATTAAGTGGCGATTCAAGACTGTCCTTCGATAGTGGGACGGATTCTCGGTTAAACTAAGAGGGAGAATGCCTACTGTTGTTGTAATGAAACTGTTTTGGACTCGTCTTGGCCAAGTTGCGATCGCGCTTTCCCTCGTCCTCATCATTGTGAAAGTGACGGCCTATCTCCTCGGAGAAATTCTCTGGTTTCAGGAGGTGGACTATTTAGCTGCATTTTGGGTACGGTTACAAAGTCAAGTGGGACTCTGGATGGGGGTTAGTCTTATTTCCCTGATTTTTCTGGGGTTTAATCTCCGATTTAACAATCGTCTCAAATATCCCCCCCCATTAGAAAGTATTGAACGGACTCGACGAGGCCGTAATACGGAGGAGTTAAGTCCCCG
Source organism: Spirulina sp. CS-785/01 (assembly GCF_028330525.1). GTDB lineage: Bacteria > Cyanobacteriota > Cyanobacteriia > Cyanobacteriales > Spirulinaceae > JAQMSD01. Next base: position 6,456 of record NZ_JAQMSD010000041.1, read on the forward strand.
ACAACGGAAAAAAATAGAACACCATTTGACCCAATATCAAAATACTCCCTCTCGTCTCCCGTCTCAGCAAAACGCTTCTACGGTGGCCTATCCCTCCCTTCGGGATGCGATTTTACAGCAACGAGATGCCCAAATTACGGCGAAAACGGCGGTTAAACGGCCCCGTCAAAGCGGACTGCCTTTAACCCTCTTATTACCTCTAATTGTGGCCTTGGGGGCGGTTTTGGGCTTCATGTTACTCCATTACAGTAAGGTGATGCAGGATTATTGGCAACGGGATTTAACCTTGCCAAAAATTACCCCTCCTCTCCCTCTCCCCTTTGACTGGGAGGCCATTCAGGTGGAATTTGCACAAATTACCGCGACGGGATGGGGGTTTCACTGGCAATGGTTGGTGGTGGTGGGGACGATTCTTTTCTTGTTGGTTAACTGTGAATGGGTGTTGCGTTTCATTGCGGTGGGGTTGAGTCTCTTATTTGGGTTTGTCCTGTCGGGGAATTGGACTCGCATTCTAGAATCTTTTTGGGGACAACCGTTTAATCAACAAGACCCCCTCTATCATCTCGATATTAGCCTGTATATTTTCCAGTTGCCTGTGTGGGAGTTGCTCTATTTCTGGTGGGAAGGGTTATTACTCTTTGCTTTATTGGCCGGAATGATAATTTATTTGTTATCGGGGGATAGTATGTCTCAGGGACAGTTTCCGGGGTTTTCTGGCCAACAACTGCGTCATCTGGAAAGTTTGGGGGGAGGACTGTTGTTGGTGTTTGCTCTCCACCACGGGATCGAAGCGTTACAGTTGGTGTATTCGGGCCGGGGGGTGGCCTATGGGGCCAGTTATACGGATGTGCATATTCAACTCCCGGTTGAGGTTGGGTTGGGTTTATTTTCAGGTGCGATCGCGTTATTTTTACTCTACAAAGCCTTCTTCTCCCTCTCCCTCCTCAGTTTTATCTGGCAAGATCAAGTCACCGGAAAACCCCACCTTCTCCCCTTCTCTCTCATCTTAGTGGGCCTCTATGCCGGAATTTTCCTCTTAGGCAGTTTTGCGGCCACCGCAGTCCAACGCTTCAGCGTCCAACCCAACGAACTCGAACGGGAAATCCCCTATATTGAACGGAGTATCGCTCAAACCCGGTCTGGGTTTGCCCTGGACCGCATCAATGCGAAAACCTTTAACCCCCAAGCCAATCTCAACTTTAATAGCATTGTCAATAATAAATTTACCATTGATAATATCCGTCTCTGGGATGCCCAACCCCTCCTACGGGCCAACCGACAACTCCAAGAAATTCGTCTCTACTATCATTTCCTCGATGCAGACATTGACCGTTATACCCTACAAATTCGCAACGAAGATACCAACCAAGTCCAAACTAAAAAAGAACAAGTCTTAATTTCTGCACGGGAATTAGACTATACAAAAGTCCCCCAAGCCGCTAATACTTGGGTGAATGAACATCTCGTTTATACCCATGGGTATGGGTTCACCCTTTCCCCCGTGAACCAAGTGGGAGAAGGAGGACTCCCAGACTATTATGTGCAAGATATTGCCAGCCAAGAAGAAGGGGGAACATTACGCATTGCTGAGGAAGTCGTCGAGGATAGTATTCCCATCGGCAAACCCCGCATTTATTACGGGGAATTGACCAATAACTATATTATGACCTCCACCAATGTCCAAGAGTTAGACTTCCCCAGCGCCCAAGGGAATGCTCAAAACACCTATGATGGAGAAGGAGGCATTGCGATCGGGCCATTATGGAGACGATTGTTATTCTCCCTTTATTTACAAGATTGGCGAATGCTCTTTACAGAGAACTTCACCCCCGACACCCAATTACTGTTCTATCGCAATATTAACCGTCGTGTCCGGGAAATTGCCCCATTTTTATACTACGACAGTGATCCCTATTTGGTGAACGTCGATCTAGGAGAATCTCAATATTTATACTGGATTATTGATGCCTATACCACCAGTTCCCGTTACCCTTACTCAGACCCCGGTGATCATTCCTTTAATTATATTCGCAACTCGGTTAAAGTCGTCATTGATGCCTATAACGGCGATGTCACTTTTTATATTGCTGATAGCAGTGATGTCATTATCCAAACTTGGCAAAAAATTCTCCCCAATTTCTTTAAATCTCTCGAAGAAATGCCCCCAGCATTGCGCCAACATATCCGCTATCCAACAGACTTCTTCACCGTTCAATCAGAACAGTTATTAACCTATCACATGACCAACCCCAAAGTCTTTTATAACCGAGAAGATCAATGGGAAGTTCCCCAAGAAATTTACGGAGAATCCGCACAACCCGTAAACCCCTATCACTTAATCATGCGCTTACCCAATGAGGAGGAAGCCGAATTTATTTTACTCCATCCTTATACCCCCAGTGCGCGACCCAATTTAATTGCTTGGTTAGCTGCCCGGTCTAATGGGGAACAATACGGGAAATTATTACTTTATCAATTCCCCAAACAAAAATTAGTCTATGGGGTGAGTCAAATTGAGGCATTAATTAATCAAGACCCCAATATTTCTCAACAGATTTCCTTATGGAATACTCAGGGGTCACGGGTGTTAAAGGGGAATCTATTAATTATTCCCCTTGAAGAATCTTTACTCTATGTCGAACCCCTGTACTTGGAAGCAGAACAAAATAGCGTCCCCACCCTAGCAAGGGTGATTGTGATTTATGATAATACCATTGTCATGGCGGAAAATTTGGATCAGGCATTTAAAGAACTCTTTACTCCCCCCTCTCAACGAGAACAGTCTCCCCCTCCCATTATCCGGTCTTTAGACGGATTAGACGATAGTTTATTAGACAATCCCAACTTTAATTTAGGGAATGAAGAATAGATAATGGGTAATGAATGCTTTGAAGCAGACTGAGAAAATAAGGTAAAATTTTGAGCCATGAATCATCCCAAAAAAACGTTAATTAATCACGATATTAATCCGCAAACCCTAGAACAGATTATGGATCAAGTCTGTCATGATAATAACCCTGTAATTGTTACCAGAAATGATAAATCTTCTGTCGTCATTATGTCCTTAGAAGATTACCAATCTTTTCAGGAAACGGCCTATCTTCTGAGCAGTTCTAAAAATGCCAAACGACTTTTTGAGTCCATTGCTGAATTAGAAGCAGGTCAAGGTGTCGAGAGGGAGTTACTAGAGTGAAACTTATCTTTTCTGAAAAGGCTTGGGAGGATTATTTATACTGGCAAAAAAACGATCACAAAATACTCAAAAAGATTAATCGTTTAATCAAAGATACTCAAAGGACTCCCTTTGAAGGAATGGGGAAGCCAGAACCCTTAAAGCACGGATTATCCGGTTATTGGTCAAGACGTATTAACGACGAACATCGAATGGTGTATAAGATTGAAGATGAGGCAATTTTACTAGCACAATTTCGGTTTCATTACTAAACATAAGGGGGCAAGATACCCCCACTCCTCTAGTAAATTGTAGGTTGGGTGAAGCGTAGCGTAACCCAACATCCTCTCGCAATTAACAATTAACAATTAACCATGAAAAACGTAGGGTTTCACTCCATTCCTTTTTAGACTCATGGACTCCTTCTTTAGTCCTTCTGCCCTCTACCTTCAGTAACCCAACCTACACAAATCAACAGCAAAAAAACAGGCGATCGCACCTAACATTACAATCGCCTGCTCTAAAAAACACTCACTCAACTAAGATTGACTCAAGGAAAACCACTTAGGACTGTCCCTTCTCAACCTCTGCAACCATCAAAATAGTCTTCAGAACAGAGTCAGGATTCAAACTCATCGAGTCGATGCCTAATTCCACCAAGAACTGGGCAAACTCCGGATAGTCACTGGGTGCTTGACCACAGATACCAATCTTACGGCCTTTAGCCTTCGCCGTTTCAATGGCCATTTTCACCATCCGTTTCACCCCATCACTGCGTTCATCGAACAGATGTGCCACCAAGGAGGAATCCCGGTCAAGACCCAAGGTTAACTGAGTCAAGTCATTAGACCCGATGGAGAAACCATCAAAGACCTCTGCAAACTGATCCGCTTGAATGACGTTACTGGGTAACTCACACATCACATAGACCTGTAAGCCATTCACACCTTGTTTCAAGCCGTGTTTGCCCATTTCGGCTAACACCCGTCGTCCTTCTTCAGGAGTCCGACAGAAGGGAATCATCGGGACCACATTGGTTAAGCCCATTTCATCCCGTACCCGTTTCAGGGCGATACATTCTAACGCATAGGCTTCGCGGTAATTGGGGTCATAGTAGCGAGAAGCCCCACGCCAGCCGATCATCGGGTTTTCTTCTTTGGGTTCAAAGCCAGACCCTCCTAACAAGTTGGCATACTCATTAGATTTGAAGTCCGACATCCGCACAATCACAGGTTTGGGATAAAAAGCAGCCGCAATCATCCCCACACCCCGGGACAGTTTATCAATGAAGAAGTCCGCTTTATTATCCGGATAATCCTGGGTCAATTCGGCAATTTCGTCTTTCACCGCACCTTCTTCAAGTTCATTAAACTTGAGTAAGGCCATGGGGTGGGCTTTAATGTGGTTGGCAATAATGAACTCTAACCGGGCTAACCCAACTCCCGCCGACGGAATTCCCGCTAAGGAGAAGGCTTGTTCGGGGTTGCCGATGTTCATTAAGATTTGCGTGCGGGTTTCGGGCAGGTTATCCAGTTCGGTTTTCTGAATCTCGAAGGGCAACAAGCCACTGTAAATATGCCCTTCATCCCCTTCTGAACAGCAAACGGTGACTTCTTGACCAGTTTTGATCCGTTTGGTGGCATCGCCGCAACCGACAATGGCCGGGATTCCCATTTCACGGGCGATAATGGCAGCGTGGCAAGTCCGTCCCCCTTGGTTGGTGACGATCGCGCTGGCCTGCTTCATAATCGGTTCCCAGTCGGGGTCGGTACGGTTGGTGACAAGCACTTCACCGGGTTTGAATTGGCGAATGCTGGACACATCTAAAATGGTGCGGGCTTTCCCTTGACCAATGGCTGCCCCCACACTGCGCCCACTGGCTAAGATGTCACTATGGCCTTGCAGTTCATAGCTTTCTAAGACATTGGCGGTTTTCTGGGATTGCACGGTTTCTGGCCGCGCTTGAACGATGAACAGTTGTCCGGTTTCCCCGTCTTTGGCCCATTCAATGTCCATGGGGGTGTATTGGCCCCGAACAGTGGAGTAGTGGTCTTCAATTTGGGCGGCCCATTGGGCGAGTTTCAGGATTTCATCGTTGTCAATACAGAATTTTTCCCGTTCGGGTTTGGGAACTTCGACGTTTTTGGTCAGTTTCGACCCGCCGACATCGTACACCATCTTGATGGCTTTCTCGCCTAAGCGTTTTTCTAAGATGGGACGATAGCCGTCTTTTAAGGTAGGTTTGAAGACGTAGTATTCGTCTGGGTTCACGGCCCCTTGGACGACGTTTTCCCCTAACCCGTAGGCGGCGGTAATTAAGGCGGCGTTGCGGAATCCGGTTTCGGTGTCGATGGAGAACATTACCCCAGAGGAGGCCAGGTCAGACCGTACCATTTTTTGCACACCTGCTGAGAGGGCAACGGCAAAGTGATCAAAGTTGTTATGATGCCGATAGGAAATTGCCCGGTCGGTAAACAGGGAGGCAAAGCATTTATGGCAGGATTCTAAAACCCCTTTGACTCCGCGAACGTTGAGGTAGGTTTCTTGTTGTCCCGCAAAACTGGCTTCGGGGAGGTCTTCTGCGGTGGCACTGGAACGAACTGCCACATCTACGTCATGGGTTTGTTGTTCGCAAATTTCCCGATCTTTTCCTTCAAACCGTTCGCAGAGTTGGGAGTCCTGACCGTAGCGTTTGCAGAGTTTTTTGTAGGCCAGCGCGATCGCATCTTGCAAATCTTTCGGGAAAGGAGTATGTAAAATTAACGCCCGTGCTTTCCGTCCCCGGTCTTGTAAGTTTTGAACGTCATTAACATCTAAATCACTGAATAATTCCCGTAGTTTCGGTTCGAGGCCACTTTCTTTAACATAATGTTGATAGGCATAAGCCGTTGTCGCAAACCCCGTTGGGACGTTTACTCCCTTGGGTTGTAGCTGGCGGATCATTTCTCCCAAGGAGGAATTTTTACCGCCGACTAAACCGACATCTTTACTCTCGACTTCTTCAAACCAAAGGATTAAAGCGTTTTCTTTGGAAGTGCTGGAAGTGCGTTCGAGATCGGTATGTACCATAAGATTTCTCCTCTTTGGACTTCAGTCAAAGGTTAAAATGTGTCTAGCTTTTTACTCAGAGAGACTGTCTTTTTTTCTAAGTTAACTGATTCTAGGTTAACTGATTAGAAAGTTGACTCATGGGAAAACAAGCAAGATAGAACGTCAGCAGGAAGCAAAACAAGAAGATTCGCAAAATCACAAGGATGTTTGTTAAATTTTAAGACTTCTTTAGCAAATCTTTAGATCACCATTAGTTAGATCACCATTATTAGATCACCATTATTAGATCACCATTAGATTAAATCACCATTAGATTAAATCACTCTTAGAACGGATCAGAACTGGGATGATCGGTCAGCTTTGCACAAGAAGCATCACTTCTTGAAAACTTCCCTTTTCTGTTCACTTTTCAGTTTACGAGGTTTGGCAAGATTTGGTGGATTTTTTTGGAATATATTTATCTTCTTTTGGGAATCGTAATGAAAGTTTGCAAAAATCGCCTCTAAATAAACAAGAGCAGTCTTGCTTATCTCGGCTATCACCCCTTTTAAAAATGGGGTTTATCCCGCATAACAAGGGAGTTTTCATGGTTTCTTCTTAATGCCAGAGCAGAAAACGTTAGTTTCTCATAAAGTTAAGTTTTTTAAAGAGCAGACCCTTTCGGCCATCCTAATCCCCTTGTCAAAAGCAGTGAAAAACGGTATATTAAAATGGGAAAGTATTTACTCAACGCTTCATAGTTAGAATTAGAGATAGAGTTTTAGAGATAGAGTTTTATAGTTAAGGCTTAATAATTTACTTTCAGGTAGAGCAAACTAGGAAATTTTCTGGACGAGATTTTTGGTATAGTGCTTTCTCTATCGCTCTATCATACTATCTAGAGAAAAATATTTAGAGAAACCCTAATCTAACTCATTTCACCGATCATAATAGTTATCATATTTGTCTCAAGCTAATTGTATTCTGAAACACGCTTTTGAGTTGAACCGAGGATACTCAACTCAAGTCATTATTTAAAAAGCCCACCCATCAGGAAATTGCGCTATTTGTGAAGAAAAAATAAAGGATATCGCCCCAACTCCCCCAGAGCAAGGAGAGAGGAGAGAGAATAGAGGAGAAATTACAGACTTCTCACGTCTCTCCCCTCACTTCATCTTCCCCAACTCCCCCAACTCCCAACTATTCCCGCATTTCCTTCCCCAACCGACCCCAAAAACGGTAAAATTAAAGATCGTGACCTTTTATACGGAGAAAGTCCCCATGGCTCGTAAATGTCAACTCACAGGCAAAAAGGCGAATAACGCCAACGCCATCTCCCACTCCCACCGTAGAACCAAGAAACTCCAACAAGCCAACCTGCAATGGAAAAGACTGTGGTGGCCAGAAGGCAATCGCTGGGTACGGCTCAAACTTTCCACCAAAGCCCTGAAAACCGTACAGAAAAAAGGATTGCAAACCGTTGCCAAAGAAGCAGGAATCAACCTCAATAAATTTTAAGGGTACAGTACAGCCAAGCCTCCACCGAACAAAAACCCCGTTCACTCCAGTTTCTACAGAGTGGACGGGGTTTTCGGTGTAGCGGAAACTAGCTATCTTGTTTCTCTTGTAAAAGCTGAGTCGTCAGCCTCATACTTTCCTCATAGAGCTTATCCCGGCCCCAGCGTTGTAACTGTTGCCCTAATAACTGTTCCGTTGCTTGGTCCGACAACGCCGTAACCTGGTTGATCTGACAAGACTGGGCCCCGCCGCCCGCTTCCATACGCATACAACCCGTCGTTTCCGAACACAGCACCGTACAGCAATCGACATTAAGGTTTGTAGAACTTAATTTTAAACTAATTAAATCCCCTGGAATCTCGCCCCAGTCTGCCGTAGGAATGCCCGCCAATTCCGCGTGAATCTCCTTTTGTTCCTTGCCTAAAAACTTAATTTTGCGGATATCATAATCACCCCCCTCGGCCTGATACTGAACCGGAGTCCATTGCAGACGACTAGCTAACCAGCCTAAAAACATCAAGGCTTGAGACTGGTTGCCCTTTTCATAGTCAATCACCACTTGGTCCACCTCCCAGACATTAGCCCGGCGTTCTGGGGGATCAAAGGCTTCCGCCGCTAACTCCTGCCAAGGGGCAATTCTGCGCCAATTTAAATCCGAGATGGGGATTCCCTCTTTCAATAAATGCCCGATACAAGTTAAATCCGCTTCTGGATGACTAAAGCCACTAGAGTCCACAATCACCGAGTCACTATCATTAGCAATACGCTGAAAGAGGCCATATTCGGCTTGGGGGGTAGCTTTCCACCAGACAAACTTAGGCAACTCTGGAATCATTAAGGCTGAAATAACCCCGCCAATGCGTTCTAAAGCCTCTGCGGTGCCTCGCAGGGTAATATACTCACAACAGACCAAAGTTGTGCCACTACGCTTTTGTATGGGGCAATAGGCGGACACTTGGGCTGTTACCCCTTCATCTTCCCCCACAGTCGGGCAGAGGGTGATAATGCGACAGGGATTGGCGGCTGCGATCGCATCGGCAATTCCCGCCCCATCGGAATCCGGTGCGTATTGTAACGCCGCCCGTAAATTCTCCGGAGTTTGCTTATCCTGTTCCGTAATCTCTTGAAACCGCTTCTTTAACCGGTCCACAAACTCTGGACTCGACTTGCCCGTTACCTCCAACTCAAAATCCTTCTGCGCCGCCTTAATCGCCGCTTGGGTGCGTCCCCCGGCAATACCATCAATGGGCCCCGTATAATAGCCCAAAGCTGCTAAATATTGCTGTGTGCCATCGGGTTCATACACCAAAACACTAAAGGTTGCCGCCCGTTTGGCCGACATTCCCCCCTCACCGGACATATAAGTGTCCCAGATATCGTGTAAAGACGCTTCAATCTCATCAATGGAAACATCCTTGGGGTCTTGTAAAGAAACCAGTGGTGGTGAAATAGAACTCATAACAGTAACCAGTAATCAGTAAACAGTAAACAGTAAACAGTAAACAGTAATCCGTGGGGGGTGAGACGTTAAACACACAACAAAAACATCCCACCCTGACAACAAACAACCTTATAACCTGCGCCAGCGTCGGCCATCCCGGTTGAGGAGAAACTCGGCCTCAGTGGGTTGCCATGTTCCCGCCTCATATTGGGGAATGGTATTGGGATCAGCCGGGGACTCCCAAGCGGACAAGGCCGGACTCACCACTCGCCAGGCTTCCTCTACTTCGTCAGCGCGAGTAAACAGGGTTTGATCCCCCAACATACAATCTAACAACAGACGGTTATAGGCATCTGCTGTGGCCATTCCAAAGGAACTCCCATAACTAAAGTCCATGTCAACGGTGCGAGTCCGTAAGTCTGGCCCCGGCATTTTTGCCTCAAACCGGAGAGAAATTCCCTCATTGGGCTGAATGCGCATGGTTAAAATATTGGGATTGGTTTGTTGGGCTGCCGATTGGAAAATTAACAACGGCACTTCTTTAAACTGAATGGTAATTTCGGTGACTTTCTTGGGCAACCGTTTCCCAGTCCGAAGATAAAAGGGAACATTTTTCCACCGCCAATTATCGATCATTAATTTCATGGCCACAAAGGTGGGGGTAAGAGAGTCGGGATCAACTCCAGCCTCCTCCCGATAACCTTTCACGGGTTTGCCTTTCATCCACCCTGCCGAATATTGTCCCCGAATGGCAGAACGGTCTAAATTGTGTAAGTCGGCTAAATGTAAGGCTTGTAAGACTTTGACTTTCTCGGTGCGAATACTATCCGCATCGAGGGAGTTGGGGGCTTCCATGGCGGTAATGGCCAATAACTGCATGAGGTGATTTTGCACCATGTCTCGCAGGGCCCCGGAAGTTTCGTAATAGCCAGCCCGATCTTCTACCCCCACATTCTCGGCCACGGTAATCTGGATATGATCGACATAATTACGATTCCAGAGGGGTTCAAAGATGGCGTTGGCGAACCGGAAGACGAGGATATTCTGTACTGTTTCTTTACCGAGATAATGGTCAATGCGATAAACTTGCTGTTCTTTACACACATCTTGCACTACTCGGTTTAGGGATTTGGCGGTCCCTAAGTCTTTCCCAAAGGGTTTTTCAATGACCAAACGGTTTTTGATGGGGTCTTTCAGCATTCCCGCTTCCCCTAGGTTTTGGATGCCGGGGATAAAGAATTTGGGGGAAACGGCGAGGTAAAAGACGCGGTTGCCACGAGTTCCCCGTTTACCGTCTAATTCTTCGAGAAAGGTTTTGAGTTTTTGATAGCTGTCTTGGTCGTCCATGTTGCCGGAACAGTAATAGAGTCCTTCGGCGAAGTCGTTCCAGACTTCTTCGGACCCGATACCATTGCCAAATTCTTCTACGCCTTGGCGCATTTGTTCGCGGAAGTAGTCGTGACTCCAGTCCCGACGGGCAACTCCGACGATGGTGAGTTCTGCGGGGAGATGGTTATCTTGTTTGAGTTCGTAGATGGCGGGGACGAGTTTTCGTTGCGTGAGGTCGCCGGATGCCCCAAAGATTACCATGATTAAGGGTTCGGGGGTGCGTTCTTGTTGAAGTCCAATACGAAGCGGGTTGTCTTGGAGTATCACCATAGTCAATGGACAGTAAACAGTAGTTATTTGGCTGGGAAGGGTTGAAGCCCTTTTTTTGGGATAAGGGCTTCAGCCCTTACTACGAACTTGTTGCTTGATGGAATGGGGAACAGGGAAGGGCTGAAGCCCTTACTACGAACCGGGCTGAAGTCTTTACTACGAACCGGGCTGAAGTTCTTACTACGAACCGGGCTGAAGTCTTTACTACGAACCTGTTGGGGTTATTCCCTGTCCCCTTTTGGGAGATCAACTAATAATTTTTAATTATTAATTATGAATTATTAATTGATCTAAACTGTGGCTAGTTGTTTGGCTTTGTCTTCTAGGGAACTCATTAGGGAATCAAAGGGTTTGACAAATTTTTCGATTCCTTCTTCTAAGAGTTCGTCCATTACTTGGTCTAAGTTGATGTTGACATCGTTGTCGCCTAGGGTTTCTATGGTTCGATAGGCGGTTTCTAGGTCGGTTTCGATGCGGTTGCCGGGGTGACAGTGGTCGGCGCAGGCTTCGATGGTGGCGGGGGGAAGGGTGTTGACGGTGTTGGCCCCGACGAGTTCATCAATGTACATGACATCGCTATAGTCGGGGTTTTTGGTGCTGGTGCTGGCCCAGAGGAGACGTTGGATATTCGCGCCTTTTTCTTGGAGTTTCTGCCAGCGATCGCTGCCATAAATTTCTTTATACTTCTGATAGGCGATTTTGGCGTTGGCGATCGCAGTTTTCCCTTTCAAACTAATCAACTTACTGGCCACATCTTCGCTAACCCCCTCTTGCAGTCGCGCATCCAGTCGGTCATCCACTTTACTATCAATCCGACTCAGGAAGAAACTGGCCACCGAAGCAATTTTACTAATATCTTCTCCGGCCTCAACCCGCTTCTCTAGGCCGCGAATATAGGCCCAAGCGGTATCAATGTAACTTTGCACCGAGAATAACAGGGTGACATTGACATTCACCCCCGCAGCAATGGCCGCTTCAACGGCGGGTAAACCTTCCGGAGTCCCCGGAATTTTAATCATTACGTTATCCCGGCCAATTTCGTTAAAGTAGCGGATGGCTGCTTGAATGGTGTCGTCGGTGTTTCTGGCTAAGTGAGGGGGAACTTCTAAACTCACATACCCATCTAACCCATTGGTTTGGTCGTAAACCGACTTGAGAATATCACAAGCATTGCGAATATCCTCGAAAACCAAGGTTTCATAAATCTCTGTAGTAGATTTTCCGGCTTTGATGCCTTTTTCTATATCCGCATCATAAACTTCATTCCCGGCAATGGCTTTTTGGAAAATCGCCGGATTGGACGTAATCCCTTGTACGCCTTGGTTTTCCACCAAATCCTTTAACTTACCAGACTCAATCAAGTCACGGCTTAAATTATCCATCCAGATACTTTGACCGTAATCTTGTTCAATGGAATAAATAGGATTCGTAGTCGTCATAAAATATAATCCTCAATGGTTACAAGTTAAGTGGTCTCTTTTTTTAGCGTTAAATACTAAGGCGGCCAATGACTTCCCTCAAATGTGAGAAGTTGGCCTTGCTTTACCGGGCCGCTACTGGCCCTTCGGAAGTACGTCGGTTGCGGTCTTGAATGAATGACTCCACCAGTTGCACATCCTCTGTTGAACCAATAACTAAAGGAGTCCGTTGGTGTAATTTTTCCGGCACAACCTTCATTAAGTCTTGGTTTCCCGTACTGGCCCGGCCTCCCGCTTGGTTGATCAAAAACGCTAACGGTGCGGTTTCATAGAGGAGACGTAATTTCCCTTCAGGTTTTTTCACTGTACCGGGATAGAGAAAGACCCCTCCCTGTAATAAAATCCGGTGGAAGTCCCCCACTAATGCCCCACTATAGCGAGCCGTATAACCTTCGTGACGGTGGACATAGCGGATATAATCCCGAATAGAATCATCCCACTGCCAGAAGTTCCCTTCATTAACACTGTAAACCGGCCCATGTTCGGGAATGGTGATATTTTCCTCGGCCAAGATAAATTCGCCTAAACTGGGGTCAAGCACAAAGGAGTGAACCCCATTCCCTACGGAATAGACAAACACCGTCGAGGGCCCATAGAGAATATAGCCAGCGGCCAGTTGTTTACTCCCATCTTGGAGGAGATCATTGGCTTCTCCATCTAAATCATCGCCTTGTTGCTGACGAATGGAGAAAATTGATCCCACATTTAGGTTAATATCCACATTTGATGAACCATCAATGGGGTCATACAGCAGGGTATAGCGTCCAATGGGGCAATTTTCGGGAATATAGTAGGGTTTGTCCATTTCCTCGGACGCGAGACGACAAACTAACCCACTTTGCTTAAAGACGGAGATAAAGACTTCATTGGCGAAAACGTCCATTTTTTTGACCGATTCCCCTTGGACGTTTACTCCTCCGGTCATTCCTAGGGCGTTTTCCATCAACCCGGCCCGACTCAACCGCCGAGCAATGAGTTTTCCGGCTAACCCCAAGCGGTTCATAATGGCACTAATATCTTGGGCCTCTGGAGACAGTAAAGACCCATTACTACTAATGGTTTTCACCACTTGCTGTAGGACATGGCGAGAAAGGGTGGTACAGTCTCGGTCTAGTAGTTGCTCGTGCATTAAAGACTGTTCATCAGTCTGTGCCATGGGGTTTCCTCCGTGCATCACTTACATGAGGAAGTGTCCTAAGCGTTTAGTGGATAAAAAACGAGACGCTTGGTTTATATCTCGTCTTTTTCCCTCAAGGGGTCAGGATGGGATTAACTGTGGTTCGTTTGGGGTACGGTCAGTCAATCTCGTCTTGTTCCATCACTCAGAACGCTCCCTATTGTTTCATGATAGGGAGACTTTCCTGAGAAGCGACTGAATTTTAGACTATTTCAATAAAAGAGCCGCTTTCCTCCCCCACCTCGGAACAGGTGGGGGAGGAAAGCGGGTGAGTCGATACCGCTTCTCCTGCGGAGACGCTGCGCGAACGATGCGGTTGAGACTCATCACCTCTTAGGCTACGCATAGACCATTTGACCTCCTGATTAACGTTGTTTTTGACACCGAAAACTGCCCGATTCGCTTCCACTGCCAGTCATACAGCGACACCACCTTATTGACCTCGCTGTAGCCGCCAATGTAGCCGAT